>NZ_JBSFRG010000023.1:0-99552 GCF_053589115.1 Rhodococcus sp. NPDC003383 | reverse complement strand
AGAATCCGAACAACGTCCATGTCCAGCACATGCGGTTCTTCGCGCAGGCCGACGGTGTGGTGTTCATGTTCGACCCGCTCAAGCGCCACAAAGGCACACCGGCGGCGAAGCCGCACTCAGTACAGCGACCACAGAACGAACGCGAACATGAGCAGAATCAGCAGCGCTCCGACCTCGGCTGCGACCCCGCTGGGCCCCGCGACTCCTCCGACGTTCGCACTCCACGGCCGCAACGACCCTCCGACGCCACCCGATGCCTCGATCGGCACGTCTTCGGCGGCGCGGGCCAGCGTCGGACCGCCGTGGGGCGAGTTGTGGTCGATCAGGCGGCGCAGCGCGGGCTCCGCGTCGTCGACGCGCTCCCATGCGGATCGGGCGATCTCCGCAGGGCTCGCTCCGGTGCTTTCCCCGGCGAACGCCTCCTGCTCGAGAAATCCCCGGTAGAGCACGGCCCATTTCGCTTCGAGCGCCGAGACCAGGTCCGACTCCGACGCGAACACACTCGACGCCTCCGGCACGTCGACGTACGGCAGCGTGGTCTGCCCCGTCTCGGCCGCCCGGTCCAGGACGGCGTCGAGGACGGCGGTTTTGCGGTGGTACTCGTCCCAGCTCATCACGACCTCCTCGTGCACAACATTCCTGGGTGCTGCGCCGGCCGGAGTTCACAAACTCGCATCGGTTCACATACTCCGAGTCGGTCAAATACCTATGGTCGGAGAGTATCGTCGCGTACTGTGAACGTTGTCAAGTCCGGCCGCCGCGAGATGTACGCCGCCCTCACCAGGGACGCGGTCCTGGAAGCGGCACGCTCCCTCTTCGTCGACCGCGGGTTCGCCAACACCTCGGTCGAGGACATCGCCAAGCTCGCGAACGTCAGCAAAGGCGCCGTCTACCACCACTTCTCGGACAAGCAGACGATCTTCGCGCAGCTGGTCCGGGATTCGCTCGCCGACGGCCTGGCGACCGTCGTGAACGCGATCGGCGACGTGACGGACCCGTGGGAACGGGTGGAGCGGGCCCTGCGCGCCTACCTGAAGGTGTACGCCGAGGACAGGGACGCACGCGCCCTGCTGCGGCAGGTCGTCGGGGTCCTCGGCGAGGAACGCACCTGCGCACTCGACAACGAGTTCGTGATCCCGACGATCAAGGCACTACTCGTCGAACTGGACAACGCCGGTGAACTGAAGCCGCTGCCGATCGAGATCACCACACGACTGCTCTTCGACCTCCTGTGCGGCGCCGCGAAGTCGCTGGCCGGCACCGAGGAAACCGAATCGACGTCACGCGAAATGGAAACGGTTATCCTGCATATGTTCTCGGGCCTGCGCCGGAACCCGGTGCCACACTAGGCTTCCCACTCGTGCACGGGCCGGCCTCCGGCCATGTTGCGCACATAGTCGCGCATCATCTCGGTGAGCGCGGTTCGGCGATCCGCCCCCGCGGCCTCCCGGCGGGCGACCTGCGCACGCTGCCACGCCGCTCCCGTCTGACGGCTCAGACTGCGCTGTTCGATGATCCCGAGGTAACGGTCCTGCGCCCGCGACGACAGCCCGAACGCCTCGAGTCCCGCGTGCGCCAGCGGCAGCAGCCGACGCAACACCAGTTCGTCCGCGCCGACCCAGCCCAGACCGGGCCAGTACAACCGCGCATCCAGTCCGTATTTCGCGCCGATACCCAGATTCCCTTGTGCCGCATCGAAACTCATTCGGTGCCAGATCGGGAGTTCGGCGTCGACGAGGGCCCGCAGCGCGCCGTAGTAGAACGCGGCGTTGGCCATCATGTCGAGCACCGTGGGCCCCGCAGGCAACACGCGGTTCTCGATGCGCAGGTGCGGATGACCGTCCGCGATGTCGTAGACCGGCCGGTTCCACCGGTAGATGGTGCCGTTGTGCATCTGCAGCTCACGCAGTTCCGGGACACGACCCGCCGCCAGGTCCGCCTCCGGGTCGGCCTCGGACACCTCGGGCAACAGCGCCGGAAAGTACCGGGAATTCTCCTGGAACAGGTCGATCACCGAGTCGATCCACCGTTCCCCGAACCACACGCGCGGACGCACTCCCTGGTTCTTGAGTTCCAGCGTGCGGGTGTCGGTTGCCTGCGCGAACAACGGAATCCGGCTCTCGTGCCACAGCGCCTTCCCCGCCAGGAAAGGCGAATTCGCCGCCAACGCGACCTGCACGCCCGCGAGGCACTGCGCGGCGTTCCAGTGCGCGGCGAACTCCTCCGGCGCGACCCTCAGGTGGAGCTGCAGCGACGTACACGCCGCCTCCGGCACCACCGAGTTGGTGTCCGCCCGTAGCTGTTCGACGACGTCGGTGCCCGGCAGGGGCACCCCGTCGAGGTCGAGTTCGATGTCCTCGCCGCGCGCCGCGAAGATCTGTTCGTTGAGCGCCTCGTAGCGAGGGTTCGCCGTGATCCATTCGCGGCCGAGATGGTGGAGTTCGAGCGTCGGCAACATCCCGACCATGACGAGTTGCGCGTTCTGCCGGTGCATTCGCTCGTCGGCGCGCCGCAGCGACTGCCGGAGCTTTTCTTCGAGTTCGACGGTCGCGTCGCCGGTCAGCCGACCGGGTTCGACGTTCATCTCGACGTTGAACTGCCCGAGTTCGGTCTGGAACACGGACGCGTCGTCGATCGCCTCCAGGACCTCGAGGTTCGACATCGCCGGCGCCATGTCGTCGCGCACGAGATTGAACTCGATCTCCATGCCGAGCTGCGGTTCCGGCGGCTCGTGCACATCGATGAAAGCGTCGTCGCGCAACATGCGATCGAGCACCGACACGCAGGCTTGTACCTTGCGGCGGAACTGACGTCGGTCGTCACGCGTGAAGGATCGCATCCTGATCTCGGTGCCCATGACGTCCCCGTTCGATCCGGTAGCCGACGAACGTCCGGCCTATCCCCGGATACTATCCCCGGATCGGGTTACACGGCGCGGTAGCTGCTCCAGTCGGCGACGACACCGCGGGTGTTCAGCCACGCATTGGGATCGGTCTTGTTGCCGTCCTGATCCCACACCTCGAAATGGAGGTGCGGTCCGGTGGACCAGCCGCGGTTGCCGACGGTGGCGATCTGGTCGCCGGCGCTCACGCGCTGGCCCGCGGCGACCTGGTAGGTGTCGACGTGGCCGTAGACGGCGGTGCTGCCGTCGTCGTTGAGCACGCGCACCCACTGGCCGTAGCCGGAGGCCGGGCCGGCGTCGAGGACCGTGCCGTCGGAGGCGGACTTGATCGGGGTGCCGATCGGGGCGGCGATGTCGATGCCGCCGTGGTGCGAGCCCCAGCGCTGACCGAAGTCGGAGGTCAGGGTGCCCGACACCGGCTGCACCGTCGTCGGCTTGATCGGGTTCAGGTCGTTCAGCCACTGCCCGGCGTCACCGAACTGGTCGACGAGGTCTGCGAGCGGGGCGGGAAGTTCGGGACCGTGCACGTGGCCGTGGTCGTCGACGGGGGCGGTGACACCCGGGACCGCGGGAATCTCGAATCCGGCGGGCAGCAGGCCCTCGGGGACCTCGAACGGCAGCGAACCGGTCTGGGCCGGCGCCGGGGCGGCAGCGGCGGTACCCGCGGTGAGCTGAGCACCGACGGCGAAGAAGGCGCCGGTCGCGGCGGCGACGGTCGCGGCCTTCACCGGAACCGAGGGACCGGTGGGCTCCACGCGGTGACGGCCTCGCTCAGCGGCGGTGCCGGGCAGGTCGAACTCGAATGCCGCGACCTCGTCACGTCCGCGCTGGTGCCGTCCCACAGTTGCTACCTCGTCTTCGTCCGCTTCCGTCCGGAGGGTTCCGGCCGTTCCTGGCCGAACCAAGGTAACAAAACGATATCGCCATGCGCCACCGTTACGTTTCCTTTATCTCGAGTATCGGGAATCGGACCGACGCGTCGGTTTCGGAAACCCTTCCCCGCCCGGTGTGAGCGCACGGATCGACCGCGTCACAACCCCTGCTGCCCGACCGCTACACTCACATCCGCGCAGCGAATCGGCCCGCCCGTCTCCTGTGCACGCCCTCGTAGCTCAGGGGATAGAGCACGGCTCTCCTAAAGCCGGTGTCGCAGGTTCGAATCCTGCCGGGGGCACTTCACCGCACTACCGTTGCCGTGTGTCCGACTTCCCGGTGTTCGACGCCCACCTGCACATCATCGATCCGCGCTTCCCGCTGATCGAGAACGACGGCTACCTGCCGCCCGCGTTCACCGCCACCGACTATCGGACGCGCGTCGCCACGCTAGGCGTGACCGGCGGCGCCGTCGTGTCGGGCTCGTTCCAGGGTTTCGACCAGAGTTACCTGCTCGACGCGCTGCAGGTCCTCGGCACGGGCTTCGTCGGAGTGACACAGCTTCCGGCATCGGCGACCGACGACGAGATCGTCCGGCTCGATGCGGCCGGGGTCCGCGCGGTCCGGTTCAACGTCCGACGGGGCGGATCGGCGTCGATCACCGACCTCGACGCACTCGCACGCCGCGTCCACGAGGTCGCCGGGTGGCACGCCGAACTGTATGTCGATGCCCGGGACCTGCCCGGACTTGCGGCGACGATCGAGCGGCTGCCCGCGGTGAGCATCGATCATCTCGGGCTCTCCGCGGAAGGACTCCCCCACCTGCTGAAACTCGCCGAGCGTGGGGTCCGGGTCAAGGCCACCGGGTTCGGGCGGGTCGACTTCGACGTCCCGTCCGCACTGCGGGCCGTCGCCGCGGCGAATCCGTCGGCGCTGATGTTCGGCACGGATCTGCCGTCGACGCGAGCGCCCCGCCCGTTCCGCGACGAGGACGTCGAACTCGTCGTCGATGCTCTCGGGACCGAGCTCGGCGCGGCGGCCCTGTCCGGCAACGCACGAGAGTTCTATCGCCTCGATCGACTGCGCCAAGATCACCGAAACAGCCCCGAGACCGAAACCGGTCGATAAACTCGATCGAGTCAAACGGTACGCGGGACGCGCCGCGTGCGCTTCGGGGAGCGCAGTGGTGGACGCCCGGACGTGACATCCCCTTTCGAGGAAGCAGCAGCATGAGCGCCCTGCGAATGACCCGTCGAATCCTTGCCGTTGCGGCGCCGATTGCGGCGGCCGCACTCTTCACCGGCGTCGCGGCAGCGGCCCCGCCTCAGGGACTGGGGACCGCCGTCACCATCGGTTGCCTCAACCAGGGCAGCCTCGCGTCGTTCTCGGCCATCACCGCGCAGCCCGGACCCGAAACGTCGCCGCCCATCGGCGCCGGCGAGGTGCTGTTCACGAGCGCACCCGCTCTGGGACCGGTGCCCGCCGCCGGTCAGGTCACCGTCGCCTGGCTGAACCGCGACACCGGCCAGGCCGGAATCACCGACCTGACCGGTACCTACCCGAACCTGTCGGGTGTGGCGAAGACCGGCTCGGGCAACGTGTTGACCACCGTGTTCGGTTCGGTCAGCCTGGGCAGCGGACCGGTCTGCAACTCGACGCCTGCGACCGGGATGGTCTTCGTTCCCTGAGTTCGCAGTCCCGAGTTCAGGAACGGCTGAGTTCACGCACCGGTGACACGCGGCGCCGGCCCGGCACGAGCATCGGCACCTGAGTCCGGTAGGTGCGGTACCTGTCCCCGAAGGTGCCGATGAGGTCGTGTTCCTCGAGCTGTATGGCGACGAGGACGTAGACGGTCGTGACCGCGGCGAACATGAGTCCTCCCACGGACATCGTGGGCGCCACCCAGAACGCGATCAGGAAGCCTGCGTACAGCGGGTGCCGCACGATCCGGTACAGGCGCGGCGTGAGGAATTCCGCGGTGGCAGCGGGCAATTCGAGCTGATTGCGGATCACCTGACGGACACCGAACAGGTCGAAGTGGTCGATCGCGAATGTCGACGCCAGAACCAGTGCGAACCCACCGAGCGAGACGGCGTAGAGGACGACGCGCAGCCACATCGTCTCGACGTCCCATACCTGCTGCGGTATCGGACGCCACTGCCACATCACCAGTGCCAGTGCGGCGCTGGCGAACAGGACGTAGGTCGCCCGTTCGATCGGTGGTGGAACGATACGGGTCCACCGGCGTTTGAACCAGGGCCGGGCCATCACCGAATGCTGCACCGCGAAGATCGACAGCAACGCGAGGTCGATGACCACCGCGACCGCGGTGGGTGCGGCGGGCCCCTCGTCGATCGTGCGGGGTACGACGAGTCCTTCGACCCATCCGATGGCGTAGAGGAATACGACGAGGAACGCGCCGTAGGCGAGCATGCCGTATCCGGTCATGAGGGTGCGGGACAGGCGTGAGGTGGTGTGAGTTGTCATGCGGTCGAGTCTGTGGACCGGCACACCCACCGGATAGGCACCCGGGGTGGCGGATTCGGCCACCCCACCGTTTCAGCGTGGGCTGTACATGATCAGCCCGACGCCGACCAGGCACACCAGGGCTCCCGCGATGTCCCATCGGTCGGGGCGGAACCCGTCCATCACCACGCCCCACAGCAGCGAACCGGCGACGAACACCCCGCCGTAGGCCGCGAGGATCCGGCCGAAGTTGGCGTCGGGCTGCAGGGTTGCGACGAATCCGTAGGCGCCGAGCGCGATGACCCCGGCGCCGATCCAGATCCAGCCGCGATGTTCCCGCACGCCCTGCCACACCAGCCAGGCACCGCCGATCTCGAAGAGGGCGGCGAGGGCGAACAGGACGAGCGATTTGGTGACGGTCACGCGGAAGACCCTACGGTCCGGTCCCGCCGGTTGCCGTCGGGCCCGAACTCCGCGCGTCGCACCGATTCTCCGCTCACCAGGACGGACACCATCGTCGCCCGGCCGGGAGGAAGCACTCGGACGGTGACGGAACCGTCCGTCACGGCGGCGAGCTCGTCGGCGATGGCCGCCTGAACCCGATCCCGGACAGTGGGTTCGGCGTCGTCCATGCCGTGGTCGTCGAGCAGCACGACGTCCACACCGCGACGGCGCGCGGCCGCAACCTCCTCGACGAGATCGGGGTTCTGCAGTATGGGCGCCCGCACGCTGTCGCGGAGCCGCGCTTCGAGCACCAGGCATTCGAGGCGTTCGGCAGCGTCGAGTTCCGATCCGGACGCGATGCGCTCGAGAAGCGGCCGGGCGAGTTCGTCGAGCCTGTCGAGTTGCGCGTCGCGTTCCTCGATCATCGCCGACGCCGCGGCCTCCGCCGCGATCCGCTGCGTGGACTGCTCCCGTAACTCGTAGATCGATCGGACGACCGGTCGGATCATGTATGCGAAGACGGTGCCCATGAGTACGGGGGCAGCGTTGATCGCCACGACGACGAATCCGACTTCCCCGGCCTCCCCGGCACCGACGATGGCGGTCGCGAACATCAGCACATAGCCAAGCCAGGCGAGCGCGACACGCCCCCGCACGCACATGAACGAAAAGATGATCTTCGACAGACCGACCGTCCACAGCGGCGAGAGATCGGGCATCGGCAGCGGGCCGGCCAACAGCACGAACCCGCAGGACACCACGCCGCTCGAGGCCAGCGCGATCGACGGCCCGAGCGGCATCGGGTCGCCCGGGACCGCCACGAGCGCAACCGCGGCGGCGATACACACCCCCGCCGCAGGTATCAGCGGCCAGATCGACCCGGCGTCGGGCGCAGCGTCGACGGCGAGGAGGACGCAGGTGACGGCATACAGGGCGACCAGCGCCCAGGCGGCCGGGGTGCGCATCCCGAGCAGATCACGGATATCGGGGACGGGTCCGGTCATCTCGGCTCCTGCCAGGTGATTGTGACGATCGTGCCCTGCCGGGGCGCCGACTCGACCGTCGCGTCACCGCCGTCGAGCGCCCGCATGCGCGCACCGATGGAGACGGCGATGCCGAGTCGGCGGCCACCGACCCGGGCCGGATCGAACCCGATACCGTCGTCTGCCGCGGTCACGGTGAGGGCTCCGGCAGCGGCGTCGACGGTGACCGCACGCGTCGCCGCCGCGCCCGCGTGGCGGACGCTGTTGCGGAGCGCCTCGGCGAGCGCGGCCGCGACGGCCGCGCCCACGTCGCGCGGGTACGGCGTGCCCGCGGCGCCGGGAGCGATGTTCACCACGAACCCGACATTCTCGTCGACTTCGGTTGCGACGGAACGAAGCCGAGCCACCACGCCGCCGACATCGGATCCCGGGTCGTCGCCGGAGTTCACGCGGAGATCGTCGAGTTCGGCGATCGCGCGCCGGGCCTGCCCGACCACTCGCTCGTCCGTCTCCTGGCGGCCCGCGGACAGCAACGTCGACATGACCCGGTCGTGGACGAGCGCGGCGAACCGCGTCCGTTCCGCGGACTTCGCCTCGGCCGCGGCGGCAGCGGACGCGGTGGCGTGGGTGGTCGCGATCGTCGCGTCGAGGGTCCGGCCGGCTGCGAGCCCGATGGTGGCGGCCCCGACGAACATCATCGAATATGTCGCGATGAACGCGAAGGACGGCAGCGCATGATCTCCGACCGGAATGTCACGCACGATCCGGTCGGTGGCGTGCACCAGCACTTCGACGACGGCGAGATGCGCGAACGGTCGCCAGCTTCGCCATGCCGCGACCGCGGACAGCGCGGGCAGCCCGGGGACGAGGGTGAGCCACAGGTAGTCGTCGCCGGCGATGTGTCCACCGTTCCAGGCCGGCCACCACAGCACGGTCACCGCAACGAACAGCCACGCATTGGCTGCTGCGGTGCGGCGGAGACAGCGCACGTCCGGATGGAACGTCGCCGCGCCCATCGCCAGCGCGGAGCCGACGATCGCGGTCACGGCGAGCGGCGTCCACCATCCGGCGGTCACGGCGGCGGCGGTGGGCATGTAGCCGATTACGGGCACCAGGTAGAACAGGTAGCCGAGGACCACGAAGCGGACGAAGACCCGCACGAACCGGTCGCCTGCGGAACCACCCTCGTCGAACCGGACGCGCCGGCTCACAGCTCGTCGATGTCGATCAATCCGTCCTGCAAGGCCCGGGCGAGCAGCATGGCCTTCGTCGGGGCCGCTCTGCCGACCAGCGCGTATTTGTCCCGGATGCGGGCGATGTGGGTGCTCACCGTCGTCGGAGCGACGAACAGCCGTGCCGCCGCCTTCGATTTCGAGTCGCTCATCAACCATTCGCGCAGGATCTCCACTTCCCGTGCCGACAGCGTCGGCTTGACACTCTCCTGGTCCACAGGGCGTTCGAGCATGCTGGTCATGGGCAGGTCCTCCGTTGTCGAGCGATCTGCTGCGAAATTACGCAAACTGCGCATGCGTGCCGAGACGGATATTCCTCTGCCCAAGAAACCGGGGGCATCGTTACCTTTGCTTACAAAATGCCGCTCAGTAGACGCCCGGACCTTCACTCGCCGTCCGCGGACGTTCGGGAATCGGCAGCAATCCGTCCTCGACCGCGCGCTTGTACAGGTCCGTCTTCGTCGGCGCGGGCCGGCCCGCCTCGGCGTACTTCTGCCGGATGCGCTGCAGGTAGTCGTTGACCGTCTGCGGCGCGAGTCCGGTCAGCCGTGCCACCCGGTCGAGCTTCTCCCCCGACGCATACAGTTCGAGAACCTCCAGCTGGCGGGGACTCAGGCCGACGTCCCCCAGATCGGGGTCCCCGTCGATGGCCGCGGCCCAGTCCGTGCTCACGACCTGCCCACCCGACGCCGCCGTCCGGATCGCCTCGACCACCACGGCCGCCGGCGCGGATTTCCGCACCACCCCGAGAACACCCGCGCGCGCGGCGGACCGCACCAGGTACGGATTCTCCGCACCGGTGAAGATCAGCGTCTCGATGCCCGCGGCCCGAAGCTGCTCGACATTGTTCTTCGGTGACGATCCGTCCTCGAGCCGGAGATCGAGGATCGCGAGATCCAGACGGACATTGCGGGCGAGCAACTCCTGCACGGTCGGTGCGGCACACACCAGTTCCAGGTCCGGTTCGGCAGCGAGCATCGCGCCCAGACCCAGCACCACCGACTCGTGGTCCTCGACAACACCGATTGCGCGGACGGACGTCCCGGAATCCTCGGCCAACTTCGCCCCTCCCGAACACCCGACACAGATTCGAGAACGTTAACAGGGGAATGAGACACGTGGCGTCAGGCGCGACGCACGTCGGCGGGCTCGATGTCCTCGCGCAGCCCCCGCCAGATCGGGTGCCGCAGCCGGCCGCCGTCGGTCCACGACTGGAAGCGCACCTCCCCCACCAGTCGCGGGGTCACCCACACGGCGCCGCGCGCGTCGGCGGTGGGAATGGCCTCCACGAACGGCGAAGTGCGCCGCCGCAACCGGTCGAGGGACGCGGTCAGCGTGGTGAGGGTGCGGTCGTCGAACCCGGAGCCGACGCGCCCGACGAACACGAGGTCGTCACCCTCGTACACCCCGAGCAGCAGCGCACCGAAGGTGTCCGACCGGGCGCCCTGACCGGGCCGGTATCCGCCGACGACGACCTCCTGGGTGAGCCAGTTCTTCGCCTTGATCCACGCGGTGCCGCGCTTGCCCGGCAGATACACCGAGTCGCGCCGCTTGGCGATCACCCCTTCCCAACCGCGGTCGAGGCTCTCCTCGAGGGCCTCGGTTCCGCCGCCCGGCAACGTCTCCGGCACCTCCAGTCCGGGCGCGGCCGCACCCAGCAGTTCGAGCACCCGCCTGCGGTCGCTGTACGTCTTGCGGAGCAGGGAGACTCCGTCGAGATAGAGGATGTCGAACACGAGGAAGGTGGGCCGGCCACCGGACTGCAGCAGCGGAAAACTCGAGACACCGTGCGGGTCGAAGGTGACGATCTCACCGTCGAGGACCGCGTCGTGACCGTCGAGGATCTGCGCGAGAACCCCGAGCGACGGATAGTCCGCGGTGATGTCACGACCCGACCGGGAACGGATGCGCAGTCCGCCGTCGTGGACCTCGACGATGGCGCGGATGCCGTCCCATTTACCTTCGAACGCCCAGTCCCGTTCGTCGAGGCCGCTCACGTCGCCGAGGGTCGCGAGCATCGGCGCGAGGTCGCGGGGGAACGGCCCGGACGGCGACGGCGTCTGATCCTTCATCAGGTGCGCGAGCCACTGGGTACCTTCGGTGCGGATCAGGGCGTAGCGACCCTGCACGCGACGGCCATGCAGCTGCACGATGACCTCGTCGTCCCGCCACTTCTCCGCCACATAGGTGCCGGTGTCCCACACCGTCATCGTGCCGGCGCCGTACTCGCCCTTCGGGATGGTGCCGTGGAACGTGAGGTATTCGAGCGGGTGGTCCTCGGTGCGGACCGCCAGGTGGTTGCGGCCGGTTTCGTCGGGCAGGTTCTTCGGCACCGCCCACGACGCCAGCACGCCGTCGCGTTCGAGCCGCAGGTCGTAGTGCAGCCGCCGGGCATTGTGCTCCTGGATCACGAACCGGTCGCCGGGGCCACCGGCGGCGACCGTGTCCGGCACCGGTTCGGGCGTGCGTGACGCGTCGCGTTTGCCGCGGTACTCGGCCAGCGCGTCCGCCCGATCCTGGCCGGGCAGCGGCGGATCCAGCCCCTCGAGCAGATCACCGTCGGCCTCGACACGGGCGAGCACCTCGTCGAACCGCAGCTGCGACAGATCGGGGTCCTCGAGCTCCTCCCAGGTGCGCGGCGCCGCGACCCAGGGCTCGTCGCGACCGCGCAGCGAATACGGCGCGACCGTCGTCTTGGCGGCGTTGTTCTGGCTCCAGTCGACGAAGACCCGGCCTCCCCGAGCGGCTTTCGCCATCGTCGCGGTCACCAGGTCGGGGTGCAGCTTCTCGAGATTCGTCGCGACGGTCCGCGCGACGGTCGACGCCCCGTCCGACTGCAGCGGCCGATCCAAGGGGACATAGAGGTGAATTCCCTTGCTGCCGCTGGTCACCGGATACGCCGTCCATCCCAGTTCGGCGACCGTGTCGCGCACGAGGCGCGCCACCTGCGCACAGTCCGCCAGCCCGACACCCTGGCCGGGATCGAGGTCGAACACGATGCGCGTCGCGGCGCCTCGCGTGTTACCGGCGAAACGCCACTGCGGGACATGCAGTTCCAGCGCACCCTGCTGCCCGAGCCACGCGAGGGAGGCCACCGAATCGAACAGTGGATAGGTGACGGTGCGCTGCTTGTGGTGCAGCGTCCGGCGGTCGAGCCAACCGGGGGCGTGCGCCGCCAGATTCTTCTCGAAGAACGACTGGTCGTCCACGCCGTTCGGCCAGCGCTTGCGGGTGCCGGCACGACCGGCGACGTGGGGCAGCATCGCGTCGGCGATCGCCACGTAGTAGTCGATCACCTCACCCTTGGTGGTACCGGTGCGGGGGTAGAGCACCTTGTCGAGGTTGGTCAGCTTCAGGCGACGGTCCCCGAACGTGCGGGTCGGCATCACCTCATTGTGCCAATCGTTCGCGTTGATCTTGCTGGATCGGGACGGGGAAGGCAGTATTGCCCCGTGTTGTCCCCGCTGCGACGCCTGCGCGCTGCGGCGGTGATCATTGCCGTCGCGGCGATTCCGGCCGCCTGCACCGCATCGCCGGAACCGGATCCGGTCCCCGCGACCACCACGTCACTCGCACCGGCGACGACCCGGATCCCACCCACCGACGCGATCGACGACTGCGGACCCGGCTCCCGCACCACCCACACCGACGGGGTACTCACCCTCGCCACCGACGATCCCGCCTACGCTCCGTGGTTCGTCGACGACGATCCCGCCAACGGCCGGGGGTACGAAGGTGCGGTCGCCGCCGCGGTCGCGGAAAGACTCGGCTACACCCCCGAGCAGGTCCGCATCGAGCGGGTCGGTTTCAACGAGATGATCGCGCCCGGGGACAAGACCTTCGACGCGGCGCTCGGACAGGTCACGATCGTCGACACCCGCCGCGACGCGGTGGACCTGTCGTCCCCGTACTACGCGGTCGGGCAGGCGATCGTGGCGCGACAGGGCAGCCCCGCGGCAGCCGCCACCTCGCTGGCGGACCTGTCCGGGATGAAACTGGGTGCGCAACAGGGTTCGACGAGCCTGCTCGCCATCACCGACACCATCCACGCCGCCGCCGAACCCGTGGCCTTCGAGACCACCGACGACTCCAAGTCCGCCCTCGCGGACGGGACGGTCGACGGAATCGTGGTGGATCTGCCGACGGGGTTCCAGATCACCGAGCAGATTCCCGGCACGGTGGTCGTCGGTCAGTTCCCGCGGCCCAACGAGGTCACCGAGTTCTTCGGCATGGTGCTCGAGAAGGACAGTCCGCTCACGCCGTGTGTGTCGGCCGCGATCGACAGCCTCTACGCGGACGGGACACTCGACGAGTTCGCGACGCAGTGGCTCGCCGGAACCGGCGGAGCGCCCGTCCTCGAATAGTCGTCAGCCGTAGAGTTCGGCGAATTTCCGCAACGACGCCTCGAGATCGCCGCGCAGAGTGCGCGCGACACCCGACCCGATCGGCCCGAACAGCGGAGCCCCGCCGAGGTCGATGTTCAGCGACAGGTCCGACCCGCCGGTGGTTCCGGTGACGGTGAGCAGCAGCCGAAACTTCGTTCCGCCCTTGCCGTTTCCGCGCAGCACCAGATGGTGCGGGGCATCGATCTCCTCGACCTTCCACGCGACCCGGTTGCGCAGTCCCTTGACGGACACCACGGATTCGGCGGTCGTACCCACCGTCAGCTCCTCGGGCAGCTCGCTGCGCCAGCCGTCGTGGATGGTGAGCCACTCGTCGAATCGGTGCAGGTCCGACGCGGTGGCCCAGGTTCGTTCCGGATCGAGCGGGACGCGGGTGGTGACCTCGAGTTTCGCCATGCGCGGAAGCGTAGACACCGATCCGGCCGTCTCGCCAGCCCGCTTCGCGGATCCCCGTTTCGTGTCGGCCCGTCGTATTACGCTGCGAGCACGCGACCGGCCGACGAACGACGCGCCGAGTACGAATTCGCTCACGCTGCAGTCCGAGCGGATTCCGACACGGCGAGCGCATTCGGGAGCCGGCCGGAGATACAGCAGTGGTCACTACTGCACCGGGAGCCCACATGTACGACGTGAAGAAATTGGCCCGTGCCGAGCGGACCCAACTCGCAACACTCCTGCGTTCGCTCACGCCCGAACAATGGAACGCCCCGTCACTGTGCACGGGCTGGACCGTCCGCGACGTCGTGGCACACATGCTCAGCTACGAGGAACTCGGCGCGGTCGAACTCGTGCGCCGCTTGGCTCGCAGCCGGCTGCAGCTCGATCGCGCCAACGACATCGGACTCGCCGACCAGCGCGGACTCGGACCGCAGCAGCTGATCGAGCTGCTCGACCGGAACCTGGAACCGCGAGGACTCACCACCGCCTTCGGCGGCCGGGTCGCGCTCGTGGACGGGATGGTCCACCAGCAGGACATTCGCCGCCCGCTCGCCATCCCGCGAGAGATTCCCGCCGAGCGGCTCGAACCCGCTCTCCGCTTCGCACGTTTCGCGCCGCCCATCGGTGCATCCCGGCGGATCCACGGCCTTCGACTGGTCGCCACGGACGTCGATTGGGCCACGGGACGAGGACCCGAGATCCACGGGCCCGGTGAAGCACTGCTGATGGCGATGGCCGGTCGTTCCGGCGTCGCCGACGAACTCGACGGTCCCGGAGTGGCGACACTGCGTTCCCGGATCGAACCCCGAATCTGACACCGAAGAAAAATTCCCACACCTCCGCGCTTCGACATGGCACACTGGGCGACCGGAACAGACGAACTCGACCGGAAAGGAACTCCGATGCACACCGCTTCGCACTCGCAGCGCATGTCGCAGAAGAAGATTCGTTTCCTGGATCGAGTTCTCGAAAATCCCGGTCGGAACACCGGAGTCCGCGTCCACTGACGCCCCGCCTCGGGGCGTGTGCGCCCCGAGCTTTTCGCCACCGTCACGGTGACCATCGGCCTTTCTCGGCCGTCGCGGGACCATCACGCCTCGACCATCACCACTTGCATTGCGAGAGAACGAGGTTGTCGATTGTCATGCGCCGCTCACCCACCGCCGTGACCACGTACCTGGCCGAGCACCCGCCGACCACCGACGACGCGGACTGGTCGGCTGCCGCCTGCCGCGGCGACCGGCACCCGGACCGCTGGTTCCCCGACCCGAGCGAGTCGTTCGACTACGCGGCCGAGATCTGCGGCCGCTGCCCCATCGCCGCGGCATGCGGCAGCTACGCAATCGCGACCGCCCAGACGGGCGTGTGGGGAGGACGAGAATACCGCCGCGGCAAGATGATTCGCTGACCGCTCGGTCTATCGCTTCGGGCTGCCCCACTCACCCTCGACCGCGGTGAGCCATCGTTCCACGCGCTCGATGGTTTCGGCGTGGCCGAGGGTGAAGCCGAGCGATTCCTCCATCACGACGACACGGGACAGACTGGTCGTGAGGACCGACGCGACGACGGGCGGAAAATCCTCGTGCGCAACGCCGTACCGGTCGAGCAGCACCTCGATCGCCTCCGCCTGGTCGCGCCGGAACCGCTCGGAGTAGTCGGCGAGAAGTTTCCGCAGCGCGGGCCGGTGCCGCGACATCGCCATGAACTCCATCGTCAGCGCCACCCCGGACGGGTTGCTGCTGTACCGCCACAGTGCCCACAGCGGTTGCGGGGATGCCAGCGCTTTCCGCTGCATCTCGAGGCCCTGTTCGGCGCGGCGCCGGAACACCTCTTCGAGCAACTCGTCCATGTTCACGAAGTAGTAGTGCACGAGCTGCGGCTTGAGGCCGGCCTGCTCGGCGACGCGGCGGGACGAGACGGCCGCATAGCCGTGCTCGAGCATGACCTTCTCGGCGGCGTCCAGCAGGACCGTCCGATTCTTCGCATCGGGAGCCCCGATCCTGCGCGGCGAGGGCATGCGCGCTGTCCACCTCCACAATTCGAACGGGTCTCCGTTGTCGCCCGGACATCCTATCGCTCCGAAAACGATGCGACCTCGGCCGAAGGCACGCATCGTCACGGAGGCACATTCGCCCTGGGGCTGCCTGCGCATGCCCCGGCAGCGCATCAGCTCGAGGCGCGTACCACCAGCTCCACGGGCAGCCGCATCGACTCGGCGTCACCGTCGCGAACCAGGTCGAGCAGGCGGCGGACGGCCGCGACCCCGATGTCGTGCGCGGGCGAGCGGACCGTGGTCAACGGAACCGGCAGCTGCGCGACGACGGGAATGTCGTTGTAGCCGACGACGGCGAGATCGTCCGGGATGGACAGCCCGAGGTCGCGGGCGACGCCGAGGATGCCGATGGCGATGGTGTCGCTGACCGCGAAGATCGCGCGGGGCCGATCGGGCCGGTCGAGCAGCGCCCGGCCCGCCTCCACGCCGCCGGAGACGTCGAAGCTCGACGGGACGATCCGGCCGGCCGGGACCTCCACCGACGCCTCGCGCAAGGTGTCGAGGAAACCGTCGCGCCGATCCCGGGCCGTGCTCGCATGGTCGGGACCGGCGATGATCGCGAGGTCGGTGTAGCCGCGATCGAGCAGGTGCCGGGCGGCGAGCGCTCCGCCGCGGTAGTCGTCACCGACGACGAACGGCAGTCCCGCGTCGGCGTGCCGGGTCACGGTCAGGATCGGCAGCTGCCCGAGCCCCAGGGACTCGACGAACGGGCGTCCGGGAATGTGCAGGCTGCTCAGCAACAGTCCGTCCACCTGCCGCCCGACCAGCAGGGTGATCGCACGGCGCTGCGCCTCGAGGTCGTCGGGCGGGCTCGACAGCAGGACCGAGTACCCGGCCTTCGTCGCGGCTTCTTCGATGCCCTGGTAGGTCGTCGCGACCACCCCGTCGGTCAGCCGCGGCATGACGACGCCGAGCGTGGTCGTCTTGCGGGTGCGCAGGCTCGCCGCCCACAGATTCGGCCGGTAGCCGAGCTCGGCCGCGACCTCCCGCACGCGCAGGGCCGATTCGGACCAGCCGTCGACCGGTTCGGGTTGGCGCAGCACGCGGGAGGCCGTCGAGACGTGCACGCCGGCACGCTCGGCGATCTCCTTGAGCGTCGGCGCACGGTCGGGACGGGACATTCGGCTCTCCTGCTCGTTTCGCATCGAGTTCGAGTTCCGGGTTGACGAGCCCGGAGCACGCCCCTTAGCGTAGGGCACGCAATCGTTCGTGCAAACGTTCTCGCAAACGTTATGACAAACGTTCCTCGACCCCCGGAGAGAGTCATGTCCAACCCCCAGTCGCTGACCCAGCTCTTCGCCCTCGACTCCCTGCTCGAGCAGGAGGAGATCGACATCCGCGACACCGTTCGCAAGTTCGGCAACGAGCGCATCCGTCCGCACGTGGCCCAGTGGTTCGAGGAAGCGAAGATCCCGGCGCGTGAGCTGGCGCAGGAACTCGGGCAGCTCGGCGTGCTCGGCATGCACCTCGAGGGTTACGGCTGCGCCGGCATGAGCGCCACCGCCTACGGCCTGGCCTGCCTCGAGCTCGAGGCCGTCGACTCCGGTATCCGCAGCCTCGTCTCGGTGCAGGGCTCGCTGGCGATGTTCTCCATCCACCACTGGGGCAGCGAGGAGCAGAAGCAGGAATGGCTCCCCCGCATGGCCGCCGGCGAGGCCATCGGCTGCTTCGGCCTGACCGAGCCGGACTTCGGCTCCAACCCGGCCGGGATGCGCACCAACGCCAAGCGCGACGGTGACGACTGGATCCTCAACGGCACCAAGATGTGGATCACCAACGGGTCCGTCGCCGACGTCGCCGTCGTGTGGGCTCAGACCGACCTCGAGGAGGGCGCCAAGGGCATCCGCGGCTTCGTCGTCCCCACCGACACCCCCGGCTTCTCCGCCCCGGAGATCCACTCCAAGCTGTCGCTGCGCGCCTCGGTCACCTCGGAACTCGTCCTCGACGGCGTGCGCCTGCCGGCCTCGGCGATGCTGCCGAAGGCCAAGGGCCTGCGCGGACCGCTGACCTCTCTCGGCGAGGCCCGCTTCGGCATCGTCTTCGGTGCGATCGGCGCGGCCCGCGACTGCCTCGAGACCGCGATCGAGTACTCGCAGTCCCGCGAGGTGTTCGACAAGCCGCTCGCCGGCTACCAGCTCACCCAGGCCAAGATCGCCGACATGGCGCTCGAGGTCGGCAAGGGCCATCTGCTCGCCTACCACCTCGGACGGATGAAGGACCGCGGCGAGATCGCCCCCGAGCAGGTCAGTCTGGGCAAGCTCAACAACGTCCGCGAGGCCATCGCGGTCGCCCGCGAGTGCCGGACCATCCTGGGTGCGAACGGCATCACCCTCGAATACCCCGTCATCCGGCACGCCAACAACCTCGAATCGGTGCTGACCTACGAGGGCACCTCCGAGGTCCACCAGCTGACCATCGGCAAGGCCCTGACCGGAGAGGCAGCCTTCCGGTGACAGGGGCATTGGACGGGCTGGTGATCGCCGACTTCGGTCGCGTGCTCGCCGGCCCCTACGCCACGATGCTGCTCGCCGACCTCGGGGCGGAGGTCGTCAAGGTCGAACGCCCGGGCTTCGGCGACGACACCCGGCACTGGGGTCCGCCGTGGGTCGGCGACGAGTCGACGTACTTCCTGGGTGTCAACCGGAACAAGCGGTCGGTGTCGATCGACCTGACCACCGAGGCGGGGCTCGACGAGGCCCGTAACCTCGTCGCCCGCGCCGACGTCGTCGTCGAGAACTTCCTGCCCGGCACGATGAATCGGCTCGGCCTCGGCTACGAGCAGGCCCGCGAACTCAACCCCGACATCGTGTACTGCTCGATCACCGGGTTCGGCGGCAACAACAACCTGCCCGGCTACGACCTGCTCATCCAGGCGGTCGGCGGATTGATGAGCATCACCGGGCCCGACCCGGCGACCCCCACCAAGGTCGGTGTCGCGGTCGTCGACGTCATCACCGGAATGCACGCTGCGCTGGGCATTCTCGCCGCGCTTCGGCACCGCGACCGGACCGGTGAGGGCCAGCGCGTCGAGGTGAACCTGCTGTCGTCGCTGCTGTCGGCGCTGGCGAACCAGTCGTCGGGCTATGTGGCGGCCGGCGTAGTGCCGAAGGCCATGGGCAACCGGCATCCGAGCATCGCACCCTACGAGGTGTTCAGCACCGCGGACCGGCCGTTCGTCCTCGCCGTCGGCAACGACCGCCAGTTCGCCTCGCTGGTAGAGGTTCTCGGGGCGCCCGAACTCGCATCCGACGACCGGTTCACGACGAACACCGCACGCGTCGCGAACCGCGAGGAACTGACGAAGATCCTCGACGAACTGCTGTCGACGAACACCGCCGACGCCTGGTTCGACGCCCTCACCGCGGCACGCGTGCCGTGCGGGCCGCTCAACGACATCGCCGACGCCGTCGCCCTCGCCGAGCGCCTCGGCCTGTCGCCGGTCGTGTCGATCGACGATCCGGACCGGGACGCTCCGCTCCGCCAGATCGCCAACCCGATCCGGCTCAGCGCCACCCCCGCGACGTACCGCACGGCGCCGCCTCGCCTCGGTTAGATCTCGACAGCTTCTCCAACGCCTACAACACCGACGCCGGGTGACGGTTCGCGCCGTTTCGCCCGGCGTCGGTGGCGAATGTGCCACAGTCGAATACGCCCCTCGATGTTCCCAACCTATTCGATACGCATGTGCCCGGCGGGCGGGAAAGAGAGAAGACATGTGCACCAGGGTCGTGTGGCCGGATGCGGCGGGATCGGTACTCGTCGGCCGCAACATGGACTATCACCGCGACACGGGGACGAATCTGTGGTCCCTGCCGCGCGGAATCGACCGGCGGGACGGCGTCGGCGGCTCGTTGACCTGGACGTCGAAGTTCGGCAGCGTCGTGGCCGCGGCCTTCGACATGATGACCGTCGACGGCATGAACGAGGCCGGCCTGTCGGGACACATCCTCTGGCTCGCGGAGTCGGACTACGGAACGTACGACCCGTCCCGGCCGGCGCTGAGCATGGCCGTGTGGATGCAGTACTTCCTGGACAACTTCGCCACGGTCGCGGAGGCTGCGGCGTGGATCGAGCAGACCGAGGTGCAGGTCGTTCCTCTCGGCGACCCGGCCACCGGCGAGGTACCCACGGTGCATCTCGCATTGGACGATGCGACGGGTGATTCGGCGATCGTCGAGTACGTCGACGGCAAGGCCACCGTCTGGCACGACCGCAGCTATCAGGTGATGACGAATTCACCGACCTACGACAAGCAGCTCGAACTGCTCCGCGAGGTCGAGGGATTCGGTGGCGACAAGCCGTTGCCCGGTACCACGGACGCCGCCGACAGGTTCGCCCGCGCCGCCTATTACGTCGGCCGGCTTCCCGAACCCGAGAGCGGCGTGGAGGCCGTCGCCGGGATGTTCAGTGTCATCCGCAATGCGGCGCAGCCGTTCCGGGTTCCGGATCCGGACAAACCCTATGCGTCACAGACGATCTGGCAGACCGTGGGTGACCTGACCGGCAGACGCTACGTGTTCGCGTCGACGACGCGCCCGAACGTCCTGTGGGTCGACCTCTCCGAGCTGGATTTCACCGAGGGTGCGCCGGCGCGCAAGCTCGATCTGCTCGGCGACACCGCACTCGAAGGTGGGCTCGGCGGCAACGTCACGGACCGGTTCGTCGACACCGCCCCGCTCCAGTTCCTCGAACTTCCGGCTGCACAGTAGGTCCTCGAACTGCCGGTTGCGCAGTGGCAGAACCGGAACAGCAGGGAACCCGAAACGCGACGGTGCCGCGCTCCCGGGTCTGGGAGCGCGGCACCGAAGGGGTTCGCCGCCAGGGTTCTCCTGTGGGCGACTGTCTCTAGTGGGCGACCGCCTTCTCGACACCGACACCGGTGAGCGAGCGGACCTCCATCTCGGCCTGCTTGAACGGATCCTCCACCTTGCGGCGGCCGACGTAGGTGCCGACGATGCCGAGGACGAAGGCCAGCGGGATGGACACGATGCCGGGGTTCGACAGCGGGAACAGCGCGAAGTCGGCGTTCGGGAACATCGACGACGGCTTGCCGGACACGGCCGGGGAGAACACGATCAGCAGCAGGCAGCTGATCAGACCGCCGTAGATGCTGAACAGTGCACCGGTGGTGTTGAACTTCTTCCAGAACAGCGAGTACAGCAGCGTCGGCAGGTTCGCCGAGGCGGCGACCGCGAACGCGAGGGCGACCAGGAAGGCGATGTTCTGCCCCATCGCCAGGATGCCCAGCACGATCGACATCAGGCCGATGACGACGACGGTGATGCGCGAGACCCGCACCTGCTCGTCCTCGGTTGCGTTGCCGCGCTTGATGACACTGGCGTAGATGTCGTGGGCGAAGGACGCCGACGCGGTGATCGCCAGACCCGCGACGACCGCGAGGATCGTGGCGAACGCGACCGCGGAGATGATCGCCAGGAACAGGGTGCCGCCGAGTTCGAAGGCCAGCAGCGGAGCCGCCGCGTTCTCCTTGCCGGGGGCGTTCAGGATGACGTCCGGGCCGACCAGCTTCGCGGCACCGTAGCCGAGGACCAGGGTGAACAGATAGAAGGCACCGATGAGCGCGATCGCCCAGGTCACCGAGCGGCGGGCTTCCTTCGCGGTCGGCACCGTGTAGAAGCGCATGAGCACGTGCGGCAGGCCGGCAGTGCCGAGCACCAGGGCGATACCGAGCGAGACGAAGTCGATGCGGGTCATGTCGCTGATGCCGTACTTCGCGCCCGGAGCGAGGATGTCGCGACCGGCGACCGCCGCGTCCGAGGAGTTCGACGCCATGGCCTGCGCGTCGGCGAGCAGCTGGGAGAAGTTGCCGCGCACGGCGAATAGCACGAGGACGAACATGATCGCGGCGCCGGCGACGAGCAGGACGGCCTTGACCATCTGCACGTAGGTGGTGCCCTTCATGCCGCCGATGAGCACGTACACGATCATGAGCACACCGACGACCGCGACGACGATCGCCTGACCGGCCTTGTCGTGGATGTCGAGCAGCAGCGCGACCAGGCCACCGGCACCGGCCATCTGGGCGAGCAGGTAGAACAGCGAGACCGCGAGGGTGGACAGCGCCGCGGCCATGCGCACCGGCCGCTGCTTGAGCCGGAAGCTCAACACGTCGGCCATCGTGAAACGCCCTGTGTTGCGCAGGAGTTCGGCGACGAGCAGCAGCGCGACGAGCCACGCGACGAGGAAGCCGATGGAGTACAGGAAGCCGTCGTAGCCGTACACGGCGATGGCACCGGCGATTCCGAGGAACGACGCGGCCGACAGGTAGTCACCGGCGATCGCGAAACCGTTCTGCGGGCCGGAGAACTGGCCACCGCCGGTGTAGAAGTCCGAGGCCTTCTTGGTGGTGCGGCTGGCCTTGATGACCAGGCCCATGGTGACGACGACGAACGCGACGAAGATCGCGATGTTGATCAGCGGGTTGCCGACATCGGCGGTCCCACTCTGCGCGAGAACGGTCACTGGGCCGGTCCTTCCAGCTCTTCACGGATCGCGGCGGACCGAGGATCGAGCTCGCGTCCTGCGAATTTCACGTAGAGGGCGGTGATCACGAACGTCGTCACGAACTGACCGAAGCCCAGGATCAAGCCGAGATTGATGTTGCCGATCACCTTCGTCGCCATGAAGTCGGCGGCGTACGTCGCGAGCAGTACGTAGACCCCGTACCAGGCGAGGAAGAACACCGTCACCGGGAACACGAACCGCCGCAACCGGCTACGCAATTCCTGGAATTCCGGGCTCGCTTGCATGGCTACGAAGTCCTGGGGTGTGGGTTCGCGCCGTACCGGCGCGTCGAGCCCACTCTTGACTGTGGTCACTGCCGACTCCTCGGTTTGTGAGTTGTAGTGAGAACAGACGGTAATGAGACGACGGTCACACGCATAAGGAGTGCGGTCCGATCGCACGCCGAGCTGTCGTGTCGTGCGCCGAGCGGTCGACTCACCGCGACGAACGGCGCGTCCGATCCCCCGAAACGGATTTATCGGCACCGGACGCGCCCGCACCGAATGCGCCGATCTCACGGTCGCGGCCCATGCCGAGCCGTTCCGGGACGTGCATGCGCGAGAAGGTGCGCCCCACGTCCGCGGGAACCGACCGGCGGGTGGCGAGGGAGACCAGCACCATCGCCAGGAACGCCAGCGGCACGCTCACCGCGGCCGGGTAGCCGACGAGCACCGCCGGCCAGCCGCCGCGATCCGGATCGATGGGTGCGAGCACCACCACCATCGCGGCGGTCCCGGACACCAGCCCGCCGAGCACCATCCCCGCGGCGGCCCCGGCCGCGGTGAGGCCCCGCCACCAGATACCCAGGATCAGCAGCGGGCACAGCGTCGACGCCGCCACCGCGAACACCAGGCCCACCGAACGCGACAGGTCCAGCGACGTCACCGACAGCGACAACGCGAGCGGCACGATCCCGGCGAGCACCGCCGCGATCCGGAAGTCCCGGACCCGGCCACGCAGCACATCCGTCGACAGCACGCCCGCGACGCTGACCAGCAGGCCCGACGACGTGGACAGGAACGCGGCGATCGCACCCGAGGCGACGAGCGCGGCCAGCAGCTGCCCACCCCACCCGCTCAGCACCGATCCGGGCAGCAGCAGCACCGCCGCGTCCGAGCGTCCGGTGATGAGCAACTGCGGCACATACAGTCGCGCGAAGACGCCGAGCAGCGTCGGGAACAGGTAGAACATGCCGACCAGGGCGATCACGGCGAGCGAGGTCACCCGCGCGGTGCGGCCGTCGGGGTTGGTGTAGAACCGCACGAGCACGTGCGGCAGGCCCATCGTGCCGAGGAACGTCGCGAGGATCAGCGAGTACACCTGGAACATCGGGTAGTCCCCGCCGAATCCGTTTCCGGGTGAGGCCCACGAGTCGTTGTCCGGCGGCGCACCCGCAACGACCGGAACGGGCGAGCCGGCGGCGAGCACCAGCTCGGTTCCCGACGACAGCTCGTGCTGGCCCGGCGCGAGCAGCACCGGACCGGCGACCGGCCGGCCGTCGATGTGCCCGGTGACGTCGACCTGCAGCGGCTCCCCCACCTGCACGATCACATCGGTGGTGATGTCGACGGTGGTGCGATCGGTGACGGTCGGCGGCACCGCCTCGGTCAGGACCCGGTCGTGGGCGAGGAAATGCAGGGTGAGTACCAGCGCCGGCAACGCGACCGCGGTGAGCTTGAGCCAGTACTGGAACGCCTGCACGAACGTGATCGACCGCATGCCGCCGCCGACGACGTTGCCGACGACGATCGCCCCGACCGCGGCCACACCCACCCACTCGGGCAGCCCCAGCAGGATGTTCAGCGTCAGTCCCGCCCCCTGGAACTGCGGCACCAGGTACAGCACGCAGATGACGGCGACGACGATCATCGCGAGGGTGCGCACCCAGCGCGTGCCGAGCCGGAACTCGGCGAAGTCCGGCACCGTGTAGGCGCCGGACCGGCGCAGCGGTGCGGCGACGAACAGCAACAGGCCCAGATAGCCTGCGGCGAAGCCCACCGGATACCACAGGGCGTCGGCGCCGTACTTCGCGACGAGCCCGGCGACACCGAGGAACGATGCGGCGGACAGGTATTCCCCCGCGATCGCCGCGGCATTCCAGCGCGGCCCGACCGTGCGCGACGCGACGAGGAAGTCGGAGGTCGTGCGCGCCAGGCGGACGCCGTAGATGCCGATCGCGACGGTCGCGGCGGCAGCGGCGATCAGGCCGACGACGGTGAGAACGGGAATCGAACCGGTGCCCATCGCGGCTCAGTCGTCGGTCAGGTCGGTGAAGTCCTGCTCGTTGCGTTCGGCCAGCCGCACGTACAGCCACGAGATGCCGAGCAGCACCGGATAGCCGACGACACCGAGCAGCAACCACGGCAGCCGCAGCCCCAGCAGCGTCACCTCCGCGAGCGAGGGAACCAGGGCGAACAGCACCGGCAGCGCCCCCAGCAAACACACCGCGACGAGCGCGAGCCGCAACGCCAGCCCGAGCTGCGCCCGGACGAGGCCGCGCACCATCGCGTCGCCGATCTGCGTCTGCTGCTGCACCTCGACGCGGGTGCGGACCATGCGGGCTCCGCGCCGCTGCGCGAGCACCACCCGTTCCCGCGGCGGCGGACCGGCGGTGCTCATCGGGCCGTCCAGGTCTGCATGGGACCGCGGATGAGCCGGTCCTTGAGTTCCCGGGTGTGGCGGCGGCTGACCGGAAGCTCCACCGGCTGCTGGTCCCCCTCCGGCCGCAGGCACACCACCAGGCCGGATCCGACACTGCGGATGCCCGTCACCAGCGGCAGCGCCACCAGGTACGACCGGTGTACCCGCAGGAACCCAGCGTCCGCCCAGCGGCTCTCGAGCGTCGAAATGGGGATGCGCACCAGATGGGAACCGGTCGCGGTGTGCAGGCGCGCGTAGTCGCCGTCGGCCTCGACCCACCGCACCGACGACCGCGGCACCAGCGTCGTGACCCCGCCGAGTTCGACGGGAATCACCTCGTCGGACGACGACGGAGCGCCGCCCTGGTCGCTGCTGCTGCGGCGGCGTTCGGCGATCCGCCGCACCGCCTCGGCGAGCCGTTCCTCGCGCAGCGGCTTGAGCAGATAGTCGACCGCACCCAGGTCGAACGCCGCGACCGCGCGGTCGTCGTGCGCGGTCACGAACACCACCGACGGTGGCTGCGCGAAGTTGCGGAGGATCCCCGCGAGCTCGAGGCCGTCGAGCCCGGGCATGTTGATGTCGAGGAAGACCGCGTCGATGCCACCGTCGCGCAGCAGCCGCAGCGCGGTGGTCGCGTCGCCCGCGGTATGAACCGAGCCGATCTCGTCGCGCCGGCGCAGCAGGTAGGCAAGCTCGTCGAGGGCAGGCGGCTCGTCGTCGACCGCCAGCACGGTGAGGGACTCCGGATTGTCGTTCACAACGGAATCATCGTGCCATGCCCCGCCGCCGGTCACGGTCGGATCCCCGGCCGGAACTTCGGCACCCGCATGCTGACCTTGGTGCCGGCGCCCGGTGCGGTCTCGACGACCAGGCCGTAATCGTTGCCGAACGCCGCCCGCAACCGGTCGTCGACGTTCGCCAGGCCCACGTGCGCGGACTCCTTGACGCCGCTGTCCTCGCGGTCCGCGACCGCGTCGAGCGAACCCGAGCGCAGGAGTTCCGGGTCCATGCCGATGCCGTCGTCCTCGACACTGATGACGCAGTCGGTGCCCTCGTCGGCGGCGACGATGCTGATGGTGCCGGCGCGCGTCGGTTTCCCGGCGATGCCGTGCCGCACCGCGTTCTCCACCAGCGGCTGCAACGCGAGGAACGGCAGCACCACCCCCAGGACCTCGGGGGCGATCTGCAACCGCACGTCGAGCGCATTGCCGAACCGGGCACGTTCGAGCGTGAGATACCGGTCGATGTTGCGCAGCTCGTCGGCGAGCACCGTGTACTCGCCCGCGGAACGGAACGAATACCGCGTGAAGTCCGCGAACTCGAGCAACAGTTCGCGAGCCCGGTCCGGGTCGGTGCGCACGAACGAGGCAACCGTGTTGAGGGCGTTGTAGATGAAGTGCGGGCTGATCTGGGCGCGTAGCGCACGAACCTCCGCGCGGTCCAGCCGCGCGCGGGACGCGTCGAGCTCGGCGAGTTCGATCTGGCTGCACGCGTATCCCGCGACCTCGGCGAGCACCCCGAGCATCGCCGGGCCCGGTTCGGTGGTGGTGACGACGCCGAGCACCCCGACCACACCGACGCCGTCGATGATCAGCGGCTGGGCGATCAGCGCCCGCGCCGCGAGCTCTTCGGGTCCGCGCACCAGATCGCCGTGGCCGACGAGCACGCGGCGCTCCCCCTCGATCGCGCGGACAGCGGCGTCGTGCATCTGGGCGGCGAGTCCCTCGTACAACCCGTGCCAGGCGAGCCGATTGCCGTCGGCGTCGAGCAGTGCCACGGCCTGCGCGCCGGTGAGGGTCCGCAGCTGCGGCGCGGCCTCCTGCGCGGAGGTCGCGTCGAGTCCGCGGCGCAGCGGTCGCGCGGCGAGCGAGGCGGTGTGCAGCGTCGCGTGCACGGCGCGTTCGGCGGGGGTGGTGACGACGCGACGGGTCCGTGCCCACACCGCGGCGATACCGCCGGCCAGGAGCGCGGCCACCACGACGAGCGCGACGACGACAGTGCCGGTCACTGCTCACCCCACCGGGCCGGGCGCTGCAGGCGTGGATGCTCGAACAGGCGCGGATGCTCGAACAGGTCGGTCGCGATCATGCATACAAACCTAGGGCGTGTCTCCCGATCCTTCTTTTCCGAGCGAATGTATCGCTCAGTCGGTTGAAGGAGACGAGCGGTACATTCGCTCGGAAGGAAGGGGGCGAGGGCGGCGATTGGGCGACAGGTGCGCCGAAATGGGGATCGGGCAAAATGCCCCATGACGCCGGACGCCGCGGACCGCCGCAACGCGTCAGGCGGGTCGTGCCCGCGCG
Source organism: Rhodococcus sp. NPDC003383 (assembly GCF_053589115.1). Taxonomy (NCBI): domain Bacteria; kingdom Bacillati; phylum Actinomycetota; class Actinomycetes; order Mycobacteriales; family Nocardiaceae; genus Rhodococcus; species Rhodococcus sp. NPDC003383. The sequence goes on along the minus strand of NZ_JBSFRG010000023.1, from coordinate 72,290 downwards.
GAACCGACGAGCGGCACCGGTTCCCTCATCGGCGCGAGCGCTCCCACCGAGAAGGTCCTTCGACGCTGCAGCACGGTACCCACCGGCCGCACCGCGAACGTGACGGCGACGTCGCACTCCCCGAAGCGCAGGGCGGTCAGCGCGCCGGATTCGACGACCGCGACGACACCGTGGAGGTCGTATTCGGCGGTCAGGTCGAGGTCGACGCGACCGACGAGCACGCCGTCGAGGCTCAGTTCGACGGACGGATGCTGGTTCGCCGTGATCCGCGTGCTGTCCAGCGGCACAAGCTGTTTCGTGCCGGTGAGGGACGTGGTGGCCGCGTCACGCAACCGCCGGTAGCGCTGCCAGCCCTGCGCGAACAGGTCGTCGAGGCCGACCTCCAGGAGTTCGGCGACCGCGGCGGCGACCTCCGCGTCGACGGCGGTGAGCACATCCGGGGTGAGCGCGTTCAGCGCCCTCACCGCGGCACGGACAGCGCCGAACCGGCCGAGGACGTCGGCCACCGCCGCGGCCGACCGGTCCGGAGGAACGCCCGGCAGCAACACGGTGCGCGCGGTGATCGCGTTCGGATCGGTCATGGGTTGTCTCCTGTCGTCCGGATGTCCCACGAGCGGGCACGGAAGTCGATCCCGACCGCCGGGCCCGCCCGGTCCTCGACCGTGGTCCGCGGATTCCGGTCGGGCCGGGCGACCGCGCGCACCTCCCGGGTCCTTCGTCCGCTGCGGCGTTCACCCGGCCGGCGGAGCCGGGTGACCAGCACCGCGCCGGCGAGTGCGCCCGCTCCGGCGCCGAGTCCGGTCAGTGCCACCGTGACCGTGTTCTTCGGAGCGGGAGTACCGGCCGCGGGGGTGGGCGGGTCCGGCGGCGAGGCCACGGTGACCGGCGATCCGGCCGAGACCGTCACCGTTTCGGTGACCGTGTCCGGTGGCTGCGCCTGGTTCTCCATCACGGTCTCGGTGACGGTTTCGGTTGCGGTCCCACCCACTTCGACGGTCTCGGTGACGGTTTCGGTCGTCGTCTCGTACACCGTCGTGGTCTCGTAGACCGTCGTGGGTACGTACACCGTCTCGTACACCGTCGTGGGCACGTACACCGTCTCGGTCACCGTGGTGGTCGACACGCAGCACGAACCCGAGTCGGGGTCCTGCGATGCCCCGGCGCGGGTCGCGCCGAGGAACACGAGACCGAGCGCAGCCAGGCCCATGCCGATCGCGGCAGCCGTTCCCCGCCGCCTGCTCGTCGTCCCCGTATTTCGCATGTTCCCAGCGTCTTCCGGCGACGTCCGGGGCGCACGCGTAGTGCACTACCCGATTTCTGCCGGGCCGCTCACGTCCGGCCGCGGCGGTCGATCCGTTCCTCCGCGGCGGCCTCCTCGACGTCGAGGCTTTCGAGTTCGACGCGCAGGATTTCGTCGTCCAGGGTTCCCTCGTCGCGCGCGGCGATCAGAGCGGTGCGCTGGGCGCGCAGGATCGATCGCCGGAATTCGTCGAACAGTGCGCTGGCGTCGAGGTTGCGGTCGTCCTCGTTCTCCGACTCGACGGCCTGGGCGTCGACGCGGGCCTGGACGGACCGACGCACCCGTTCGAGGATGCGGCGCACGGACTCGGCGTCGAACCCGGACGGTGGGCGCTCCGCGAGGTTCCGGAGTTCGCCGCGAGCGGCGGTTTCGACGATGGATCGGGCGAGGGCACGCTGCTCCTCGTTGCGCAGCCGCTCGTACGGGTCGTGCACGTCGAGCCTGCGGATCAGGGCGGGCATGGTCGCACCCTGGATGAGCAGGGTTCCGACGGCGACGACCAGCGCGATGAGGTGGATGATGTCGCGACCCGGGAACGGTTCGCCGGACTCGAGCACGAACGGGATACCACCGGCGGCGGCGAGGGTCACCACACCGCGCATCCCCGCCCACGAAACGACCAGGTGTTCGCGGAAACTCAACCGGTCGCGGCCCAGCCGGACCAGCCCGATGTCGCGGGTGACGCGGCGACGTCCCCAGTTCAGCAGGCCCCACGCGGGCCGCACCGCCATGACCACGACGAGCACCGCGAGCGCGTACAGCAGCGCGAGAGCGACGTCGTAGCCGTGGTCGGTGACGTCGTCGAGCACGAACTTCAGCTGCAGTCCCATGTACGCGAAGACGAACATCTCGAGCAGGAGATCCAGGCTCTCCCACACGTAGCGTTCCTGGATCCGCGTGTTCACCGATGCGTCGGTGGCGCGGTGCCCCATGTACAGGCCGGCGGCGACCACGGCGAGCACCCCGGACGCGTGGATCTCCTCGGCCGCGAGATAGGCGGTGAACGGAAGCACCAGTCCCAGAGACGTTTCCAGTGGTGAGTGGTACATGCGGAGCCGGACCTGATGCACCACCACCGCGAGCACGAGTCCGACGGCGACACCGCCGGCCACCTCGTAGCCGAAGAACATGACCGGAGAGTCGAAGAACACCCGGGTGCCGGCGACCGTCGACACCGCGACCGTGAACAGGGTCAGGGCGGTCGCGTCGTTGACGAGCCCTTCCCCGGTGAGTACCGCGATGACCCGTTTCGGCAGTCCGAGTTTCTGCCCGACGGCGACGGCACTGACCGCGTCGGTGGGGGCGACGACCGCACCGAGCACCAGTGCGGCGCCGAACGTCAGCTGCGGGACGAGCCATTCCGCGAAGAACGCCACCGCGAAGGCGGTCGCGAGGACGGTGACGATGCCGAGCCGCAGGATCGGCGACAGGTAGCGCCGGAAGGTGGGAACGGAGAACCGCAGCGCGGCCGAATACAGCAGCGGCGGAAGCACGACACCGAGAATCACCTCGGGTTGCAGTTCCAGCCGGGGCAGTCCGGGGATGAACGACGCGGCCGCACCGATCGCGACGAGCACCAGCGGCGCCTGCAGATTGCGCCGGGTCGCCAGTCCGGTGACGGCGATCGCCGCGATGACGACGAACAGTATCCAGGTCCCGTTCACGGCAACGATTCTGCTCTGCCACGCGCGGCGATGGCGGTCGGTCGTTTCGGTCAGGACGCCGGATCGGGAGGATTCGCGCAGCTAGCGGACACGCGCACCCGTCCGTACGTGTGCGCGTGTCCGACCGCTGCGCGGCTCACGCGCGCCGGTCGATTCCGGCGCACGCGAGCCATGTCGGATCAGGCAGTGCCGAGGGCGTTCTTCGCGGCGTTCTCCGCCGCATCGACCTGGCCGGAGAACTTGCCACCGGTCTTGTCGTCCGCGAGGTCGCCGGCCTTCTCGATCGCCTGGTTCACCACGTCGGGGTGATCGGCGGCGAGTTCCTTGCCCTTGTCGACGATGCCCTTCACATTGTCCAAGAAGCCCACGGCATTTCCTTTCGTTTGGGTACCGAGCGAAAGGAAGCCTGCCACACCCGACGCAGGATCTCCGGGAACGCTATCCGGAACCGGGTCCCGGCGGCGGGCCGGGCTGCTCCGTCCCGGGTGGCGGGGTCGGGGGCTGGGCCGGCGGCGCACCCGGCGGCGGTGTGCCCGCGTCCTGGCCACCGGTGGCACCGAGGTGCTTCTTCGCCGCGTCCTGCGCCTTGTCGACATGCTGGGCGTACTTGCCGCCTGTCCTCTGATCCACCTGGTCGCCGGCCTTGTCGATGGCCGAACCGACCTTGTCGGGATTCTGGGCGGCATAGTCCTTGCCCTTGCCGAACAAGCCCTTCAACGTATCCATGAAGCCCATCTGCTGTTCCTTCCGTCGAAGCGGAACGGTTCTTGCCGAGGGTGTTCGCAATACGCCGGTCAGTGTACGCCCGGGAGCAGATCGTCCGGGGCGGCGAACAGGCGGCGGTGCTCGCCGTGCAGACGCCCGGTGACCCACCACGAGACCTCCACCAGGAACACACCGACGGCGCCGCACACGAACGCGATCGTCGTGTAGCCGAGGTCCGAGGGGTCCAGCGCGAAGAACTCGCGGCAGAACGGCACCGTGAACAGGATGACGTAGCCGAGCACCGATCCGATCAACAGCACGATCTTCCACAGCTGATACGGCCGGGCGACGACTGCGAGCACCCACAGCGCGATCATGATCAGGGTGATCAGCGCGGACGTGCCGGCCTGGATCTTCTGCTGCTCGGTCTGCTCCGGTCCCCCGTACACGAGCACGTAGCAGACGAACGTCGCAACACCGATGATCACGCCCGACGGAATCGCCAGCCGCATCACGCGGGGCACGAACCCGGGCCGGGCACGCTCGTTGTTCGGGGCCAGCGACAGCAGGAACGCCGGGATGCCGATGGTGAACCAGGCGGCGATCGTCACGTGCCGCGGCAGGAACGGATAGGGCAGCGGATCGAAGTCGAACAGTTGCGACAGCACCCCGGAGACCCCGACGAAGAACGCCAGCAGCACCGAGTACACCGTCTTGGTGAGGAACAGGTTGGAAACCCGTTCGATGTTGCCGATGACGCGGCGGCCCTCCCCCACCACGTGCGGCAGGGTCGCGAACTTGTTGTCCAGCAGCACGATCTGCGCGACCGCGCGGGTGGCGGGACTGCCCGAGCCCATCGCGACTCCGATGTCGGCGTCCTTGAGGGCCAGCACGTCGTTCACGCCGTCGCCGGTCATTGCGACGGTGTGCCCACGCGACTGCAAAGCCCCGACCATCGCGCGCTTCTGATCGGGTCGCACGCGGCCGAACGTGGTCGCGGACGCGACGGTCTCGGCGAGCTCGTCCCGGTCCTCGGGGAGGGTGCGCGCGTCGACGGGCCGATCCCCGTTCGACAGACCCAGCGACGACGCGACCGCCCCGACCGACACCGCGTTGTCACCGGAGATGATCTTGACGTCGACCTTCTGCCCGGCGAAGTACTCGAGGGTGTCCTTCGCGTCGGGCCGCACCCGCTGCTCGAGCACTACCAGCGCACGCGGGGTGACGACGCCCGGCGCGGCCTCGTCCTCGACGGGACGGTCGCTCTCGGCGAGCAGCAGCACCCGCAGCCCGTGCGCGCCGATCTCCTCGGCCTTGCGGGCGGCGTCGGATGCCGGATCGAGCAGCACGTCGGGGGCGCCGAGCAGCCAGTTGCCGTGGGCACCGTAGGACTGGCCGCTCCACTTCTTCGCCGACGAGAACGGGGCGGTCGCGGTCGCCGCACCCCAACCCGGATCGTCGGGCAGGGCCTCCGCAATCGCGGCGACACTCGCGTTCGGGCGCGGATCGTCGCCGGCCATCGCCGCGAGCGCGGCGCGGACCGTGTTCTCGTCCGCGCCGTCGATCGGCACGATCTCGGCCAGCCGCATCCCGTTCTCGGTGAGGGTTCCGGTCTTGTCCGCGCACACCACGTCGACGCGGGCCAGGCCCTCGATGGCCGGCAGTTCCTGCACGAGACACTGGCGCTGCCCGAGCCGGACCACCCCGACCGCGAACGCGATCGACGTCATCAGCACGAGGCCTTCGGGAACCATCGGCACGAGCGCGGCCACCATGCCGCTCAGCGCGGGACCGAGCGACTCGCCGCTCGAGAACAGCTGGTTGTAGATGATGAGCAGACCCGCCGGGATCATCAGGTAGGTGATGAACTTCAGGATCTTGTTGATGCCGGCCATCAGTTCCGAGTGCACCAACGTGAACTTGCTGGCCTCCTCGGCCAGCCGCGCCGCGTAGGCATCGCGACCGACCTTCGTCGCACGGTAGGCACCACTGCCCGACGCGACGAAACTGCCGGACATCACCGTCGCGCCGGGCGCCTTGTCGACGTTGTCGGATTCGCCGGTGAGCAGCGACTCGTCGAGCTCGAGGCCCTCGGATTCGACGACGACACCGTCGACCACCAACTGGTCGCCGGGACCGAGTTCGATGATGTCGTCGAGCACCACCTCGCGCGGGGCGAGCTCGGCGGATCGTCCGTCGCGCCGTACGACCGGCTTGGTCTGGCTGACGATCGCGAGCTTGTCCAGGGTCCGTTTCGCGCGGATCTCCTGGATGATTCCGATGCCGCTGTTCGCCACGATCAGCAGGCCGAACATGCCGTCGATGATCGAGCCGGTGGACAGCACGATGAGGAACAGCACACCGAGGATCGCGTTGATCCGCGTGAACACGTTCGCGCGGACGATGTCCTTGACGGACCGGGACGCGCGATCGGGAACGTCGTTCGTCTCGCCCCGCGCCACACGTTCGGCGACCTGCTCGGTGGTCAGGCCGCCGGCGACATGGGCGGGATCGGTCACGACCGTCTCACCGGCACCGACGACCGCGGTGGGCTCTTCAACTGACATGAAGAACAGGCTATGCCAGCGCGGGGAAGTTGCGATCGCGCACCGAGCGGCAGGACCGCGTTTCACCCGCGAAGCGGCACGGGTACCCGCGACGGCATGACATCTCTGAAGGCGCTCGCACTGGTCTGCACGCTCAAGCCGTCCCCGGCCGCGTCGAGCAGCGATCTGATCACCGAACACGTCCTCGCCGAGCTCGGCAAGTACGACGTGACCGGTGAGGCGATCCGGCTGGTCGATCTCGACATCCGTCCCGGCGTCGAGGCCGATATGGGGAACGGCGACCGATGGCCGGACGTCCGACGGCGCATCCTCGACGCCGACATCCTGCTGATCGCGACCCCCACGTGGCTCGGCCAGATGTCGAGCGTGGCCAAACGGGCGCTCGAACGACTCGATGCCGAACTCTCCGAGACGGACGACGAGGGCCGCCCGATCCTGTTCGGGAAGGTCGCGGTCGCGGCGGTGGTCGGCAACGAGGACGGGGCACACGCGATCGTGGCGAGTCTGTTCCAGGCGCTCGACGACTGCGGGTACACGATCCCGGCGCAGGGGTGCACGTACTGGAACGGCGAAGCGATGACGCCCGGTGACTACAACGACCTCGACTCCGTGCCCGACGCGGTCGCCTCGGCGACGGCGACCCTCGCCCGCAACGCGGCGCATCTCGCCCGCGTACTGCTGAAGGATCCGTATCCGTCGGCCGAGTGAGGACCGGCCCCCGTCGCTACTCGCCGGCCCCGCCTTCTTCTCCTGCCCGGCGCGCCGGATCCGTCGCCTCCTGGCCGGCGTCGGTGCCGCTGTCGGGCCGATCCCCGTGATCCGATTCGAGATCGTCGTCCTGCGGGGTTTCCTCGGGGTCGGGTGACACCCGGTGGAAGCCCTCGTCCTCGTCGTGCTTGCCGGACGCGTTCATGTCGCTACTCCTCACCGGGGCGCACCGGCGGTGCGCGCCACCTCGAATTTCAGCCCGAAGTTGTCGAATGTGTTCGGCAACGGACGGTCGGGGGCCGGCACCGGATCGGAGACGACCCGGAAGTCCGCAGCGGCGAGCATCCGCGCCAGCAGGGTGCTGGTCACCAGCAGCACGAGGTTGCGGCCGGGGCACGCCGCCGGTCCGGCGCTGAACGGCACCAGTTCCGGACGTCTCTCCGCGCGTCCGTCCAGCCACACCTCGGGGACGAACTCGTCGGCGAACGACACGGTCTCGCCGTCGCGGTGGAAACCGGCGGTGAGGATCATGAATCCGGTGCCGGCGGGAATGGTGAACCGCTCCTGCTCCGGGCCCCACACCGTGTCGCGGGTGGAGTCCCGCAGGATCATCGGCGTCGTCGGCCACAGACGCACCGATTCGAGTACGGCGGCCCTCAGATACGGGTAGGGCTGCGGCTTCTCGGCGTCACCGGCGGCGATCTCCGCGCGTGCGGTCCCGCGCTGCCCCGGGTGACCGGCGAACAGCGCGAGCGTGCGCGCAGCGGCCATGCCCGCGGCGTCGAACGCGAACAGCCAGTGCGGAATCTGACCGACCGGATCGGTCGCACCTCCGGCGGGTAGCGCGGCGAGTGCTCCGGCGAGCGAACCCGGCTCGGCCCGGTCCACGTAGCGATACAGGTCTTCGGTGAAGCGGTCGCGAAGACGGCTCCGCTCGGGAATGAAATAGGACCAGTTCCCGTTCGCGCGAAGCTTTTTCAATCTGTCGGTGATGTCGTTGTCCTCGGCGGCGGAGTCGCCCAGGACGATCCGGCGAACGATGCGCCACCAGGTTCGGGTGAACTCGTCGTTGTCGAGAGTGCCGGTGCGGATCGCCGATTCGAGGAGGGCGACCGCCTCCCGGTCGACGACCTCCACGATCGGTTCGGCCAGGTGATGCAGGGTGTGCGCGGTGTCGAGTGCCTCTTCGTTGAGCCGGCGGCGTTCGGAGCGGATGGAGCCCTGCGAGATGAGCACACCGTGCGGCTGGAACGGCGAGAGTGCACCCTTCTTCTCCCGGGTGGCGGGGTCGAACGGGTCCGGCGAGTCCTCGAGGATCCTGCCGACATCGGCCGGGTCGAGCACGACCGCCAGCCGCCTGCCGGGCAATTCGATCTGCAGCGGCCCGGAGCCGTGTTCCGCACGCAGCCGGCGCAGTGCGTGCACGGCGGACGCGTCGGCGCCGAACCGTTCCAGCAGCGCCATCGACCGGGGCCTACGGGCGATCACCCCGGCGGCGACCGACGGGAAGCCGAGGGTCGCGACCAGACGCAGCGCCCGGAGGCCGCTCACGGCCGGGCCGGTCGCGGACGTCGAATGTGCGGTACCTGCGGGTGTCGCCATGACGCACTGGTACCCGCTCCGCCTTCCCGCGAAACGAGCCTGGGTCAGGAAAAGACAAGCACTCTTGACACCGGATGACAAGGATGCTTGACTTCCACTCGTGGCAGGCACACCGGGAAGCAACCGAGTTCGCGAGTTCCGCAAGCAACTGCGGATCACCCAGGCCGAACTGGGCGAGCGGGTCGGCGTCAGCCGTCAGAGCATCGTGTCCACCGAGAAGGGCGACTATGCGCCGAGCGTCTACCTCGCATTACGGCTTGCCCGCACCCTCGGCACCACCGTCGAAGATCTGTTTCCACTCACCGAGGAGGACTCCCCATGACCGCATTCGTCAAGGCCGCTCGCGTGATCGGGGATCTCGACGACGACTTCTACCGCGACGAACGTCAGCGTGACGTCTGGAACGAAGCGTCCGCAGTGGGATTCCAACTGACCCAATGGATTGCGCTCGTCGCGACGGCCGTCCTCCCGTGGGTCGCCGGACGCGTCGGCGCGTGGACCGCACTCGGCATCATCCTCGCGTGGTTCGTGGTCTCGATCGTCACCGCCGCCTACGCACGCTCCCAGGACGTCGACGTGTACGCCTCCGCCAAGACGTGGCGCCCCCGCGCCATCTTCGCCGCTGCGCTGTACATCGCGGGGGCGGTCGGCATCTACGCCCGCCTGTCCGCACCGCTCGACCAGGATCCGGAAACGTGGCTCGGGATGATCGTCGGCGGGATCTGCGGTGCGGCAGCGGTTTTCGCGATCATCGCATGGCGCAAGCGCCGCGACGCCCGCCGGATCGCCGAGGAAGAAGCGCGCGACGCCGAGGACATGTGAGCGCGCTTCTTCCCCGGAACCCGTTGCACCGGAACCGGTCAGGCCAGAACGGCGTCGACCGTCTTCTTGAGCGCCGACGGCTGGGCCGGTGAGCGCGGCGCCTTCTTCTTCAGTTCGAGCATCTCCGCACCGATCTCCTGCAGCTTCTTACGGCCGAGCTGCTCACGAACCTGCGGGAACCACTCTTCCTCTTCCTCTTCGATGTGGTGCTCGACGTTCTCGATCAGCACCGTGGCCTTGGCGTCGAATCGCTCGTCGGAAGGCGACATTCCCGCCAGCTCGGTGACGAGCACTTCGGCGACGTGGTGTTCCTCGTAGAACTCGAGAACGTCTTCCTCCAGGTCCGGCAGGAGATCGCGGACCTTCGGATACATGCACTCGTTCTCGATGTAGGTGTGCACGGTCAACGCCTCGATGATCTTGTCGACGAGCTGCCCCTTCTCCTTCTCCGCGTTCTCACCCGCACCCCGGAAGGCACGGAACAACCGTCGAATCTCCTTGTGATCGTCCTTGAGAATCACGATGGCATCCGTCGACATCAGAACCTCCTCGCGCCGGGGTCCGGCCACCCGAGCCGGACGCGGAATCCGTGTGCTCCTTGGTACCCACGGCAGGAGTCGGGCAAACGGCACATCGTGCGAAGTCTCAGCCGAGGGACACCCACCACGGATGCTGGGCACCCGGCCGGAGCGCGTCGACCCGCTGCCCCGGCATCGGGACCGCGGTCGCGACCCCGGCGGCCTGCGCTGCCGGCAACAGCCGCGCGATCGGCTCGGACCACGCATGGAAGGCGAGGTTGAAGGTGCCCCAGTGCACGGGCACGAGCAGACTGCCGGGGCGGTCCACGCAACCGAGGTCACCGTGCGTTCGCACTGCTTCCTCGGGGTTCATGTGGATGTCCGGCCAGCGACGGTCGTACGCGCCGACCGGCAGCAGCGTCAGATCGAACGGACCGTACCGGTCCCCGACGTCGGCGAACCGCCTCGTGTATCCGCTGTCGCCCCCGAAGAACACACGGCGCGTCGGACCGGCGATCACCCACGACGACCACAGCGTGATGTCCCGCGCGAATCCGCGACCGGAGAAGTGACGGGCCTCGGTGCACGTGATCGTCAGCTCCCCGACCTCGGTGTGCTGATCCCAGTCGAGTTCGACGATCCGCTCCTCCGGAACCCGCCACCGGCGCAGGTGCGCGCCGACACCGAGCGGCACCAGGAACCGGATGTCGCGTTGCGTGGCGGCAAGCATTTCGACGGTGCGGCGGTCGAGGTGGTCGTAGTGGTCGTGGGAGATCACCACCGCGTCGATGCGGGGCAGTTCGGCGAGCTGCACCGGCACCGGATGCATGCGGGCGGGCCCGATCGTCTCCGACGGCGACACCCGATCGCTCCACACCGGGTCCGCGAGAATGCGGTGCCCGTCGATCTCGACGAGCGCGCTGGAATGTCCGTACCAGGTGACCGCCAGCTCGGCGGCGTCCACCGGCGCGAGCGGCGGTGCGAGCGGCACCTCCGTCCGCGGCGTTCCGACGGACCCGCGGGTCAGGATGTCCTTGAGGAAACCACCGCCCGCCTCCGGACCGAGCGTGCTGCTCGGCTCGGAGTTGTGGAACCGGCCGTCGCGATAGCGGGGCGAACCCGCCGCGTACGGCCGGATGTCGGCGACGGACGCACCGATCGAGGTCGGCAGACCGCGGGCGGCACGCGCCACCCACAGCAATCCGGCTCCGGCGAGGGCGGACGAGGCAGCCTGTTTGACGCTCACCACACCACTGTAGGGCGCGTCTCCCGATCCCTCTCGGATCGAAATGGGGATTGGGCGTCGTGCCCGAGGTGCGGGCGGCTACTTTCCGCGGAAGACGGGATCGCGCTTCTCGGCGCGCGCGACGCGCGCCTCCTGCGCGTCCTCGCTCAGCCATGCCGCGGCCAGCGCCGACATCTGTTCCGGCGACGGTTCGTCGCGGGTGCGGTCGTCGTTGAGGAACAGCTTCATGGCGCGCAACGACAGCGGCGCGAGTGCCGCGATCTCCTGCGCCCATGCCTGCGCCGCCTCGAGGTCGCCGATCCGGTTGGCCAGGCCCCGCGCGAGCGCTTCGTCCGCGTGGATCGAATCGGCGGCGAGGAACACCGCGCGGGCGGCTCCCCCACCGATGAGCGTCGCCAGCCGGCGTACGGTCCATCGGTCCACCGAGATGCCGAGTCGGGCGGCGGGCACCGCGAACCGGGCCTTCGGCGCGACCACCCGCAGATCCGACGCGAGCGCGAGCTGGGTACCGGCCCCGATCGCGGGGCCGTTGACGGCGGCGATCACCGGGATCGGCGCGGTCTCGATGGTCGTGAGCATCTCGGTGAGGCTGTCGAGGAACCCTTCCGCGTACACGTCACCGGACAGATCGGCACCCGCGCAGAACGCCGGTCCTTCACCGGTGATGACGACGACGCGCGCGTCGTCCTCGACGGCCTGCTCGATGCACTCGCGGAGTTGCACACACATCTCGGTGTTGAGCGCGTTCCGCCGCTCGGCGCGCTGCAGTTTCATCGTGACGACGTCACCGTCGCGGCTGATCCCGATCATGTTCCTTGCCTCACCTTCCGATCCTGGCGCAGGCATCATCCCATCCGGCGAGCCTGAGCGTTCCACGCGGTCGCGCCTGTCGCTCGCGGTAAAATCAGGGGCGGCGAACAATGATGGGGAGCGGATCAGCACACTCGTCGGCTGTACGGCGGGCTGCACTCCCAGGAGTGGTCATGGACCCACGGATTCCCGATGTGAACACGGTCAGGATGGCAGTCGATCTCGCCTGCCGCGCACCGTCGGTGCACAACAGCCAACCGTGGCGGTGGACGTATTCCGACGGGCGCCTCGACCTCTTCAGCGACCGCAGCCGCCTGTTGCCGTCGACGGATCCGTCCGCGCGGCAACTCGTCCTGAGCTGTGGCGCGGCCCTCCATCACCTGCAGATCGCGGCGACCGCGTTGAAGTGGTCCACCGAGATCGACCGCCTGCCGGTGGGAGAACATTCCAATCATCTGGCCAGCATCCGGTTCAGCCACGGCGCTCGACCGGCATCGCACGATTTCGATCTCGTGGCAGCGATCCGCAGGCGTTATTCCGACCGCAGGCCGTTCGCGCCGCCGTCGACCGGCACCGGCTTCCCCGGACCGCTCCGGGAGGTGCTCCACCCGAGAACGAGGGTGACGGTGTTGCCGGAGGATGCTCGCCAGGTCCTCGGTGCCGCCACCGAGCTCACCGCTGCGATGCGACGCTACGACACTGCGTATCAGACCGAACTCCACTGGTGGACCGGCCATTCCGTCGAATCCCTCGGAATTCCCCCGGAGGCGCTCGCCACGGCGGAGCAGAGCGCGCGCGTCGAGATCGGCCGCCGGTTCCCGGCGGGCAGCCGCACCTCGGGCGACGCCCCGGAGACCGACCGCTCGACCGTCATCGTGGTCAGCACCGAAGGAAACACGTGCGAGGACTGGCTCCGAGCGGGCGAGGCACTGTCGGCGGTATTACTCGAGGCCACCGTCGATCGCCTGGCCACGTGCCCGCTCACCCACGTGACCGAGTTCGGGCAGAGCCGGGAGATGATCCGCACGTTGCTGCCCGAGGGCGGATGCCCGCAGGCACTGGTCCGTGTCGGCACGACCGCGCCGGAGAACCGTCCGAAGCCGACGCCGCGACTGCCCACGGATTCGGTGTTCACGGTGACCGTCCGGCGTGCGACACGGTGATCCGATCCCAACATCTTGCAGGGCAAGGATTTCCGTCCGTCACTCGTCCGTGTCGTCCGGGGTCGGCTCGGCGCGGTCGGTCTTCGCCGGGCGACCGGGCCGGCGGATCTTCTCCACATGGCCGGGCATCCGGCCGGCCTCGGTCAACGCGCGCCGCAGCAGGAACTCGATCTGCGCGTTGGTGCTGCGCAACTCGTCGCCCGCCCACCTCGCCAGCGCGTCGTGGACCGCCGGATCGAGCCGCAGCAGCAGCTTCTTGCGTTCGGCCATGCGGATCGGACCTGACTACTGGTAGAGCGAACCGGTGTTGACGACGGGCTGGGCACCCTGGTCCCCACAGAGTACGACGAGCAGGTTGCTGACCATCGCGGCCTTGCGTTCCTCGTCGAGTTCGACGGTGTGCTCGCGCTCGAGCTGATCGAGGGCGGTGGCGACCATCCCGACCGCGCCCATGACGATCTGCTCCCGGGCGGCGATGACCGCGCCCGCCTGCTGGCGGCGCAGCATGGCCTGTGCGATCTCCGGGGCATAGGCGAGCTGGTTGATGCGCGATTCGACGACGTGCACGCCGGCCGACCGGACGCGCTCGGCGACCTCCTCGGACAGCTTGGTGGTGATCTCGGCGGCATTCTGACGCAGCGACATCGTGTCGGCGGGCGCGTCGTAGGGGTAGCTGCCGGCGATGTGACGAACGGCGGCTTCGGTCTGGACCGCGACGAACTCCTCGAAGTCGTCGACGTCGAAGACGGCGCGGGCGGTGTCCTGGACCTGCCACACGATGACCGCCGAGATCTCGATGGGGTTGCCGTCCGCGTCGTTGACCTTCGCCTTGCCGGTCTCGAGGTTGCGGATCCGGGTCGAGATCCTGCGGCGGGTGTTGAGCGGGTTCATCCAGCGCAGTCCCGGTTCCCGGAGTGTGCCCGCGTAGGAGCCGCCGAGCAGCTGCAGCACGCGCGCCTGGTTCGGTTCGACCAGCACGAGACCGGCGAGGGCGGCGCTCGCGAGCACGACCAGGACGGCACCGGCGACGATCAGCGGAATGTTCGTCTGCAGTGCACCCAGCACGATCAACCCGACGCCGGCCAGTTCGACGAGGAGCCCGATGCCGAGCACCAGCCAGCCGTTGCGGGAACGCCCGGGGCGTTCGGTGATCGTCGATTGCGTTGCGGCCATGACGCGCTCCTCGTCGTGGTCGGTAATGCGATATTAAAGTGATATCACATTTCCACCCGTGGTTTCGAGGGCTCGGAGTCATAGCCCGGTGGACCGCCCGGACAGTTGGCATCATGATTGCCACAGACCAACCCACGACAGGGAGCGGACACGATGACGACCGGTGATCCCGACACGTTCGTGGACATCGTCGTGATCGGAGCCGGGCAGGCCGGGCTGTCGGCGGGCTACTACCTGCAGAAGTTCGGCAAGGAACCGGACAGCGGGTTCGTGGTACTGGACCGGTCGTTCGGCCCCGGCGGGGCATGGCAGCACCGCTGGCCGACGCTGACTCTCGACACCGTCAACGGACTCCACGACCTGCCCGGATCCTCGTTCGCCGAGGCCGTCGACACCACCGACGGGAAGGTACCCGCCGCCGCGGCGGTCCCGGAGTACTACCGCGCCTACGAGCAGCGATTCCATCTGCCGGTGCGCCGGCCCGTCCAGGTGATCGTGGTGTGCGACCGCGGCGAATACCTGCGCGTGGAAACCGATCACGGCGTGTATGCCGCGCGCGGCATCATCAACGCGACCGGCACCTGGGAGCACCCGTTCGTGCCGTGGTATCCCGGCGCCGCACGGTTCCGCGGCCGGCAACTGCATACCAAGGACTACCGGACGGCCGACGAATTCGCGGGCAAGCACGTCCTCGTCGTCGGCGGCGGCATCTCCGCGGTGCAACTGCTCGACGAGATCTCCCGCGTCACCGAAACCACCTGGGTCACCCGACGCGAACCTGCTTGGCGCGACGAGGAATTCACTCCCGAGGAGGGGCGGGCCGCGGTCGCGGTGGTCGAGGACCGGGTCCGGCACGGGTTGCCTCCGGGATCGGTGGTGTCGGTGACCGGTCTCCCACTCACCCCGGCCATCCGTGCCGCCCGCGAACGCGGTGTGCTCGAACATCTTCCGATCTTCTCGGAGATCACCGAGCACGGTGTCCGATGGCCGGACGGTCGAGAGCTGGACGTCGACGTCATCCTGTGGTGCACCGGATTCCGCAGTTCCCTCGACCATCTGGCACCGCTCGGCCTGCGCAACCCCGGCGGCGGAATCACCATGACCGGCCGGCTCGCGACCCAGGTCGCCGTCGATCCGCGCATCCACCTCGTCGGGTACGGTCCGTCGGCGTCGACGATCGGCGCGAACCGCGCCGGCCGGGCCGCGGCCCGCGAACTCGTCGACCACCTCGAAACGGAAGCCTCCGCGAGGTGAGCATGCGCGGCCTGTCGATGCTGGTCGTCGGACTCGCCACGGCCGCGAGCCTGACGCTGTCCGCACCGACCGCCGTCGACACGGTCGTACCGCCCCCACCCCCACCCGTGCCGGCGGCGCCACCCCTGCCCGCGACCGCGGAGGAACTCGCCGCCCGGATCGCGCCCGCCGTCGTCACGATCACCGCCACCGACGGGTGGACGGGGATGGCGGGAACCGGGATCGTCCTGACCTCCGACGGCCTCGTGCTCACCAACCATCACGTCGTCAGCGGCGCCGACGAGATCACCGCCTTCAGCGCCGCGACCGGCCTGTCCTACGACGTCGCCGTCAACGGCTACGACCGCGTCCACGACGTCGCGGTCGTGCAGCTCGGCAGCGCCCGGGATCTGCCGGTCGCGACGCTCGCCGACGCCGAGGCGCCCCGGGTGGGTTCCGCCGTCACCGCGTTCGGCAACGCCGACGGCGGTGGGGTCGTCGTCGCTACTCCCGGCACGATCGTCGCAACCGGGCGCAATGTGCTCGTGCGAGACTCGGCCGACGGGTCGCGGCACCGGCTGACCGGGATGCTGCAGTCGGACGTGGCGATCCGGCCCGGCGATTCCGGCGGTCCGCTCGTCGACGCGTTCGGCGCCGTCGTGGGAGTGAACACTGCGGGCGCGATCGCGGAGGATCCCGCCGAGACCCCCGTCGCCCCGGAGGCCTATGCGGTGCCGATCTCCGCTGCGATGCGGATCGTCGAGCAGATCCGCGCGGGCACCGGCGGCGGCACCGTGCACGTGGGCCCGACTCCTCTGCTCGGAGTCAGGGTCACCACCGTCCGCGAAGACGGCGAGAACCGCGGCGCGGAGGTGCTGTGGGTGTCGTTCGACTCACCGGCCGAGGTCGCCGGGCTCGACATCGGCGACATCATCACCTCGTTCGACGGCAAGCCCGTCGCCTCCAACGGTGACCTCGAAACCCTCCTGATGGCGCGACGCCCGGGCGACACCGTCGAGATCGGCTGGCGCGACAAGACCGGTGCCGCGCAGACCGCGACGCTGACCGTCGAATCCGGTCCCCCGCGCTGACGCCCCGGCCGAGTGCGCAGATCTTGTTGTGTCCCACCGAAAATCGCGACAGGTTCTGCACGCTCGGCGGCCGCGGCGCTCAGCGCAGCCGGTGCGTCGTCTGCCCGTGCGGGTGTTTCGCGAACACGAGGACCTTGCGCGGGTCGACCCGGAACACCTCCGCGCCGAATCCCTCGCCGCCGAATCCTCCGTCGACGACCTCGAAGCGCCACTGCTCTCCGTACTTGGCGAGGTAGGCGTCCGCCAGCGTCTGCAATTGCGCGGGATCGGTGATCCGGTGGGCGTCGCCTTCGACCACCACGTCGGCGCCGTCGGCCCACGTGTTCGTGCCCGTCGTCACCGCGACCTGCGTCTCGTGCTGCAGGTTGCGGGCCTTCTGCTCGCCCGGACCCGTGCAGAACCAGAACGCGCCGTCGCGCCAGAGCCCGATCAGCGGGGTGACGTGCGGTCCCCCTCCGCGCCCGGTGGTGCTCAGCCAGTACAGTTCCGCGTCCGTGAGCAGGCGCTCGGTGTCGCTCCACGCCATCGGCTGCGCGTCCGGATCACCGAACCGTGTGTCGATCGTCGTCACCGGTGTGCCCATGCCGGCCTGCCTCGTTTCGCCGATTGTCCACCGATACCGACCTCGCCGACCGCCGAAACTCAGCATCCCCGGGTGACGGACCCGTACACCCGGGGCGGGATAATCGCCCGGTGAGCGCAACACTACGAATCGACGGGCTGTCCGCGTCCCGCGGCGAACGGACCCTGTTCAGCGGACTGGACCTGACGGTCGCTCCCGGCGACGTGATCGGCCTGGTCGGCGCGAACGGCGCCGGTAAGTCGACACTGCTCACGACGCTCGCCGGCGTCGGTACCGCCGACGTGACCGGCACGATCACCCTCAGCCCGCCCGACGCGACCGTCGGCTATCTCGCCCAGGAACCCGAGCGCATCGCCGGGGAGACGATCCTCGGGTTCCTCGAACGACGGACCGGTGTCGCCGAGGCCGAACGCGTGATGAACGCCGCGGCGGAGGCGCTCGGCGAATCCGACGTCGACGACTACACCCCGGCGCTCGAACGGTGGCTCGCGCTCGGTGGCGCCGACCTGGCCGAACGCGCCGAGAAGACCGTCGCCGACCTGGGCCTCGACGTCGGGCTCGACGCCCCGATGACCGGTCTGTCCGGCGGGCAGGCGGCCCGGGCCGGGCTCGCGGCGCTGCTGCTGTCGCGCTACGACGTGCTGCTGCTCGACGAACCGACCAACGACCTCGATCTGGCCGGGCTCGAACAACTGGAGCGGTTCGTCGCCGAGACCCGCACCGCGCTCGTGGTGGTCAGCCACGACCGCGAGTTCCTGGCGCGGACCGTCACCGGCATCGTCGAGCTGGACCTGGCGCAGCAGCAGATCGCCGTGTACGACGGCGGATACGAGGCGTACCTCGTCGAGCGGGAGGTCGCGCGACGGCACGCGCGCGAGGCCTACGAGGAGTTCGCCGACACCAAGCAGCAGCTCGAGGATCGCGCTCGGATGCAACGCAATTGGCTCGAGCACGGGGTCCGCAACGCGCGCCGCAAGTCGAAGGACAACGACAAGATCGGCAGGAAGTTCCGCGCCGAGGCCACCGAGAAGCAGGCGGCGAAGGCTCGCCAGACGCAGCGCCGCATCGAACGGCTCGACGTCGTCGAGGAGCCCCGCAAGGAATGGGAACTGCGGATGTCGATCGCGGCCGCACCCCGCAGCGGCGCGGTCGTGGCAACCCTGAACGGCGCCGAGATTCGCCGTGGCGCTTTCCGTTTCGGCCCCGTGACCACCCAGGTCGACTGGGGTGACCGCATCCTGGTGACCGGACCCAACGGCGCCGGGAAGACGACGCTGCTCGGCCTGCTCCTCGGCACGTTGACTCCCGATGCCGGCAGCGTGTCGCTCGGCTCCGGCGTCGAGATCGGTGAGATCGACCAGGCGCGTGGGCTGTTCGAGGGTGACGAGCCGCTCGTCGAGGCGTTCGGTGCGCAGATACCCGACTGGCCCGACGCGGATGTGCGGACCCTGCTCGCGAAGTTCGGGTTGAAGGGCCACCACGTGCTGCGGCCGGCGTCGTCGCTGTCCCCCGGCGAACGCACCCGCGCCGGACTCGCGCTGCTGCAGGCGCGCGGGGTGAACCTGCTGGTGCTCGACGAACCGACGAACCACCTGGACCTTCCGGCGATCGAGCAGCTCGAACAGGCCATCGACAGTTTCGAGGGCACGCTGCTGCTCGTCACGCACGACCGCCGGATGCTCGACACCACCCGCAGCACCCGACGGTGGCGCCTCGACGACGGGAAGCTGACCGAGGAGAACGCATGAGTGGCAGTGTCCGGGTCGACAGCTGGACGTGGTCGGTGCGACTGTTCAAGACCCGCTCGGCTGCCGCGGCGGCGTGCCGGGCCGGGCACGTGCGCGTCGACGGGATGACCGCGAAGCCGTCGACACCGGTGACGATCGGCGCGGAGGTCCGGGTCCGCGCCCACGGGCTCGAAAAGATCGTCGAGGTCACCCAATTGGTGAACAAGCGGGTCGGCGCCCCCATCGCGGCGACCGCCTATCTCGACCACAGTCCTCCGCCGCCGCCGAAGGAGATCCTCGCGTCGCTCCCCCGCCGCGACCGCGGTGCCGGCCGGCCGACGAAGAAGGAACGTCGAGAGCTGGACCGGATCCGCGGGTTCAACGAGGACTGATCCGCCCGGCGGTCACCTCTGGGCGACGGCCGCGAGTGCGTGTTCCACGAAGGTGCGGAAGGCCCAGGCCAGGTCGTCCCGGGATCGGTGGGTTCCGCTCTCGTACCCGACGAGCATGTACATCGCGACGGTCGCCTGCCGTTCGGCCAGCGTACGGTCGCCGGTCGCGTCGAAGAAGGCCTCGGCGATGAACTGCCGACGTTCCTCGTCGGCCTCGATCTGGATCGCCCGGACGTCGGGGTCGTGGGCCGCCCACACGCGGATGGCGGCCTCGGTGTCGTGAGGCAGGTTGAGGGCGACGTCGATGAGGAATTGGAGCCGTTCGACCGGGTCGGCGACCTCTCGTGCATCGCCGATGAGGCGGTCACTCTTGGTTTCGCGCCAGTAGCGGATGAGCGCGGACGTGTACTCACCCCAGTTGGGGAACGCGTGGTAGAACGAGCCGCTGGTGGCGCCGACCTCCTCGCACACCGTCGCGAGTTTCAGTCCGGCGTGACCCTGCCTGCCGAGCACGTCGAGTCCGGCCTCGAGATAGCGCAACTGAGCGCCGCGCGTGGGTACCTTCCTCTTTCCCCCGTCCGAAGCCATGTCTCCTCCGATCCGGCCACGTCCCTCGATTGTGACCTCTTGCACAAAACTATAACCCTACTTACACTCCGACCGGGACGCGAAGGAGAAGCCGTGAGCAAACCCAACCGCAACGCCGGTCTCGACCCGGAGAGCCGATTCCACGAGATCTACCGCAACCTGACCACCTACGAATTCCCGTGGGATTTCAACCAGGCCCTGAGCTTCGCGCTGTTCCGCACGTATGCGGTGCCGAGCATCGGGTCGCTGCTCGACGCGACCGGCGCGTTCACCGAGACCACCCAGAAGCGCTACGACGACACCTCGATCCTGCTCGAAGTCCCGCTCCTCCAGGGATTCGACAGCGCCGAGGGCAAGGCTGCGATCCGTCGCATCAACCAGATGCACCGCATGTACGACATTTCCAACGACGACTTCCGCTACGTGCTCTCCACGTTCGTGGTCGTCCCGCAGCGCTGGATCCAGGCCTACGGCTGGCGGCAGCTGGCCGACGACGAACTGCTCGCGTCGGTCCGCTACTACCAGGCCCTCGGGCGTCACATGGGCATCAAGGACATTCCGGCCACCTACGGTGAGTTCGAGACCCTCATGGACAGCTACGAGGCCGAGCACTTCGCGTTCGACGCCGGCGGGCGGCGCGTCGCCGACGCCACGATGGACCTGCTCGCGTCGTTCTACCCGAGCTTCGCCAAACCGGCCGTCGAACTGTTCAGCCGCTGCCTCATGGACGAGCCGCTGCTCGCCGCGTTCCGCTACCCCGAGCCCGGAAGCCTGGCCCGGAAGCTCTCGGTCGGGGCGCTGCGTGGCCGTGCCCGGCTGCTCGCCGTCCTCCCGCCGCGACGCAAGCCGCAGTTCGTCCACGACATGCCCCGAATTCGGAGCTACCCCAACGGCTTCGACATCAACAGCATGGGCACCTTCACCCCCGGCTGCCCGGTTCCGCACACGGCGCCGGAGAAGTCCGAACCCCAGCAGTAGACGTCTCGGGATTCGGCCCGCCGACCGTACGCGTCGGCGGGCCTTCCCTTTTTCCGAGCGAATGTATCGCTCGACTCCTCAGATCGACTGAGCGTGCCACTCGCTCGGCGACGCGGTTGACAGATCGTTGGGTTTTCACAACACTTTGTTGTATGAGCCCGGTACGCCGTGGGGAAACCCTCCCCATCTACAACCGGATCCGCGTACTCCGCGCGGACCGCGGATTGAGCCGCAGCCAGCTCGCCGCATTGGTCGAGGTCAATCCCCAGACCATCGGCGCTCTCGAGCGCGGCGACCACTACCCCAGCCTCGACCTCGCGTTCCGCATCTGCGACGTGTTCGGCCTGCCCGTCGAGGCCGTGTTCTCGCGCACGGAGTTCGCGCCGCTGTCCGCCGGGCTGCACCGTCCCGCACCGAAGGAGGCTTGAGATGCCCGCGCAGAACCTGCTCGAGCGGTACGAGGCGCGTCGCACGCGCAGATTCCTCGACAACCAGGAACGGATGTCCGGGTGGCTCCCGACCTGGCGCACCCGAGCGCGTCGCCGGCTGCTCACCGTGATTCTCGCCGTCGTGCTGGCCTGCATGTTCGTCGCCACGACCGCGACCTATTTCGTTCCGCTCGCCGCACTCGCCTGGCTACCGCTGACACTCGTGTTCCTCGTGACCTGGACGTCCCTGCAGATCGTGTCGAGCCGGCTGTCCGACGCACCCCGGCACGCGCTCGACGAACGGGAGATCTCCGAACGCAACAGCGCCCGGTCGATCGGGCTCGGTTTCGCTCAGGTGCTCGTGATGATTCCCATCCTGGCACTACTGCTCGGATCGGCCACGGACAGCGTCGACCACCAGGATCTGGCCTACGCCGCAGGAGGTTTCACTCTGGCCCCGATCCTGTTCGCCGGCTGCCTGCCCGCGATGATCCTGGCCTGGATCCGCCCCGACGACGACCCGGAGGACCATCTGTGACCTTGACGCTGAGCCACCTGACCAAACGCTACGGCGACATCGTCGCCCTCGACGACCTGAGCTTCGAGGTCCGGCCCGGCGAACTGTTCGGGTTCGTCGGCAGCAACGGCGCCGGCAAGACCACCACCATGCGCATCACGCTGGGCGTGCTCGCCGCGGACTCGGGTGAGGTGCTGCTCGACGGCAGGCCGGTCGATCTCGACGTGCGCCGCACCATCGGCTACATGCCGGAGGAACGCGGACTGTATCCCAAGATGAAAGTGGGACAACAGCTGTCGTATCTCGCTCAGCTGCACGGCCTGTCCCGTTCCGACGCGGACGGCGCGGTGCGCCGGTGGACGGAACGCCTGGGCATCGCCGAACGTCTCGGCGACACCGTCGATTCGCTCTCCCTCGGCAATCAGCAGCGCGTCCAGCTGGCCGCCGCGCTCGTGCACGACCCGACGGTTCTCGTGCTCGACGAACCCTTCTCGGGCCTCGACCCCGTCGCCGTGGACGTCATGAGCGAGGTGCTCATGGAGAAGGCAAACAGCGGTGTTCCCGTGGTTTTTTCGAGTCACCAGCTCGATCTCGTCCAGCGCCTGTGCCACCGCGTCGGCATCATCGCGAAGGGCCGGATGCGTGCCGTCGGCACCGTCGACGAACTGCGCTCCGGCGGCGACGCCCGCCTCGTCGTGCACGCACCGCAGGCACCGCCCGACTGGGCGGACGGACTGCCCGGCGTCGGCACCGTCGAGCACACGGACGGCCGGACCGTGCTGTCCGTCGCACCCGGGGTCGACGACCAGCAGATCCTGAAGACCGCACTCGAAACCGGGCCCGTGCACGAATTCTCGCTGCACCGACCGTCGTTGGCCGATCTGTTCCGGGAGGTGGTGTCCGCATGAGCGCCCCGTTGACCACGACACGTGCGATCGGGCTCGTCGCGCGACGCGAGTTCGTCACTCAGGTTCGGAAGAAGAGCTTCGTCGTCAGCAACGCGATCGTGCTCGTCGCGATCGTGGTGGGCATCGTCGCGATGTCGATCTTCGGCGGATCCGACGACGACCGGCCCACCGTCGGTGTCGTCGCCGCGCCGCAGCTGAGCGCAGCACTCGGCGCGATCGGCGACGCCACCGGCATGCCGCTGGAGATCTCCGAAGTACCGGACGGCGATACGGGTCGCGCACAGGTCTCCGCGGGCGAACTCGACGTCGTGCTGATCCCCCGCGAGCCCGCGGGCGTCACCGCCGTCACCGAATCGAATATCGACGCCGGGCTGAAGACCGTTCTCGATGCCGCGGTCGCGCAGGACGCGCAGTCGGCGGCACTGACCGAACGCGGAGTCGATCCCGCCGAGATCGCCGACGCCACCGCGCGATCGACCGTCGTCGTCGAAGCGATCGACCCGCCCGATCCGGAGCAGGGTCAGCGAGTCGTCCTGTCGATCGTCGCCGTGGTGTTGCTGTACATGCAGATCCTGATGTTCGGCATGTACGTCGCCATGGGGGTCGTCGAGGAGAAGTCCTCGCGCGTCGTCGAACTGCTCCTGTCGACGCTGCGCCCGCTGCAGTTGTTGTGGGGCAAGATCATCGGCATCGGTGCCGTCGGCCTGCTGCAGCTCGCCGCGTACGGCGTTGTCGGTGTCGGAGCCGCCCTGGCCACCGACACGCTCACCATCACCGGCACCGCGCTCGGGGTGTTCGCGAGCACACTCGGCTGGTTCGTCCTCGGATTCGCGTTCTTTGCGGTGCTCTACGCCGCCGCCGGGTCGATGGTGTCGCGGCAGGAGGATGTCAACTCCACCTCTGGTCCGTTGATGATGATCATCCTCGCGATGTTCTTCGCCGCGTTCTCGTCCGTCGACGATCCCGACGCCACGTGGAGCACGGTACTGAGCTGGATTCCGCCGTTCTCGGCGATCCTCATGCCGCTGCGGATCGCGGCCGGCGTCGCATCACCGTTCCAGATCGTCGGCACGATCGTGCTCATGATCGTGGTCACCGCGCTCCTCGCTGTCGTGGCGGCGAAGATCTACCAGCGTTCGATCCTGCGGATCGGCCGCACCGTCACGTGGAAGGAAGCCCTCGGGCGGTGACACCGGTCCCGAAGCAGCCCGACGTTCCATCTCCTCCACGAGGATGGGCACACCGATGTTGCAGGAGTGGATCCCGACGGTGGTCGCGAACTTCAGGACGTCGAGGATCGCCTCGGGTTCCACGCCGAGTTCGAGTGCGGCACGGATGTGGCGCCGCACGCCGGGCGCATACATGTGCAGGCAACTGGCGTCCACCGCGATGCACAGGAGCTGGATCTCCCGGGGCGTGAGCGAGCCGGACTGCAGCGGCTGCATGGCCGCGGCCATGTACTGCTCGGTCCACGCCGGGTCCATCCGGTCCAGGTCGTCCCACAGCGGATTCCAGAAACCCTCGTCCCGCATGCGTTCCACGGTCGGGCGGGTTCCCGGGCCGGTCACGACACACCCGCTTGCGTCGACGAGGCGGACTCGACCAGCGCCCGCTTGAGGATCTTCCCGGTGGCGGTCATGGGCAGGACGGCCGTGAACTCGATCCGGCGCGGATACTTGTACGCCGCCATCTGCTCCTTGCACCAGTCGATCAGCTCGGCCTCGCCGAGTCGTTCTCCCGCCTCGGGGATGACGAATGCCTTGACCTCCTCACCGTGCCGCTCGTCGGGGATTCCGACGACCGCGGCCAGCGAGACCGACGGGTGGCTCATCAGCACCTCCTCGATCTCTCGCGGGTAGACGTTGAACCCACCCCGGACGATAAGGTCCTTGGCCCGGTCGACGATGTAGTAGAAGCCGTCGTCGTCCCTGCGGGCGAGGTCGCCGGTACGGAACCAGCCGTCGCGCATCACCTCTGCCGTCGCTTCGGGCCGGTCCAGATAGCCCTTCATGACGTTGTGCCCGCGCAGCACGAGTTCACCGACCGCGTCGGGCCCGGTCACGGGATTCCCGTCCTCGTCGACGAGCATCGCCTCGATCCCCCACACCGGAACCCCGATCGAACCGGGCCGCGGCTCCCGTTCGGGGTCGCTGAATATCGCCAAGGGCGACGTCTCCGACAGGCCGTAGCCCTCGAGGATTCCGATGCCGAAGCGCTCGGCGAACCGGGTCAGGATCTCCACGGGCAGCGCCGCCCCACCGGAGATCGCCCGGCGGAGTGTGCGGGCGATCCGCTCCACGTCGACGGACTCGTCCACCGCGCCGAGCAGCGCCCAGTACATCGTCGGGACACCCGCGAACACGGTGACCGATTCGGCGAGCATGAGATCCAGGGCGGCCTTCGCCTCGAATCGGGGCATGAGCACCAGCGTCGCACCGACCGACAACCCGGCGTTCATCGTCACCGTCTGCCCGAACGAGTGGAACAGCGGCAGCGTGAGCAGGTAGGTGTCGTGACGCAGCGGATTGCTGTCGAACAGACGGTTCGCGGTCAGTGCGTTGAGGACCATGTTCGCGTGCGTGAGTTCTGCACCCTTCGGCCGGCCGGTGGTTCCGCTCGTGTAGAGCACGACCGCGGTGTCGGTCGGGCAGCGCACCACGGCACCGGTCCCGACCACCCAGTCCGGGTCGACGACGGGTCGCGCATCGCTTCCGTCGGCCGTCGTCACCACATCCGAATCCGCGGACAGAAAGAGGATTTCGCGACAGCCGTCCGCATCCGGGAACGCGGATCGACCGTACTCGCCCGTCGGCAGCTCGTCCGTGCCCTCGAAGCAGAAGTAGAGGGCTGCGCCGGAATCGTTCAGGTGGTAGGCGATCTCGCGGGGCTTGAGGAGGGTGTTCAGCGGCACCACCACACCCCCGGCCTTGAGGATGCCGTAGTACACGGCGGGGAACGCAGGGATGTTCGGGCACGTCAGCGCAATTCGGTCGCCGGGCCGGATACCGCGGTCGATCAGCAGAGCCGCGATTCGGTCGGCGCGGACATCGAGTTCGGCGTAGGTCAGCCGCTCGGTGCCGTGGACCAGCGCGACCCTGTCCGGGTAGCGGCGAGCGGAATCCTCGAGAAGCACGGAAAGATTGAACATGGGATGGGTAGATCCTGTCGTTGCGGTGTGTGATGCCCTGGAAGAACTCACTCTGCCTGTGAGAGCACCGGACTCGTGTCGTCGATCAGCTCCTGCAGCAGCGTCTCGGCGTCGGACCAGAAGCCGTATCCGGCTGCGGGATTCAGATGCCCGACGTCACCGAGATCGACCAGGCGGCTCCCCCACGCCTCGGCCATCCCGGCGACCCGGCGGAAGCCGGCGAGCGGGTCGTTGCGGCTGGCCGCGACGATGCTCGGGAACGGCAGGGTACGGCGGGGAATCGGGGTCCATCCCCCGTGTTCGAGTTCGCCCGTCGTCGGATATCCGTCCGGCAGTGGCAGTTCGACGTCCGCGGGGGTCGCGAGCAGTGCCCCTTGGATCGGCCGGGTCGGATTCTGTGCCCAGTGGACGGTGGTGACGACGCCGGCGCTGTGCGCGACGAGCACCACCGGCCCGGCGATGTCGGCGAGAACGGCGTCGAGGGCAGCGACGCGGGCGGCACGATCGAGTTTGTGGTGTTCGAGCGGCGGCACGATGCGGGCGTCGTCGAGGCGTTCGGCGAGGAGGGTCTGCCAGTGGTCGGCGACATGGTCGCGCAGGCCGGGCACGATGACCACGGTCGGGGACGAAGAAGTGTTCACAGGGAGCTCCGGGGGTCGTCGACGTACGGTTCGGGGTCAGCTGACCTGGACGGCGCGGTCACGCAGCTCGGCGAAGCGGCGCAGACCCGCCGGATACAGCCGCTTGCCTGCGATCAGCGCGACGATGGCGACGACATAGATCAGCGGCGCCAGCTGCAGCGCGCCGACGAGGCCGAGGCGGTCGGCGAGGATGCCGATGACGAACGGTCCCAGCGCGAGGCCGAGCAGGTTGTTCGCGACGGTGAGGGTGCCCATGGCCGAGGCACGGACCGAGGAATGGGTGAGGTTGGCGACCATCGCGGCCGTCGGGCCGGACGATCCTGCCGAGAAGAACGCGCCGATGCCGAGGAGCACCAACTGTGCGGTGCCTGCTTCGAGGCGGAACGCCGCTACCAGGGTCACCAGCGAGATCGCGCAGTAGACGATGGCGGTGGTCCACTTCCGGGCGATGTCCAAGCGCCCGACGCGGTCGGTGATCACGCCGCAGACGACCATGCCGCTGCCGATGAGGAGCACGACGATCGCTGCTGCAGCGGCGGCCTTGTCGGGAGCGAGGCCGTAGTACCGGTTGAAGAAGCTGGGCGTCCACGAGAGCAGGACCGCGGCGGTGAACATCTGCAGGCCGCCACCGGCATAGGCGCACAGCACCGCGGGGTTGGTGAACAGGCTCGACACGGGAGCCCGGAAGCCGTCCGGCGGTGAGGCGACCTTCGTGTCGGGAGCGTCGTCGACCGAGTACCGTGCCAGTTTCCGTTCGCTGACGAGTGCGCGGAAGAGCGCCACGAGGAGAAGCCCGAACACTGCCATCGCGGCGAACGACCACCGCCAGCTCAGATGCACGGCGATCAGACCGCCGAGCGCGACACCGACGACCGAGCCGAACGAACCGCCTGCCATGAATGCGCCGCTGAGGGTCGCGTGGATCCGCGGGGCGAACACGCTCAGGACCAATGCGATTCCGACGCTGCCGTAGGCCGCTTCACCGACACCGACGAGGAACCGGGCGCCGAGCATCTGCTCGTAGTTGCTCGCGACCGCGCACAGCAATGTGGCGGCGGACCACAACGTGGCCATGAGCACCAGGCTCTTGACGCGACCCCACCGGTCGGCGAGCAGCGACAACGGGAGGGTGAGCAACCCGACCATGAGCGCGACGACGCTCGTCAGCGAGGCAAGTTCCGAATCGGCCAGCGCCCATTCGGATTTGAGGAAGGGGAAGACGGCGCTGAGGACCTGACGCGACATGTAGTCGGAGAGCAGGAGGCCGAAGGTGAGCGCGAAGACGATCCACGGGTAGGCCCGTGACCGGGTGCGCGGTCCGGAGACGGTGGCGTCCGGATCGGCGACAGTGGTGGTGGTGTGCAGTCCCATGGGTTCTCCTGGGGAGACGGTTCGGTGAGTGGGGACTCGGCGGGCGGTGCGGTCCCGGGGCACGATGCGAGTGCGTGCCCCGGAACCGCTGGGTGTAGCGAGGTCGATCAGGCGTGCTGTGTGAAGCCGACCTGCCCGGGGCGACGGTTGGGCGCGTAGCCGAGCTTGGCGAGGGTTTCGTCGGCGTCGCGGTAGGTTTCGCCGATCTTGTAGATGTCGCGGGCCTCCTTGCCGGTGGCGACCTCACGGCCGAGTTCGCCGGCGATCCGGACGAGCTGCTGGATCTGCTGGACCGAGGTCATCTTCTGGCCCTTGCGACCCCAGAGGGTGTCCTCGTTGCCGCACCGGGTGTGCAGGCCCATCGCGATCGCCATCGCGTTGACGGGAAGCACCGAGCGCATGAGGGTTTCGAGGGTCAGGCACGCACCGTCGGGGACGCGCTGGATGAAGTTCATGATGTTGTACGGGTTGGGGCCGTCGAAGCCGCCGCCGATGCCCACCCAGGTGAGGTTGAGGGGTCCGGTGTAGACGCCGCGGCGGATGAGCCGTTCGACGGTCTCGAGCTGCGGGATGCTCGACAGCTGGAAGTGGGGCTGGATGCCCGCCGCCTGCAGGCGGCGCAGGTGCTCCTCGACCCACTCGGGTCCGGCGGGCACCGTCATCTCGCGGTAGGTCGTGGCCAGCTCCGGGCGTTCCATCGAGGTACCCGCGATGTCGTCCGCGGTCATCAGTTCCATGATGTTCATCTGCGAGGTGTTGATCGCGATGGTCACCTGATCCGGCTTCGGGTCGAGCTCGGCGAGCATGTGCCGCACGTCGTCGTCCAGCCATTTCGCTTCGGCGCCTTCACCTTCCGGAGCGAAGGAGATCGAGCCACCGACCTGCAGGATCATGTCCGGCACGGCCTCGCGCAGGCCGGCGAGGAGCTCGTTGAACTTCGACAGTCGCTTCGAGCCCTTGCCGTCGAGTTCGCGAACGTGGATGTGCAGCACCGTCGCGCCGGCCTCGTAGCAGTCCACGGCCTGCTGGATGTGCTGCTCCATGGTCAGCGGCAGGTCTTCGGGAAAGTCGGAGGGTTCCCACTCCGGGCCGTAGGGGGCCGCGGTGATGACCAGCTTCTCCTGGCACTCGGGGAACAGGGCGTCGTCGTGGAAATGCATGGGAGGTCTCCGTATCGGTTTCGTTGAGATCGGGGGAAGGTCAGAAGGGGCGGTCGCCGACGATTCCGGCGCGTTCCATCCTGCGGACGGCCGGCCAGTAGTCCTGGACCGCGTAGTGCTGGGTGGATCGGTTGTCCCAGATGGCGATGCTGTTCCGGGTCCACCGCCAGCGCACCTGGTACTCGGGGATCGCCGCTTGGGATGTCAGGTAGCGCAACAGTTCTCCGGCGCCGGGTGCGTAGTCGCAACCGAATCGCACGTTCTCGGGGGTGTGGTAGTTGACCAGGTGCGTCGTGAAGGAATTGACGAACAGGATCTTCTCGCCGGTTTCCGGGTGGGTGCGAACCACCGGGTGCTCGGCGTCGGGGAACTGCGCGTGCAGTGCATGCCGCTTCTCCGTCGACAGTGCCGCACCGAAACTCGACTCGATGCTGTGCCGCGCGCGCAGGCCGGCGATCTTGTCCTTCACCGCATCCGGCAGACGACGGTAGGCCTCGACCATGTTCACCCAGATGGTGTCGCCACCGACGGGCGGTGTCTCCACGCACCGGAGCACGCAACCCATCGGCGGGTTCTCCCGCCACGTGGCGTCGCAGTGGTAGGCGTTCTCGTAGTGCTCGGGCGCGCTGTCGAGATCCTTGTAGATCCGAACCAGGCCGGGATGCTCGGGGTGGCTGCCGAGGACGGGGTGGTCCTCGAGTGCACCGAAGCGTTCTGCGAGAGCGACGTGTTCGGCGCAGGTGATGTCCTGGTCCCGGAAGAAGAGCACCTTGTGCTCGAGGAGCAGCGCGCGGAGCTGGGCGAACAGTGTCTCGTCGCGGGCGACGTCACCGAGGTACACGCCGGACAGTTCGGCGCCGATCGTCGCGGTGAGCCGCTCGACCCGGAATGCGGTGCGGGTGTCGCCGGCCGGAGGGAGCGTTGTGGTCATGGGAGTGTCCTTCGAGGTGGTGCAGATCAGAGGGTGAAGACCGAAGAGCCGATGCTGCGGCCGGATTCGATGTCGCGGTGCGCGCGGACGGCGTCGTCGAGCCCGTACCGCTGGTTGATCTCGATGGTGATGTCGCCCGCCGCGACGTGCGAGAAGAGCTCGCCGGCGAGTTCGGCTCGCTCGGCCGGGTCTGCGATGTAGTCCGCCAGCGCGGGGCGGGTCACGTACAGCGAGCCCTTGATCGCGAGCTGCATGGCGTCGATCGGGGGGATCGGCCCCGAGGCGGTACCGAAGCAGACCAGCAGACCCCGGCGGGCGAGCGAGTTCAGCGACGTCTCGTAGGTGGTGGCACCGATGCTGTCGAACACCACCGGGACGCCCTTGCCGTCGGTCAGTTCGCGGACGCGGGTGGCGACGTCCTCACGGGTGTAGAGGATCACCTCGTCGCATCCGTGCGCCCGGGCGATCTCGGCCTTCTCCTCCGTGGACACGGTCCCGATGACCTTGATTCCCAACAGCTTCGCCCACTGGGTGAAGATCAGGCCGACACCGCCGGCGGCGGCGTGGAGCAGAACCGTGTCGCCCGCCGAGAGCGGCCGGATCCGGCGCAGCAGGTAGGAGGTGGTCAGTCCGCGCATCGTCATCGCCGCGGCGGTCTCGAACGGGATCGCGTCGGGCAGATGGATGAGATGCTCGGCGGGCATCACGCGCTCGGTGCTGTAGGCGCCGAGGGGGCTGCCGGTGTAGGTGACGCGGTCGCCGGGTGCGAAGTCCTCGACGCCGGCGCCGACCGCCTCGACCACTCCGGCGGCCTCGACGCCCATGCCCGCCGGCAGCGGCGCGGGGTACAGGCCGGTGCGGAAGTAGGTGTCGGCGAAGTTCATGCCGACGGCCTCGTGACGGATGCGGACCTCGCCCGGTCCCGGGTCTCCGACCTCGACGGCTTCCCAGGTGAGGACCTCGGGGCCACCGGTTTCGTAGAAGCGGACGGCTTTTGCCACGGTATCTCCTTCGCGGCCGCACCGGGTCGCAGGCGGGCTGCGACAGGTGGGGCCCGGTTTCGGGGTGCGTTCGATCCCGTTGCGGGATCGCGGAATTAACCGGCGCTGGTGCGCTCGGCTCCGGCGTTTGCAGAGCCGGCCTTTGTGATGTGACTAACACTACGGGGCTCACGGCCCGTATGCTTATCCCTATGGGACATGACCCTGTTCATTTCGGGACATCGGTGTGACGACGTGAAGCCCCTCGCCCGCTATGCGTCGCTCAACAACTACGTCGACCTCGCCCACTCTGCCGGGCTCGATCCCGCCCGCATGATCCGCGACGCCGGTCTCGATCCCGCCGGTCTCGGTCTCCAGGACCGCTGGGTCCCGGCGTCGGCCATCGCGACACTGCTGGAGAACTCGGCGACGGCGTCCGGGCGCGACGACTTCGGCATAGCGCTCGCCGGACTGCGCCGCTTCTCCAATCTCGGCCCGTTGAGCCTGGTCGTCCGCGAGGAACCCGATGTCCGCAGCGCCGTGAAGATGCTCGTGCGCTACCAGCACATGTACAACGAGGCCCTGAGGACCCACATCAGCGAGAACGGCGGGATCACGACCCTGCGCGTCGAACTCGACGTGGGCGTGCCCGGCGACTTCCCCCAATCGATCGACCTGGCCGTCGGGGTGCTGCACCAGCTACTGAAGGGATTCCTGGGCCGGACCTGGCGGCCGCTCTCGGTGTCCTTCACCCGTCCCGCACCCCACGATCCGGCTCCCTATCGCCGGATGTTCGGAACCGAGGTGCTCTTCGCCGAGAGATTCGACGGAATATCCCTGTACACCAAGGATCTCGACGCACCGAACGCCATGTCGGATCCGCTGCTGCGTCCCTACACCCGGAAGATTCTCGAAGGAGTCGACGCGCGCGAGGACGTCACCACCCTGAGCAGGGTCCGCGAGCTGATCGAACTCCTGCTGCCCACCGGACGGTGCTCGGCCGAGCAGGTCGCCCGGAGCCTGGGCGTCGATCGCCGAACCGTGCACCGCAAACTCGCCGAAGAGGGTCATACGTTCTCGTCGGTGCTCGATTCCACCCGCGCCGAACTGGCCTCGCACATGGTGGGCAACACCCGGTACTCGCTCACCGAGGTCTCCGAACTTCTCGGGTTCTCCTCCCCCGCGAACTTCTCCCGCTGGTTCCGAAAGCAGTTCGGCCGCAGCCCGAGCCAATGGCGAGCCGAGACCATAGGGGGCAGGTCCACCGAACCCGAGTGACATATCGAATCGATATGCCCTGATGCCGGAATGACGTCTATCGGTTTCGGCGTCCTCGGGCCACGGTGGGAGAATGGTTCTCTCCCCCACCGTCGCTACCACGCCTCCGATCCGGACGCGTCTGCGAACTCCGTTGCCGGGTCTCGCATTCTGCGCCGTGGGTGCCGCCGCGGCACTCGGCATCGCCCGACTGTCCGGCATCAGCCCGCTGCTGATCGCGATCGTCCTCGGAGCGACGATCACCAATTTCTTTGCGCTACCGTCCTTCACGGCGCCCGGTATCGCGGTCGCCTCGAAACGGCTGCTGCGCATCGGAGTGGCACTTCTGGGCCTGCAACTGCTGCTCTCCGATGTTCTCGGCCTCGGCTGGGGCGTGCTCGCCCTCGCCGCCGCCGTGGTGGTGGGTGGGATCGCCGGCACAATGGCCGTGGGACGGCTTCTCGGCATGGAGTGGGGCGAACGCCTGCTCATCGCGTGCGGCTTCTCCATCTGCGGCGCCGCCGCGGTCGCGGCCGTCGAAGGGGTGACCGCAGCCCGAAAACAGCATGTCGTCACGGCCGTGGCGCTGGTGGTCGTGTTCGGGACCGCCATGATCCCCGGACTCCCGTTCGCCGCGTCGCTGCTGGGGCTCGACACGACTCGGGCCGGCATCTGGGCGGGCGCTGCCGTCCACGAGGTGGCGCAGGTCGTGGCGACCGGCGGCGCGATCGATGCCGGCCGTCTCGGAACGGCCGGGGCGAGCGCCCTCGCGGTCGCCGTCACCGTCAAACTCGCCCGTGTCGCGCTCCTCGCACCCGTGGTCGCGTGGATCGGTGTCGCCTCCCGCCGTCGCAGCACCACGGACGGCCCCGCCGGGCGGCCACCGCTGGTTCCGCTCTTCCTGCTCGGATTCGTCGGGTTCGTGGCGTTGCGGGCGACCGGACTGCTGCCCGACCCGGCGCTCGACCTCGCACGACTCGCCCAGACCGCCCTGCTCACCACCGCGATGTTCGCGCTCGGCACCGGGGTGAAGGTCTCCGTCCTCCGCGGGGTCGGCTGGCGCCCGTTCGTCCTCGCGACCGTCTCCACCGTCTGGGTCTCGGCGATCGCACTCGGCGGTGTCCTTCTCCTCGGCCTCGAACCGATCGTGTGACCGCGCGACGCGAACGTCCGTCAGTCGAGGTAGCGCTGTAGCGGCGTCGATTCCGGCTGATCGAGCCGCCAGAATGTGCCGCCGTCGCAGGTTACGGTGTCGCCGCTGATGAAGCTTGCGACCGCGCGGGCGGCGGTCGTCGGGTCCGGAAATCGTCGGCCCTCCATCGGACCGGCCGTGATCTCGAGGGTGCCGGTAGCCGGGTCGAACCGGCCCTTGACGCGGTAACCGCCCCGGTCGGCGATCACCCGCAGCCGCAGGTCCTCGACGACCTCGGGTTCGACCGACTTGCGCACCGCACCGGCACTTGCCTTCTTCGCACGGTTGCGGGCGCACCGCTCGGCCTCGGCCTCGGCCGCGTCGTCGTCGGTGTACAGAGTGGTGTCCTTGGCTGCTGCCAAGCCGAGCAGGTCCCAGCAGTCCTTGCCGTGGACGACGCTGCTGAGGGGGATGGCGTGACTGCCTGTGTGTGTCCGGCCGGGGACATCCGCCATCCAGAGGTCCACCTCGGCGGCGATGCCCGCCGCGACCTCGTCGGAAGGCAACACGAAGTAGCCCGCCGGGTCGCTTCCCAGGTCGACGAACACCCAGAACTGCGAGCCGGTGTCGTCGGTGTCGGGCAGGGCATCCTGCCGTCTGGCCTGCCAGTCCCCGTCGATCCTGGTCCGGACGCGGACGATGCGGCTGTTTCCGTCCGCACCCAGGACCTCGACCGGGGTGCGCGGCAGGTGGTCGAGCCGCTCGGCGCGGCCTCCACGCTGGATGACCTCGGAGATGAAGGCTTGGATCCCTCGACCGGCAGTGTCGTGCACTCGACTGCGTCCATTTCTGTGTCGCGACCCGTACGCCTCGGTGAGCTGTGTTGCGACGGGTCTACGCGGCACGACTCGGGTTACTGCACCCACAGTACGGGCACGGGGTGCGGCCACCACAGGACGCGTCGGCATCGGGTGGGTCGGGCCGAGTACCGGGCGACCACTCCGGTATAGCTTGACACCAGGAACGACAGGTGGAGGCGACGTGGCCGGCAGCAAAATCTCCGCACGGGAGTTCATCGACAGTGTCCTGGACGAGGGCAGTTTCGTCTCCTGGGACACGACGCCCGTCGACGTCGGCGCCGACGAGACGTACCGCGCCGAACTCGCTCGCGCAGCCGAGCGTTCCGGCGTCGACGAATCGGTAATCACCGGTATCGGCACGGTGCACGGCCGTCCCATCGCGATCATCGCGTGCGAGTTCGCGTTCCTGGCCGGGTCGATCGGGGTGGCTGCGTCCGAGCGCATCGTGTCGGCGATCGAACGCGCCACCGCCGAAGGTGTGCCGCTGCTCGCGTCCCCCACCTCCGGCGGCACCCGCATGCAGGAGGGCACGCTCGCGTTCGTGCAGATGGTGAAGATCGCCGCTGCGGTCGCCGCGCACAAGGCCGCGCACCTCGGATACCTTGTGTACCTGCGTAATCCGACGACCGGCGGGGTGTTCGCCTCGTGGGGTTCGCTCGGCCACATCACCGCCGCCGAACCCGGTGCGCTCGTCGGCTTCCTCGGACCGCGCGTCTACAAGGCGCTGT
Organism: Rhodococcus sp. NPDC003383; assembly: GCF_053589115.1. Taxonomy (NCBI): domain Bacteria; kingdom Bacillati; phylum Actinomycetota; class Actinomycetes; order Mycobacteriales; family Nocardiaceae; genus Rhodococcus; species Rhodococcus sp. NPDC003383. The sequence continues at coordinate 37,359 of NZ_JBSFRG010000023.1, read as the reverse complement.
ACCACGAGGAATTCCCGCCGGGCGTGCAGACCGCCGAGAACCTGTCCGCCAACGGCGTGATCGACGGGGTGGCACCGCTCGAGGCCGTGCGACGGCTCGTGCACCGCACGCTGCGGGTGCTGGTCGAGCCGAGCAGCCCGGACGAGGGCGCCGAGGCGGCCGTCACGGACATCGACGAGGTGCCGGATGTGCCCGCGTGGCAGTCGGTGATCCTGTCCCGCCGTCCCGAACGGCCCGGGATCCGGCAGTTGCTGCGGCACGCCGCGTCGGCGCAGGTACCGCTGTCCGGCACCGGTCAGGGCGAGGCCGACAAGACGGTGCTGCTCTCGCTCGCCCGGTTCCGGGGCGTGTCGTGCGTGCTGTTCGGTCAGGACCGCAGCGGCCAGTCCGCCGCGCTGACGATGGGGCCGGGTGCGCTGCGCGAGGCGCGTCGCGCGATGCGGCTCGCCGACGAATTGCGGCTGCCGCTGGTGCTGGTCATCGACACCCTCGGGGCTTCGCTGTCGCGTGAGGCCGAGGAGAAGGGACTCGCACCGGAGATCGCCCGGTGCATAGCCGATCTGGTGACTCTGCCGACCCCGACGGTGTCGGTGCTGCTCGGTCAGGGCACCGGCGGGGGCGCCCTGGCGCTGCTGCCCGCCGACCGCGTGCTGTGTGCGCAGAACGGCTGGCTGGCGCCGCTGCCGCCGGAAGGGGCGAGCGCGATCGTGCACCGCGACACGACGCACGCGCCGCAGATGGCCGCCGCGCAAGGAGTTCGCTCACGAGATCTGTTGCGCCACGGCATAGTCGACGGTGTTATCCCCGAATTCCCGGATGCCACAGAAGAACCCACGGAGTTCGTGAAGCGGGTCGGCGCGGCCGTGGCCGTCGAACTGGGCGATCTGGCGAGCGAACCCGCCGATACGAGGTACGCGCGGCGCCTCGAACGCTACCGCCGGCTGGGGTTGCCCGACTGAAGATCCGACCCGGGAGCGTGCCGGAGGGAAGGCCACCCGCGGGCCTCGACGTTCCCGGCCTCAGGGCAGCCGGCCGCGTCGGCCCGCGAGGCGCGCGAGTTCCCGGAGCACGCCGGGGGCCTTGCGCGCCACGATCAGGACCGCCCGATCGGACATGGTCGGGCGCGGCGGTGCCGCCGACTGCGTCGGCCGGGCCCCGTTCGTCGCGGCGAACAGCCGTACCTGACCGGGGACGCCTTTGAGCCGGTGCCTGCCGAGGTCGGTGAAGTCGATGTCGGCACCGGCCGCGAGATCGCGCACCGTTTGTGAGCACCGCACCTGCCCCGAGCCGGCGGATGCGGCGATGCGGGCCCCGAGGTGCACCGTCATCCCGGTCAGTTCCGGACCCGCACGGGCGACCGGCCCGGCGTGCACACCGGCCCGGACCGCGAGTCCGAGTTTCTTTGCGGCACAGTCTATTCTATGCGCGCAGTGCAGCGCGGCCGCCGGTCCGTCGAACACGCTCAGGGTGCCGTCGCCGGCGATGCCGACCAGACTGCCGCCGCCCGCCCCGACCTCGCCGCGCACCATCCGGTCGTGTGCGGCCAGGAGTTCCGCGAACCGGTTGTCCCCCAGCCGCGCGAGCACCTCGGTCGAGCGCACGACGTCGGTGAACAGGATGGTCGCGAGAAAGCGGTCCGCGTCGACCGGCCGAACCGTGCCGGTGGCGAGTTCCTCGACGTGGTCGAGCACCGGGATCAACGCCTCGCCGAGGGTCGCACCGGCCGGGATCGGCGGCAGGTCGTGGAAACGGCCGTTCGGCACGAGTTCGGCGACCCGGCGGACGGCGTCCCGGGCGAACAGGCCGTCCGGTTGGTGCAGCACCTCGGTGCGGCACTGGATCGAGGGCAGCACCTGCGCGTAGCTCACCCGCAGCGCCCACTCGAGATGCTGCTGCGCGGTTGCCGGTGTGGCAGAACAGCGTTCGAGCAGAGCCATGATGCGGCGGTTGTGCGGAACATCGAGGGTGGGATGCGTCAGAGAAGTCAGTTCGCCGTGCCCCCAGCGTGCATACGCGCCGCGGAAGGAATCGACGAACCGGTCCCGTTGGACCCGGGTCCATCCGGGCGGCGGCTCGCCGTCCTCGGACAGCAGGGCTTCGGACCAGGGCTCGGCGAGGACCAGCCCGGCGACCCGGTCGGGACAGCGAGCGGCGAGCATTGCGACCGCCCCGCAGGTACTGGAGGCTCCGACCAGCGTGGCCCGCGCGACACCGGCGTCGTCGAGGACCGCGAGGACGTCGTCGGCCTGCTCCTCGAGGGTCGGAACGTGGTCGACCGGATCGGACAGCCCGAAGCCGCGCCGCTGGAAGAACAGCGACCGCGCGAAGCTGGAGCAGCGTTCGAAGTTGTAGTGCAGATGCGGATCGGTCCACATCAGGTCCGGGTGCATCATGTCCTCGAAGAACCAGGCCACCGGGTGTGGTCCTCCGCCCGCGAGCTGGTACGCCAGTGCGTGACCGTCGCGCTGGATGTACCGCGTCACGGGCGGGTCCATGGGACAACGATAGGCGGCGACCGGGCGGGCTGCGAGGGATCAGCCCCTCGTCCGACCCCGGCGACCCGGCGCGACGAGATTCCTGCTCACCCGCTGGAGCCCGCGACGGCACCCGCGGTGACGGCCGCGATCATCGCGGTGTTGACCGCCTCGACCGCCTGACGGACCGCGGCTCCCGCCCATTCCCCTTCGGCGATCTCCTTCGCGCGCTTGTTCACGGCACGCTTGTCCGCGTCCGGGAACACCTTCGAGGCCGCGGAGACGGCCGAGAGCATCGAGATCAGGGCCGCGGTCCGTGGCGACGGAGTGAGACCGTCGACCAGCGCGGCCCGCAGTTCGGCGCGCACGTGCCGCTCGTGGCTCTCGTCCACGGCGGGCCACCGGCGCGTCGTGAACAGTCCGAGGATCCGACCGCGCTCTTCCCGCAGCCAGCCCCGGTCGACGATCCGATCGATCAGCGTGTCCTGCAGACCCTTGGTGAGCTTCTCGATCGCCGACGCCGGTTTCATCGGTTTCGCGTCGGCGAGCCTGCGGGTGGCGTCGGCGAGCACCGGATCGTCCGGCGCCGGGTCCGGGCGCACCACGAGCCGGCCCTTCCGGACGACGCTGCCGTCGACGTCGGGCGTGACGGTCCCGGCCAGCGCGAGTTCGAGCAGCACCGCCCCGGCCAGCACCCGCGGCAACCGGGTACCGTCCACGATCGGTTTGCCCGATTCGTCGTCCAGCAGCAACAGCAGCAGGTCTTCGGCGAGCAGCGGCATGTAATCCACGTTACTGTTCGCCATCCGCTCGTCGAGCGATTCGGACCGTCCGTCGCACGGCACCCGCACCGAACCGCGGGGTGGCGCCCGGGGCACCGTTCGGTCGCATAAGGTGTTCGGCGTCACAGTGCTGTGTGGAGGAAGGACACGAATCGATGAGCTCGTACGCGGAGGCGTTCCGGCAGAGTGTGGAGGACCCGGAGACGTTCTGGCTCGACGCCGCGCGCGGAGTGGACTGGGTGAACGCACCGACCCGGGCTCTCGACGGTTCCGAGGCGCCCTCCTTCCGCTGGTTCCCGGACGGCACGCTCAACACCAGCGTCAACGCACTGGACCGGCACGTGCAGGCCGGCCACGGCGACCGCACCGCGCTGATCTGGGACTCGGCGATGGTCCCGGCCAAGCGCACCTACACCTATTCCGAGCTGCTCGACGAGGTCGCCGTGTTCGCCGGGGTGCTGCGTGACCAGGGCATCGTCGCCGGGGACCGTGTCATCGTCTACATGCCGATGATCCCGGAGGCAGCCATCGCGATGCTCGCGTGCGCCCGCATCGGCGCCGTGCACTCGGTGGTGTTCGGCGGGTTCGCCGCGAAGGAACTGGCCACCCGCATCGACGACGCGCAGCCGGCGCTCCTGGTGACCGCGTCCGGCGGTCTCGAGCCGGGCCGCACCGTCGAATACCTCCCCATGGTCGAACAGGCGATCGGCCTGTCGCAGACGCCGCCGCACACCGTGATCGTCAAGGACCGCGAGTCCATCCCGGGCTCGGCCGCGGACTACAAGACCTCGTCGGCGGCGTGGTTCGACTGGGACGAGCTGGTCGCCGACGCCGCCCCGGCCGATCCGGTCACGGTCGCGGCCACCGATCCGCTGTACATCCTGTACACCTCGGGGACCACCGGGAAGCCGAAGGGTGTGGTCCGCGACAACGGTGGTCACGCGGTCGCGCTGACCTGGTCGATGCGCAACATCTACGACATCTCCCCCGGTGACGTGTGGTGGACGGCCTCCGACGTCGGCTGGGTCGTCGGCCACTCCTACATCGTGTACGGGCCGCTGCTCGTCGGCGCGACGACCGTGATGTACGAGGGCAAGCCGGTGGGCACCCCGGACGCGGGCGCGTTCTGGCGGATCATCTCCGAATACGGTGTGCGTGCGCTGTTCACCGCGCCCACCGCGATCCGCGCCGTCCGCAAGGCCGATCCGAACGCCGAGGAACTGAAGAAGTACGACATCTCGTCGCTGCAGACGCTGTTCGCGGCCGGCGAGCGTCTCGACCCGGACACCTACGAATGGGCGACCGCCGTCCTCGACCGTCCCGTCGTCGACCACTGGTGGCAGACCGAGACCGGCTGGGCGATCGCGGCGAATCTGCGTGGCCTCGAACCGATGCCGCTCAAGGCCGGCTCCCCCACCGTCCCGGTCCCCGGCTACCGCGTCGAAATCGTCGACGGCGAAGGCAACCGCGTCGAGGCCGGCACCGAGGGCAACATCGTCATCGCGCTGCCGTTGCCGCCCGGCACCCTCACCGGTCTGTGGCGCGACGAGGATCGCTACCGCCGCTCCTACCTCGACACGTTCCCCGGCTACTACCTCACCGGCGACTCCGGGTACATCGACGAGGACGGCTACGTGTTCGTCCTCGGCCGCTCCGACGACGTCATCAACGTTGCCGGACACCGTCTTTCGACGGGAAGCATGGAAGCGGTCGTGGCGTCGCACCCCGCCGTCGCCGAGTGCGCGGTCATCGGCATCCGCGACGAGCTCAAGGGCCAGCGGCCCAGCGGCTACGTCGTCCTCAAGGCCGGCGTCGAGATCGATCCGGAGAAGCTCCGGCAGGAACTGGTCACGATGGTCCGCGAACAGATCGGTGCCGTCGCAACCTTCCGCGACGTGACGGTGGTGCAGGCGCTGCCGAAGACCCGATCCGGCAAGATCCTGCGGAAGACCATGCGGCAGATCGCCGATCACGAGCAGTACACGGTTCCCTCGACCATCGAGGACCCGGCGGTGCTCGAGGCGCTGGAGCGGCAGCTCGGCAGCTAGAGCAGAAGACGAAGGGACCCCGCCGCCGAGCGCTGCTCAGCGGTGGGGTTCTTCCGTGTCGTGGCCGGCGCCGGTGCGCAGCCGTCGTCCGTAGTCGACGAGTTCCTGCAGCTTCGCGTCGTTCTTCTCGCTCACCCGGGTGTCGCGCTCGGGCAGCTGCAGCGACTCCTCCGCGGCGATGCCGGCCTGCAGCTGACGGCCGCGCTCGAGTTCGGCATCGAATTCGGCGCCGAACAGCAACGCCAGGTTCGTGATCCACAGCCAGAGCAGGAAGATCACGGCGCCGGCGAGCGAACCGTACGTGCGGTCGTAACTGCCGAAGTTGGAGACGTAGAACGCGAAGATCACCGAGGCGGCGATCCAGGTGCCGATCGCGATGACCGATCCGAGGCTGAGCCACCGGAACTTCGGTTGTGCCACATTGGGTGTCACATAGTAGAGCACCGCCACGATCACCACGACGAGCACGAGCATCACCGGCCATTTGGCGATGTTCCACACGGTGACCGCGGTGTCGCCGAGCCCGACGGCATCGCCGAGGGCACGCGCGACCGGGCCGCTGATCACGAGCATCGCGGCGGTCGCGCCGGCGGCGATCAGTGCCAGCGCCGTGACGAGCAGCATCAGGGGCCGCAGTTTCCACACCGGCCGGCCCTCGTCGATCTCGTAGATGCGGTTCATTGCCCGGCCGAACGCACCGACGTAGCCCGACGCGGTCCACAGCGCGGCGAGGACACCGATGATCAGCGCGAGCCCGGCGGACGGAGCGTTCACGAGCTGCTCGACCGGTCCACGCAGTGTGTCCACCGCCGACGCGGGACCCAGATCCTCGACCATCTGCATCATTCCGTCGACCGTGGATCGTCCCTGCCCGACCACGCCGAGCAGCGACACCACCACGAGCAGTGCGGGAAACAGCGACAGCACCGCGTAGTAGGTGAGCGCGGCGGCGAGGTCCGTGCACTCGTCGCGGCCGAATTCGCGAACTGTCCTGCGGACCACGTACTTCCACGACGGTTTCGTCAGATCCGTCGGTGAGTCCGGTTTGCGGGGATCGTCGGGCGCGACCGTCCCACCGGTGCGTCCCGAGCCTTCGTCGACCGTCATGGCGCCATGAGTACCCGCGCTCGGCGGCCGATCAAACGCGCGCGCCCGGCGTCCATCCGACGTACGATGCGGCGATGTCCGATGCCATCAGCGGCTCGAGCGACGGGTTCTCCGCGATCGTGGACCGCCTCGACTATCCGATGTTCGTGGTGACCACGCGCGCGGCGAACGAACGCAGCGGGTGCCTGGTCGGTTTCGCCACCCAGGCGGGGATCGACCCGCCGCGGTTCCTCGTGGGCCTGTCCGACGAGAACCGCACGTTCCGGGTGGCCACCGCGGCCGATCATCTCGCCGTGCACGTCCTCGACCAGCGGAACCTGCCGCTGGCCGCGCTGTTCGGCGGGGAGACCGGCGACGAGGTGGACAAGTTCGCACGCTGCCGCTGGAGCGATGGTCCGCACGGCCTGCCCATCCTGGACGACGCCGCGGCATGGTTCACCGGCGAGATCCTCGGCCGGTTCGAACTCGGCGACCACGTCGGCTTCCTCCTCGCCCCCGACGAAGGTGAACTCCGCAGCGACCTCACCGACCTCGTGACGTTCCGGGACGTACGCGACATCGACGCCGGCCACGACGCGTGACGACGGCTCTCCCGACATCCGCTCGGTCCCCAGCCATCCTTCCCGACGATCGGACCAGCGGATAGCTGGCGGCACCGCGGATACCCGTGATCTGATCGGAGGATGCGCTGTCTCGACGACCCGATCGATCCCACCCGCACACTCGACGACGCCGGCCTGCGCGCGCTGTACGCCTATCCCCCGCAATTGGACGGGCCGTGGATCCGCGTCAACTTCGTGTCGTCGCTCGACGGTGCCGTCGCGGTCGACGGCCGCTCCGGCGGGCTCGGGACCCCGGCCGACAAGAAGGTCTTCGGGATGCTGCGTGAGCTCGCCGAGGTGATCGTCGTCGGGGCGGGCACGGCCCGGGGTGAGAACTACGGGGGTGCGCGCACGAGTCCGGCGCTGCGCGAACGTCGCGCGGCGGCGGGTCTGCCCGAGATAGCGCCGGTCGTGGTGGTCACCGCGTCGGGCGATCTCGATCCGCAGATGCGGCTGTTCACCGACACGTTCGTGCCGCCGGTTGTGTTCACCAGTGCCCGGGTATCCGATGCGAAGCGCCGCGCGTTGGTCGACGCCGGTGCAGACGTGCGGGTCGTCGCCGATCACGAGATCGACGGCGTCACGCTCGTCTCGGCGCTCGCCGACGCCGGCTGGCACCGGGTGCTGTGCGAAGGGGGACCGAGATTGTTCGGCACGTTGATCGCGGACGGGGTGGTCGACGAGCTGTGCCTGACGCTCGCGCCGATGCTGGCGGCCGGTTCGGCGGGTCGCATCGCGACCGCCCCGGTGTCGGCGCCGACGTCGATGCGACGCGAGCACCTGCTGGCCGACGACGACGGAACACTGCTGGGCCGGTGGGTCCGGTCCGATCACCGGGAAGGGGACTCGAATGAGTGACGTGGCGGACGGCACGCGGCAGTCCGAGGAACTGGTCGAGCGGCTCGCCGGCCTCACGGACGCCCACGGGTACACGGTGGCGTGCGCGGAGTCGCTGACGTCCGGGGCGATAGCCTCGCGGCTCGGCGCCGGGCAGGGCAGCTCGGAATGGTTCCGCGGCGGCATCGTCGCGTATTCACGGTCCGTCAAGCACGGTCTGCTGAAGGTACCCGAGGGTCCCGTGGTGTGCGAGGCGGCGGCGCGGGCGATGGCCGAGCATACGGCGCGGCTGCTGGACGCCGATCTCGTCGTCGCCGTCACCGGAGCCGGTGGACCCGACCCGCAGGACGGACGTCCGCCGGGGACAGTGTGTTTCGCGACGACCGGGCCGGGCGGCACCCGTTACGAGGAGCGGTACTTCGAGGGCGATCCGGAGAAGGTGCTGGAGAAGACGGTGCGTCACGCCTTGACGTTACTGGTGGACCGCGCCTCCGCCTGACCGTCGGTAATTCGGGTGCGTGCGGGTGCACGCGGCATCTACCGTACGAACATGCAGGTTGTGTTCACCAAGGGTCCCGGTACGAGCTACGACATCGCCGTGCACCGCGGAACCGGTGCGTCGCTGGCTCCGCGCAACGGTCCCGGCGGTCATCCCTATCTGCCGCACGATCTGGTGCACCTGCTCGTCGAACAGGTGGCCGGGATCGAACTCGGGGTGTTCGGGCAGCTCGCGGCGGGCGACAACGGTCTGTTCTGGCCGGCCGATCCCGCCGAGCGGGTGAAAGCCGCCCGTCACCGGAAGTCCAAGGGCGCCAAGCTCTCCGATCGGGCGAAGAAGGACATGACCCGATCGGAGGAACTGGCGGGAATCGCCGTTCCGGTGTGGGAGGTGCGACGCGGGTTCGCGAAAACCTTGCCCGCGTACGTCACCCGCAACGAGATTCCACCCGTCGTCGAGCAGATCGTCGGACGACTCGACGACTACGCCGACCGGTGGCATGCGCTCCCGGTCGGCGAATCGCTCACCGTGACATGGTGATTGCTCAGAACACCTCGGGCGAGACGTCGAGCGTGGTGCGGTCCAGGCTGTCGAGCAGATCGAACTGCGGGCCGGTCTTCGGCAGCTCGAAGCGGTAGAAGTACCGGGCGGCAGCGCGCTTGCCGTCGAAGAAGGCGCCCTCGCGGTCGCCGACGGCGAGGAGCTGTTCGAGCCAGATCCACGCGACCACGACGTGTCCGACCGCTTCCAGGTAGACCGACGAGTTCGCCAGCGCCAGTTCGGGATCGCGGCCCGCCCACAGCTTCGCCGTGGTGGTACCGACACGCACGACGGCCGCCTCGAGCTCTTGCGCGTACTCGGCGGCTGCGCCACCGGCGGCCCGCGCCTTCGCGACGGTCGCGGCGATGGTCTCGCCCAGCAGCGCCAGACCGGCACCGCCCTTCATGATCACCTTGCGGCCGAGCAGGTCCAGGCCCTGGATGCCGTGGGTGCCCTCGTGGATCTGGTTGAGCCGGTTGTCGCGGTAGAACTGCTCGACGTCGAACTCGCGGGTGTAGCCGTAGCCGCCGTGCACCTGGATCGCGAGACTGTTCGCCTCGAGGCACCACTGCGACGGCCACGACTTCGCGATCGGGGTGAGCACGTCGAGCAGCAGGCCGGCGCGGTCGCGGGCCTCGGCGTCCGCGGCGCTGCGCTCCTCGTCGACGAGCTTGGAGCAGTACAGCCCGAGCGCGAGGGCACCTTCGACGTACGCCTTCTGCGCGAGCAGCATGCGGCGGACATCGGCGTGCTCGATGAGCGGCACCTGCGCGGAGGCCGGGTCCTTGTCGGCGAGCGGACGGCCCTGCGTGCGGGTGCGCGCGTACTCGAGCGACTGCAGGTACCCGGTGTAGCCGAGGGCGGTCGCGAGGAATCCGACGCCGATGCGCGCCTCGTTCATCAGCAGGAACATGTACGACAGGCCCTTGTTGGCCTCGCCGAGCAGGTACCCGACCGCCCCCTCGCGCCCGCCCGGGGTGAAGGAGCCGTCACCGAAGTTCAGCAGCGTGTTGGTGGTGCCGCGGTTGCCCATCTTGTGGTTCAGGCCCACGAGGGCGACGTCGTTGCGTTCGCCGAGCGTGCCGTCGGCGTTCACGAGGAACTTCGGGACGATGAACAGCGAGATGCCCTTGACGCCGGCCGGTCCGCCGGGGATCTTCGCGAGCACCAGGTGCACGATGTTCTCGGTCAGCTCGTGGTCGCCGCCGGAGATCCACATCTTGGTGCCGGTCAGGCGGTAGGTGCCGTCGTCCTGGGGGATCGCCTTGGTGGTGATGTCGGCGAGCGACGAGCCGGCCTGCGGCTCGGACAGGCACATGGTGCCGAAGAACCGGCCCTCGAGCAGCGACGGAACGTACGTCGCAACCTGCTCCTCGGTGCCGTGGGTGGCGATGACGTTGGCGTTGCCGACGGTGAGGAAGGGGTACGCCGAGGTCCCGGCGTTCGCGGCCTGGAACCACGCCATCGCGGCGCGCAGCACGGTCACCGGCAGCTGCATGCCACCGAGCGACTCGTCGAAGCTCGCGGAGAGCAGCCCGGCCTTGGAGAACTGGTCGAGGGCCTCCTTGACCTCGGGGATCATCTCGACGCGCCCGTCCTCGCCGATGCGCGGTTCCTCGGCGTCGGCCTTCTTGTTGTGCGTGGCGAAATGCTTGGTGGCGAGGTCGGCGCTGAGGTCGAGAATGCCGTCGAACGTCTCGCGGGAGTGCTCGGCGAAGTAGGGGCGGCCGGTCAGCGACACGACGTCGAGCCAGTCGTACAGCAGGAAGTCGAGGTCACGCCGGGACAGGACGGGAGCGGGCATGGCTATCCTTTCAGGACGACTAAGCGCTCACTTAGTAAACCGGTGACGGTGCATGATGTCAACGAGCACCCCGATCGACCAGGACGGACGACCATGACCGACAGCACCGCCACCACCGCCGGACCCGGCGACCCCGCCGCCCTGACCGGCGTCAAGTCCGACGTCGCGCGGCGCCTCGTGCTGTCGGCCGTGGACTCGTTCGCCCGGCGCGGCTACCACGCCACGACCACCCGCGACATCTCGGTCGGCGCAGGACTGAGCCCCGCCGCGCTCTACGTGCACTTCCCCTCCAAGGAGGAGGTGCTGTTCGAGGCGAGCCGCATCGGGCACCGGTTCGTCCTCGACTCGATCACCGCGGCCGCCGCCGGTGCGGAGACACCCGTCGAGCGGATCCGCGCGACCGTCGACCGGTTCGTGCGCATCCACGCCGAACACCACACGATGTGCCGCGTCGCCCAGTACGAACTGCACGCCCTCACCGACGAGCACTACCGGGAGATCGCCGAGATCCGGCGGGCGACCGACGCGGTGATCCGCGAGGAGATCCAGCGCGGCGTCGACTCGGGTGCGTTCACCGTCGGGGACGTCCCCACCGCGGCGCTGGCGATCCTCTCGCTCGGCATCGACGTCTCCCGCTGGTACCAGCCCGGCCGCATGGACATCGACGCGCTCGCCGGCAACTACGTCGCGCTGGTGCTGTCGATGCTCGGCGCCGCCCCGGGTGCGAACGCACAGGGCACAATGCCCACATGAGCGCCCACGCCACCGTCCTGGTCGTCGACGACGACGAGGACGTGCTCGCGTCGCTGCGCCGCGGACTGCGCCTGTCCGGTTTCGCGGTCCTGACCGCCACGGACGGTCGCGACGCGCTCGCGGTCGTCGAGCAGCAGCGGCCCGACGCGATGGTCCTGGACATGAACATGCCGGTCCTCGACGGCACCGGCGTGGTGACCGCGCTGCGCGAGGCGGGTGACGACATCCCGATCTGCGTGCTCAGCGCCCGCAGTGCCGTCGACGACCGCATCGCCGGTCTCGAAGCCGGCGCCGACGACTACCTCACCAAACCGTTCGTGCTCGCCGAACTGGTTGCGCGGATCAAGGCGATGCTGCGACGCGGGCGGGGTGGCGCACCCTCGGCGACCGTGCGGGTCGGCGACCTCGAACTCGACCCTGCCGGTCGTCGCGTGCACCTCGCCGGGGTGCCGGTCGAACTGACCAAACGCGAGTTCGAGCTGCTCGAGGTGCTGGCACGCAACGCCGGGATCGTGCTGACCCGCGAGCGGCTGCTGTCGCTGGTGTGGGGCTACGACTTCGACTCCGACACGAACGTCGTGGACGTGTTCGTCGGATACCTGCGCCGCAAGCTCGAGGCCGGCGGCGCACCCCGACTCGTGCACACCGTGCGCGGAGTCGGATTCGTGATGCGAGAACCGTGATGCCACACCGTTTTTCACTTCGAGCGCGGGTTGCGGCAGCAACGGCGCTGGGCACGACCGTGGTCGTCGGCGTGCTCGGCGTGCTCGTCGCGATCGAGATCGACCGCAACAACCTCGCCCAGCTCGATCGCCGCCTCGACACCGCCGCGCAGGTTCTCGTCGCCAACGCCGGGACCGCCGGATTGTTCCTGCCCGCGCTCGGCGACGCCGGCGCGTTCGCGGTGACGATCCGCGCCGAAAAGGACGGCCACGTCCGCAGCAGCACCCCGACGCAGCTCCCCGAACTCGACCTCGGGGCCCACACCGTCACGGTCGGCGATGTTCCCTACCGCGCCGTCACCGCACCGGTCGAGGCGACGCGCGGCCGCCTGTCGGTCGCCGTTCCGTACGCGGAGGCACAGGATGTCACGACCGCGCAGCACCGGCAGCTGGCCGTCGCCGGGCTGTGCGCGATCGCGGTCGCCACCGGTCTCGGCTGGGTGTTCGGCGGCCGCGCGGTGCGGCCGCTGGTGGATCTCACGGGCCGGATCGCCTCCCGGGATCCGGATCTCGCGCCCCGCAGATCCGGTGTCCGCGAGGCCGACGAACTCGCGGCCGCCGCCGGAGCGATGCTCGCCGACGTGGCACACGCCCAGGCCGGCACCGACGCGGCGCTCGCAACCGCGCGGGACTTCGCGGCCGCCGCGGCCCACGAACTGCGGACACCGCTGACGGCGATGCGCACCGACCTCGAGGTGCTCTCGACCCACGACCTCGCCGCCGCCGACCGTACCGAGATCCTCGGCGACCTCGTCCGCACCCAGGGCCGGGTGGAGTCGACCCTCGACGATCTCGAACGTCTCGCCCGCGGCGACCTGTCGAGCACCGACGATTTCGTCGACACCGATCCGGTGGAGATCTGCGATGCGGCCGCCGCCGAGGCGCGCGGCCGGTATCCGGGCCTGACGGTGGAGGTCGACGGGGAACCCGGTCGTCTCGTGCCGGCACTGCCCGGGGGCCTCCGGCTCGTCGTCGACAATGCGATCGCCAACGCGGTCCGGCACGGCGGCGCCCGCCACGTCCGACTGACGGTCACCCCGGACGGCCCCGACACGGTGCTCACCGTCGACGACGACGGCACCGGGGTGCCCGCCGAGGAGCGGGAGGTCGTGTTCGAACGGTTCCGGCGCGGCACGGGCGCATCCCGCACCGGTTCCGGGCTCGGGCTCACGCTGGTCGCGCAGCAGGCGGCGCTGCACGGCGGGACGGCACGCCTCGAGGACTCACCGCTCGGCGGAGCGCGCCTGACGGTGCGGATCGCGAACCCGCAGGGGTGAGCCGGGTCCACACCTCGGGTGGGTTCGCCGCGGCACCGGCCGCGAGCACGATGGACGCATCAGACCACCCGATCGTCCACGGAGGACCGAATGTCGAAGAGCCGCAAGCTGATTGCCGCCATGATGATGACCGCGCCGTTGCTGCTCGGGTTCGCGGGCACCGCCGGCGCCGACTCGATGCACCGGAGCGAGGACGGTCGCTGCGACGTCGCGCTCGTCGACGAGCACGGGAACATCATCCGCATCGACGAGAAGTCTCCGGGGACCCGGCTCGACGGGCTGCGGTGCGACGACGGACTGTGGCGCTTCACCACCAACGGCAACACCTACCGGAGCGGCGACGTCGCCACGGCCACCCTCGTCCGGGAACGGGACCGGGATCGGTGAGAAAGCACGACGCCCCGCATCGCGAGCGATGCGGGGCGTCGTCGTGGGTCGATCTAGTTGGTGCCCAGCAGATCGATGATGAACACCAGCGTCTTGCCGCCGAGCGGATGCCCGGAACCGGCGGGACCGTACGCGAGCTCCGGCGGGACCGTGAGCTTGCGGCGGCCACCGACCTTCATGCCGGGGATGCCTTCCTGCCAGCCCGGGATCAGACGCCCGAGCGGGAACTTCACGGACTCGCCGCGGCTGAACGACGAGTCGAACACGTCGTTCGTGTCGTACTCGACGCCGTGGTAGTGCACGTCCACGACCGCGCCGGGCTGCGCCTCGGCACCGTCACCGACGGTGATGTCCTCGACGACCAGTTCGGTCGGGGCCGGACCGGTGGCCGGTTCGACGACCGGCACCGCCGGCGGCACCTTCACATCGAGCAGGTCGATGACGAACACCAGCGTCTTGCCCGAGAGCCGGTGGCCGGATCCGGCCGGGCCGTAGGCGAGCTCCGGCGGGATCGTCAGCTGACGACGGCCGCCGACCTTCATGCCCGGGATGCCTTCCTGCCACCCGGCGATCAGGCCGGCCAGCGGGAAGGTGATGGACTCACCACGGTTCCACGACGAATCGAACTCCTCGCCGGTGTCGAACTCGACACCGACGTAGTGAACCTCGACCTTCGCGCCGGGGGTGGCCTCGGCACCGTCACCGACCGTGAGGTCCTTGATGACCAGCTCGGTGGGTGCGGGACCGTCCTGGAACTCGATCTCCGGCTTGCTCATGCGTGTTCTCCTCGTCGAGGTTGCGTTCGGACGCGCGTCAGCGCGCGTCGAGGGCGGTGTAGGCGCGCTCGGTGTAGCCGGTGTAGATCTGGCGCGGGCGGCCGATCTTCAGGGTCGGATCCGAGTGCATCTCACGCCAGTGCGCGATCCAGCCGGGCAGGCGGCCGAGCGCGAACAGCACGGTGAACATGCGGTCCGGGAAGCCCATCGCCCGGTAGATGAGACCGGTGTAGAAGTCGACGTTCGGGTACAGCTTGCGCTCGATGAAGTACTCGTCGGTGAGCGCGGCTTCCTCGAGCTTCATGGCGATCTCGAGCAGTTCGTCGCCCGCGCCCAGCTTGGAGAGGATCGAGTCGGCGGTCTTCTTCACGATCGCGGCACGCGGATCGTAGTTGCGGTAGACGCGGTGACCGAAGCCCATGAGCTTCACGCCGTCTTCCTTGTTCTTGACCTTGCGGACGAACTCGTTGACGTCGCCGCCGGAGGCCTTGATCTTGTCGAGCATCTCGAGCACGGCCTGGTTGGCGCCGCCGTGCAGCGGGCCCCACAGCGCGTTGATGCCACCGGAGATCGAGGTGAACAGGTTAGCGTCGGACGAACCGACCAGACGCACCGTCGACGTGGAGCAGTTCTGCTCGTGGTCGGCGTGCAGGATCAGCAGCATGTCGAGAGCCTGCGCGATCTCGGGATCGATCTCGTACGGCTCGGCCGGGAACCCGAACGTCATACGCAGGAAGTTCTCGACCAGCGACAGCGAGTTGTCCGGGTACAGGAACGGCTGGCCGACGGACTTCTTGTAGGCGTAGGCCGCGATGGTCGGAAGCTTCGCCATGAGGCGGATCGTCGACAGCTCGACCTGCTCCGGGTCGTCCGGGTCGAGGGCGTCCTGGTAGTACGCCGACAGGGCGTTGACGGCGCTCGAGACGACCGGCATCGGGTGCGCGTTGCGCGGGAAGCCGTCGAAGAAGCGCTTGAGATCCTCGTGCAGCAGCGTGTGCCGGCGGATCTTGTCGGTGAAGACCTCGAGCTGCTCCGAGGTCGGCAGCTCACCGTAGATCAGCAGGTAGCTGACCTCGATGAACGTCGACCGTTCCGCGAGCTGCTCGATGGGGTATCCGCGGTACCGCAGGATGCCCTTCTCACCGTCGATGTACGTGATCGCCGAGGTGGTGGAGGCAGTGTTGACGAAACCGGGGTCAAGGGTGGTGTACCCGGTTGCAGCAAGGAGCTTGCCCAGCTCGATACCGTCATTGCCTTCCGTCGCCTTGGCGATCGACATTTTGTGCTCGCCACCGGGGTAGCTGAGGGTGGGGTTTGTGTCATTCTCAGCGGGCACGAAGGATCCCTCTCAAGCTCAGACCTACGAGAAACTTCCGAACATTCACGTAGAACCTAGCCGCTGGCCGGGGCGGGCGCCCAGGGAGGGTCGGTCGAAAGTCCCGGGACGGCTACCCATGCGAAGCGGAGGCGAACCCTCGTCGTGCCCGGCGATCGGCGCACACCGACGGACGTGAATGCCGCTCACCTGCGACAACACTCCACGCAAATCGATATCACGATACCGGATCGCGCGCGGTGAGGCACCCCCGGCGTGTCCGGCCGAATGTGCACCGCACCGGTACAACGGTCACACCCGGGGCGCTCGACCCCCGTCGGACCGGGGCACTCGGCCCCGTCAGACCAGGGCGCTCAGCCCCCACTGACCGGTCCACGTCTCGCCGGGCTGCAACACGACGATGTCGATGCCCAGATTGAACGCGTCCGGCGGGCACGTCGCCGGCGCGAGCGCGAGGGCACGGCCGCGGCCCGGATAGTCGTCGGCGATCGACGCGTGCACCCACCCGAAGCCCGGGCCGGTCCACAACCGCACGCCGCGACCGTCCGGGCCGAGCAGGTCGTGCCGGACCCGTCCGTCGACGTCCTCGTCGAGCGCGCTGAAGGGGGCGTCGAGCGTGACGCCGCGCAGCGACCGCGGAGAGGTGAAGTCGTAATCGCTGTCGGCGACGGGCTGCGAGTACGCGTTCGGCAGGGACCGCTCCGGGTCGACGGGCAGCCGCGTGCCGGCGGCGATCTGCAGCGTGCAGTCGTCGAGGTCGGAGTCGCCGGCCCGCAGGTACGGATGCGCACCCAGACCGAAGGGCGCGTGATAGCCGCCGATGTTGGTCGTGGTGTGGGTGACTGTCAGCCCGGCCGGCCCCAGTTCGTGGGTGACGGTGAGCCGCAACTGGTACGGCCAGCCCTTGTGCAGTCCGACCTCGAGCGCCTGCACGACCCGATTCTCGCTGTGCGACAACAACTCCCAATAGCTCGCCCATGCGAACCCGTGCAGCGCCGCGCCGTGCTCCGGATCGGTCACGGCGAGTTGGTGTTCGATGCCGTCGAAGAAGAAGTGGCCGTCGCGGACCCGGCCCGGCCACGGGGCGAGCACGACACCGCTGTACAGCGGTGGCCGCTCCCCGGCCGGCCAGCTCTCGGTGAGCGCGTAGGCGCCGTCGGGCGCCTCGTGTTCGAGCAGACGCAGCGCACCGCCTGCACTGGACACCACAGCCCGGTACCCGTTCCCCTGGATACCGAAATCCCTCGGATCGGACATGCCCACAGTTTCCACGGCCGCGACGATCCACACCACCGAATCGGCGCCTCCGCGCCCGTGTGTCGTTGTGGCGGTCGGGACCGCCACAAGTACACACCGGCGCCTACGACACCCTCACGACCTCTTTCGCGACCCGGAACCGCACGAACGCGGGGAACGCGAGCACACAGAGCGCGGTGCCGATCACGACGAGCACCCCACCGCCGGCAGCCGCGACCGCGGTGCCGACCGCCGCCGCGGCGACACCGTGGGCGACGTCGCCGATGCGCGGTCCCCCGGCGACGACCACGATGAACACACCCTGCAGCCGGCCACGCATCTCGTCGGTCGCGACGGTCTGGAGCATCGTCGAGCGAAAGGCCGCCGACACCATGTCGACGGCACCGCCGAATGCCAGGAACGCCAACGCGATCCAGAGCAGCACGGGACCGTCACCGGGCTCGGCGAACGCGACCGTGACACCGAAACCGATCATCGCGACACCCCACAGTGCGATGCACACGATCACCGCGAGCCCCTGCCGGCGCACCCGCGGCAGCCAGCCGGAGAACACGCCGCCGAGCACCGCGCCGACGGACATCGCCGCGAACAGCAGGCCGAGGGCGAAGCCGCCGGACACCGGGTCGCCGAACGACTCGTGCGCAATCTGCGGGAACAGGGCACGGGCCATGCCGAAGACCATCGCGACGATGTCGACCACGAACGAGGCGAGCAGGATCTTCTGCGTCGACAGGTACCGGAATCCGTCGAACACCGCGCGCAGCCCGGCCTTCGTGGTCTCCCCGAGCGGCGGGATCGCCGGCAGCCGCACCACCGCCCACAGCGTGGCGAGCAGCGCGACGGCGTCGAGCAGATACAGCGCGGACAGCCCCAGAACCGGGATGAGAACCCCGGCGAGCAGCGGTCCGGCGATCGCCCCGAACTGCATCACCGTCATGTTCAGCGAGGTCGCGGCCGCGATCTGTCCCGGTGGCAGCAGCCGCGGGATGATCGCGGACCGCGTCGGCTGATTGACCGCGAAGAACGCCTGCTGCACCGCGAACAGCCCGAGCAGCAACCACACGTTGTTCAGTCCCGCGGCGGCCTGCGCCCACAGCAGCAGCGCCGTCACGCCGAGACCGGTCGTGGTGATGGTCAGCAGCCGTCGCCGGTCCATGACATCGGCCAGCGCCCCACCCCACAAACCGAACACCACCAGCGGGACCAGCCCGAACACACCGGTCAGGCCGACGTAGGCGGAACTGCGGGTGATCTCGTAGATCTGCTGCGGCACCGCGACCACACCGAGCTGGGCGCCGATCGTGGTGACGACCCCCGCCGACCACAGCCGCCGGTAGGCGGGGTCGCGCAGCGGGGTGGTGTCGGCGAGCAGGCGCTTCACGGCTGGAGCCGAACTGTCGACCACTGCCCGTCGACGAGCCGGGTGAGGACGCGGTTGTGGAGGCGGTTGGGACGACCCTGCCAGAACTCGACGGACTCGGGGGTGATCCGCAGGCCACCCCAGAACGGCGGGACCGGGATGTCCTCGTCGACGCCGTAGCGTTCCCCGACCTCGATCATGGCCTGTTCGAGCGCGGCCCGGGACTCGATCGGCTGCGACTGCCGCGACGCCCACGCGCCGAGCCGCGAACCACGCGGCCGGGTGTGCCAGTACTCGGCGGTCTCCTCCGCCGACACTCGCGTGACCGGTCCCCGCACGGTGACCTGCCGGTGCACGGGAAGCCACGCGAACGTCGCGGACGCGTACGGCCGCGCCGCGAGCTGGCGGCCCTTGTTCGACTCGTAGTTGGTGAAGAAGGTGACGCCGTCCGCGTCGATGTCCTTGCACAGCACGGTGCGGGTCACCGGGCGGCCGTCCTCGTCGACCGTGCCGAGCACCATGGCGTTCGGTTCCGGTACCTCGGCGGCGATCGCGTCGGCGAGCCACCGCCTCAGCAGCGACAGCCAGCCGCCGGCGAGGTCTTCGGGTTCGAGGTCGGCGTCGACGGGCGCGGCCCCTTCGGGGCCGGCCTTCGCGTAGTCGACGCGCATCGCGGCGAGTTCCCCGGGACGCCGGGGTCGGTTCTGCGGATCTGACGACACGGGCGAAGACGCTACTCCGGAGACTGCGGGTCCGACCTGCGGCGGGGAGGTCTACAGTCTTGTTCGACGACATCGGTGGGGTGCCCATCACATTCCGGCGCCTCGCCTCACAAGCAGTGCAACCCGGACCGGGCCGCACGAAAACAAGGAGAGTCCACCGTGGCATCGCGCGCGTCAGTACCCGAGGATTTCGTTGCCGGCCTCGAAGGCGTCGTTGCCTTCACCAGTGACATCGCCGAACCGGACAAGGACGGCGGCGCACTGCGATACCGCGGTGTCGACATCGAGGACCTCGTCGAGCGCGGCGTCACCTTCGGAGACGTGTGGGCACTGCTCGTCGACGGCAAATTCGGTCGCGGACTGCACCCGGCCGAACCGTTCCCCCTCCCGATCCACACCGGCGACGTCCGCGTCGACGTCCAGGCCGGCCTGGCCATGCTCGCCCCCATCTGGGGATTCCAGCCGCTGCTCGACATCGACGACGACACCGCCCGCGACAACCTCGCCCGCGCCGCCGTGATGGCCCTGTCCTACGTCGCCCAGTCCGCCCGCGGCATCTACCAGCCCGCGGTCCCGCAGAAGCGCATCGACGAGGCCAAGACCGTCACCGAACGCTTCATGGTCCGCTGGAAGGGCGAGCCGGACCCGGCGCACACCGCCGCCATCGACGCCTACTGGGTCTCCGCCGCCGAGCACGGCATGAACGCCTCCACCTTCACCGCCCGCGTCATCGCCTCCACCGGCGCCGACGCCGCCGCCGCCCTGTCCGGCGCGGTCGGCGCGATGTCCGGACCGCTGCACGGCGGCGCCCCCGCCCGGGTGCTGCCGATGATCGAGGAGACCGAACGCACCGGCGACGCCCGCGCGCTGGTCAAGGGCATCCTCGACCGCAAGGAAAAGCTCATGGGCTTCGGGCACCGCGTCTACCGCGCCGAGGATCCGCGGGCCCGGGTGCTGCGCAACACCGCCAAGCGTCTGAACGCCCCGCGCTACGAGGTCGCGGCCGCGCTGGAGCAGGCCGCGCTCGCCGAGCTGCGCGAGCGTCGCCCGGACCGCGCGATCGAGACCAACGTCGAGTTCTGGGCCGCGGTGATCCTCGACTTCGCCGAGGTCCCGGCCGCGATGATGCCCGCGATGTTCACCTGCGGCCGTACCGCCGGCTGGTGCGCGCACATCCTCGAGCAGAAGCGCCTCGGGAAACTGGTGCGACCGGCCGCGATCTACACGGGACCGGATCCGCGCTCCCCCGAGAGCGTCGAGGGCTGGGACAGCATCGCACACAGCTGACCCGGCAGCCTTCGGGCGAATCGGAGGGCCCCGGCCGGATCGGACGCAAATGCGGTGTCGGGGCCGGTGACACGGGCGGTCTAGACTACCTGTGCACCTGTCCCTCGACGCTTAGGACACGCATTCCGATGGCTGACGCTTCACCGATCATTCCCGCCGACCTCAAGCCCGCAGACGGCCGCTTCGGCTGTGGCCCCTCCAAGGTTCGCCCCGAACAGCTGCAGTCGCTGGTCGACGTCGGCGCCTCGGTGTTCGGTACCAGCCACCGCCAGAAGCCGGTCAAGGACGTCGTCGCGCGGGTGCGAGGCGGCCTGCGCGACCTGTTCTCGCTGCCCGAGGGCTACGAGGTCGTCCTCGGCAACGGCGGGTCGACCGCGTTCTGGGACGCCGCCGCGTTCGGTCTGATCCGCGAGCGTTCGCAGCACTTCACGTACGGCGAGTTCTCGTCGAAGTTCGCGTCGGTGGCGAAGAAGAACCCGTTCATCGGCGACCCGGTCGTCGTGTCGGCCGAGCCGGGTTCGGCTCCGGAGATCGTCGCCGACCCCGACGTCGACCTGATCGGCTGGGCGCACAACGAGACCTCGACCGGTGTCGCGGTCCCGGTTTCCCGCCCGGCGGGTTCGGAGAAGGCCCTCATCGCGATCGACGCGACCTCGGGTGCCGGTGGTCTGCCGGTGAACATCGCCGACGTCGACGCCTACTACTTCGCGCCGCAGAAGTGCTTCGCAGCCGACGGTGGCCTGTGGGTGGCGCTGATGAGCCCGGCCGCGCTCGAGCGTGTCGCCGAGATCAAGGAGTCGGGCCGCTTCACGCCCGAGTTCCTGTCGCTGCCGATCGCGATCGACAACTCGGTCAAGGACCAGACGTACAACACCCCGGCGCTCGCGACGCTGCTGATGTTCGCCGACCAGATCGAGTGGATGAACAACAACGGCGGTCTGGAGTGGACCACCGCGCGCACCAAGGATTCGTCGTCGCGCCTGTACGAGTGGGCCGAGGCTTCGGAGTACGCGACGCCGTTCGTCGCCGATCCGGCCTACCGCTCGCAGGTCGTCGGCACCGTCGACTTCGTCGATTCGGTGGACGCCGCGGCGGTCGCGAAGATCCTGCGCGCCAACGGCATCGTCGACACCGAGCCGTACCGCAAGCTGGGCCGCAACCAGCTGCGCATCGGCATGTTCCCGGCGATCGATCCCGAGGACGTCACCCAGCTCACCAAGTGCATCGACTGGGTCGTCGGCCAGCTCTGAGTTCCACGTGACGGTGGAGGACCGGGCCCGGTGGGTCCGGTCCTCCGCTGTTTCCCACCCCGGGTGAAACCCTCGACTCCTGGTCGAGACTTCCAGTGAACCCAGCACCATAGCGCGTCCCGGGGGAGGTTGCACGACAACCCGCCGGGCGTGGCGCGGCGTGTCCTGACCTCACCGCCCCCACCGTTCCGTTACAGTCGGGCGGGTCAGTCGCGAACCGGCGCGAGGAGGTCATGGTGCGAGAGCTTCGAGTGGTCGGCCTCGAGCCCGACGGTTCCCACGTCGTGCTCGCGGATCCCGCGACCGGCGACAAGTTCCGCATCCCTGTCGACGACACCCTGCGCGCCGCCGCCCGCGGCGACCTCGCGCGTCTCGGCCAGATCCAGATCGAGACCAACAGCCAGCTCCGCCCCCGCGAGATCCAGGCCCGGATCCGCAGCGGCGCATCCGTGGAGCAGGTCGCCGAGGAAGCCGGCATTCCGATGGCGAAGGTCGAGCGTTTCGCCTACCCGGTGCTGCTCGAGCGGTCGCGGGCCGCGGAGATGGCGCAGCAGGGTCACCCGGTCCGGCCGGACGGCCCCGCGGTCGAAACCCTACTCGAGATCGTCACGCAGGCCTTCCGCACCCGCGGTCACAACATCGACGCCGCGACCTGGGACGCGTGGCGCGACGACGACGGCCACTGGGTCGCGCAGCTGCAGTGGAACGCGGGACGGTCCACCAACAGTGCGCACTGGCGGTATCAGCCCGACGCGCACGGCGGCACGATCGTCGCGCTCGACGACATCGCGAGCGACCTCGTCGATCCGGACTGCGCCCGGCCACTGCGGTATCTGACGCCGGTGTACTCGGCTCGGGACGTCGACGACACCCTCGACACCGACACGGTGGGCGAGCGGGCGTCGGCCGCCGCGGAGCCGATCACCCTGGATCGAGCGGAGCCGGAGCCGGCCGAGCAGCAGGTCACGGCCGAGGCCGAGACCCCGGCCGTCGACTCCGACGAGGACGTCGAGGCCGTGGCCGAGCCCGAGGACGATCCGCAGCCCAAGCTGGCACCGCAGCACACGCCGGGCAAGGACAAGCGCGGCAAGCCCGCGCTGCCGTCCTGGGACGACGTGCTCCTCGGCGTGCGCAGCAACGGACGCGCCTGAGGAACGTCCCGATGGCGGCGTCCGTCTCGACCCTCTGGTACGTCGACGCCCCCGAACCGGCCGCGGTGTTGTGCTCCGCCCGCCCGGACCGCGATTCCGCGCATGCGCTCGTGGGGCGACTCTATCCGGATCTGAATTCGGTTCCGCTGGAACGGGTTCCGCTGGTAGAGGCCGCCGCGTGCGCGGAGCGGGACCGGGTGTACGTGGGCAGCTATCCGGGTGTCACGGTGGTGTGCAGTCCCGACCTGCCGCAGCAGCCGTCGAAGACGCCCGAAACCTGGACGCACACACTGGGTTCCGAGCACACCTACCTGATCCGGTCGGATCCGCCGCGGGCTCTGGGGGCGTTCGCGCAGTGGCACCACGGGGAACTGCGACGCGCGTTCAGCGCGACGACCGTCGACATCTTCGAGGATCACGGCGTGCCGTTCGTGTGGGAACGGCCGTTCTGGGCCGGTGACCATCCTGTGCGCTGGCCCGTCGATGTCACCCCTCCCCCGCAGGCACTGCCGTTCCATCCGCGCCGTCTCGTCGAGACCGCCAACGCGGCCTGGCTCGGCTTCCGGTACATCGGCCGCGAATCCGGAGAGCCGGATCCGGCCGACATCGAGGTCTGGCGGTTCGGTCTCTACCGCGACGGCGAGACACCGCCGCCCGCAACGGATTTCACTCCACCGCCGGAACGACGGCGACGTCGCTGGTGGGGACTCCTCCGCTGACGGCCGAACCGGAGATCACAACGACGTCAGCAGGATCAGCCAGCCGAGGGGAATGCCCGCGGCGACACCCACAGCCACCCAGCGCCACAACGGAATCCGGCTCCACACCCACAAGGTCGGGGCGGCACCCGCACCGGCGACCAGGTTGACCCCGAAGGCGAGCACCGGACTGATGCCCACCAGCACCGAACCGAACGCGACGACCGTCACGACGGTCACGATGAGCGCGAACGCCGTGAGGGTCAGACCGGTTGCCCACGGGGTTGCCGAGGGAGCGGAGCGAGTCATCTCGGGATCCGCACCCGCTCGTAGAACGCCATGGCGGCAGCGGTCGCGACATTGAGCGAATCGGTGCCCGGCGCCATGGGGATACGCGCTCGCACGTCGGTGGCACGCATCGCGTGCTCGGTCAGTCCCGGACCTTCGGCACCGAGCAACAAAGCCACCTTCTCCCCCGTCATCGCTTCGGCGAGGGTAACAGCCCGAGGGTTCGGCGTGAGCGAGATCAACTGGAAACCGCGACCGCGCAGCAGATCGAGGTCGTGCGGCCAGTTCGGCAGGTGCGCGAACGGCACACGCAGCACGTGGCCCATGGACACGCGCACCGCGCGGCGATACAGCGGGTCGGCGCAGCCCTTGCCGAAGAGCACGGCGTCGACGCCGAGACCGGCGGCGTTGCGGAACATCGAGCCGATGTTCTCGTGATCGTTGACGCCCTCGAGCACCGCGACGGTCGTCGCCTTCTCTAGCACGTCCCCGAGGTCGAGGGGTTCGGGGCGGGACGCGGCGGCGAGAACACCCCGGTTCAGGTGGAACCCGACCACCTCGGCCATCACCTCGGCGGAGGCGCGGTAGTACGGCACGTCGACATCGCGCAGGTCGTCGGCGAGTTCCCCGAGCCGGCGGTCGACGCCGAGCAGGCTGTTGGGCGTGAACCGCGAGTCGAGCATGCGCTGCACGACGAACACGCCCTCCGCGATGACCAGGCCCTTGCCGCCCGGGAGATCGGGGCGGCGATCCGAGGAGTTGAGATCGCGGAAATCGTCCAGCCGTGGGTCGGCGGGATCGTCGATGTCGATGACGTGAACCACGTCGCCCATTGTCCCAGTTCACGCCTCGCGTGCAGGCGTCGGGGCGGGGGAATCCGGGTCCACCGGAATGTCGCGCTGCCAGGCCGCTGCGGCCGGGAGCGCTGCGTCGACGACCGGCCGGTCACAGGGCGACGACCGTCCGCAGCGCGGTGATGTCGGTCTCGTCGGTACGGGTGCGGCACGGTCGCCGCCGCCGTACCGACGAGCAGGTGATTACTTGTCCTCGGTGACGAGCGTGGTGAGGATGCCCACCGCCTCGCGCAACGTGTCGAGACTCTTCTGATCGAGCTGCTGCAGCCGCTCCGTCAGCCACGCCTCCCGCGCCTGCGCCTCGTCGCGCAGCAGTTCCCGCCCCGCCTCGGACAGGTCGACGATGATCTGACGTCCGTCGGTCGGGTGCGGCGTGCGCTCCACCAGACCGAGATCGTTGAGTGATGCGATGACGCGAGTCATCGACGGTGGCTGGACCTTCTCACGCGCGGCAAGTGCCCCGGGGGTCATCGCTCCATCCTGGCTCAGCGTCGACATGGCCGACAGCTGGGTCAGGGACACTCGCGAATCGGTGCGTCTCCCCCGCAAATGACGCGTCAGGCGCACGACAGCCAGGGCGAGATCGCCCGCCAGTGCACGTGTTTCCGATGTCATGGCGAGCACAATACGTTATGCCATGGAAACTACCGACACATGTTCTAGGTGAGCACGTTGGTGATGGGATCCACCACGAAATATGCCGTGAACAATGCTGCTACGACCCACATCAGCGGATGTAGCGTGCGGATTTTCCCGCTCGCCGCGTGCAGCACCACCCAGGTGATGAAGCCCACGCCGATGCCGTTGGCGATCGAGTAGGTGAACGGCATCACCAGGATGGTCAGGAACGCCGGCAACGCGACCTCGAATTTGCTGAAGTCGATGTCCCGGACCTGCCCGATCATCAGGGCGCCCACCACGATCAGGGCGGGCGCGGCGGCCTCGATCGGCACCATCTCGTACAGCGGCGTCAGGAACATCGCGGCGAGGAACAGCACACCGGTGACGACGTTCGCCAGGCCGGTGCGGGCGCCGTCGGCGATACCCGACGCGGACTCGACGAACACGGTGTTCGACGACGACGAGGCAGCGCCACCGACGATGGCACCGGTGCCCTCGACGACGAGGGCGCGGCCCACGTTGGGCAGGTTGCCGTCCTTGTCGACCAGACCGGCTTCCTTACCGAGTCCGGTCATCGTGCCCATCGCGTCGAAGAAGTTCGCGAGCACCAGGGTGAACACGAGCAGCGTCGCGGCGATCACGCCGATGCGGGTGAAGGCACCGAACAGGTCGACATCACCGACCAGGCTCAGATCGGGCATGCCGGCCACCTGCCCGGGCACCTCGGGGGTGCTCAGGTTCCAGCCCTTCGGGTTGGTGCCCATCGACGGCCCGACGTCGGTGAGCGCCTCGACGATCGCCGCGACCACCGTGGTGATCACGATGCCGATGAGCAGACCGCCACGCACCTTGCGCACGACCAGCACACCCATCAGCAGCACACCGAAGACGAACACCGCGGTAGGCCACGACGCAATCGAGCCGTCGATGCCGAGACCGACGGGCACGGTGGTGCCGGCGGCGTCGGGGATGCGGCGGACGAAACCGGCGTCGACGAGGCCGATGAACGCGATGAACGCACCGATGCCGGCGGCGATGGCCGATTTGAGTTCCGGCGGAATCGCATTGAACACCGCGGTCCGGAATCCGGTCAGTGCGAGGACCACGATGATGATGCCGTCGATGACGACCAGGCCCATCGCCTCCGGCCACGTCACCTGCGGCGCGATGGTCACCGCGAGCAGACTGTTGATGCCCAGGCCCGCGGCGAGCGCGAACGGATAGTTGGCGATGATGCCGAACACGATGCTCATCAGTCCGGCGACGAGTGCCGTGACCGCGGCGACCTGGTTGATCGGCAGGATGTTGCCGAGCACGTCGACCTTGGCGGTGGCGTCCTCGGGCGAGAAGCTACCGAGGATGAGCGGATTGAGCACCACGATGTAGGCCATCGCGACGAAGGTGACCACACCGCCGCGGACTTCCCGGGACACCGTAGAACCACGTTCGGTGATCTTGAAATAGGTGTCCAGTAAACCGGTGCCTACGGCCATGTCGAATATCCACTCCGGAGAAGATTTGCTCGAGTCGCAACCGGGAGATTATTGCAGCGCGGAACTACTAGTCTGCAAATTGTGAAAGACGCAGATGACGTTGCCGCGCAGGTCCGACGCCTCGCCGATCCCCGGCCCGCGCTCGCCCTCGGCACCGTCGCGTGGCTCGTCGCGACGATCGTCGTTCTCGTCGTCGGAGACCGCTGGTCGGCGGCGCTTCCGGTGTGCGTGGCCGGAATCGTGGTGGGGCTGCTGGGATCTGCGCTCTTCCTCGTTCAGCGGCGCGCCGCGCGCCGCGGCCGGCGCGGGGCACAGGTCGGGCTGAACTGACGGATCGGGCCGCGAGCCGGGTGCGTCAGCGACGGATCCGCACCCGCGTGACCAACCACACCCACAGCAGAGCCCACAGCGACCCGAGGATCCAGCCGGCCACGACGTCGGTCAGCCAGTGCGCCGCGAGGTAGACGCGGGAGAGTCCGACGGCCACGGTGTAGCCGGCGAGACCGGCGTAGAGCGCCGCGCGCCACGGGCCCTGCGGACGCGCGGACCGGGCGAGAACGGCCGCGAGCGTGACCGCCAGGATCGCCGACATCATCGCGTGGCCGGACGGGAACGAGTGCGTCGACAGGTCCACCAGCCGCTCCGGCTGCGGCGGCCGGGCACGACCGAACAGCAGCTTGAGCAGGCTCATCACGGGCCAGCCGGTGAGAACCGCGCCGGCGACGAGCAGCGCGTCCTGCGGCCGCGACGCACGCATCAGCAACAGGGTCGCGACGATCGCGAGGATCGTGACCCCCACCGTGCCGCCGGTGTGGGTGACGACGGTGACGGCGGTCGTGATCGGCGGCTCCCGGACGCCGAGCATCCAGTCGAGTACCGCGACGTCGACGCTCACGACCCGGCACCACCGCTCGCCACGGCGGCGGCGAACCCGGCGGGCGTGCAGTGGGTGGTGCCGGATCGGTCCACCCACCAGGCCACCTCGCGCTCCCCCGTCACCGCACCCGAACAGCTCACGACGAGCCGGTCGTGAACGGTCAGCGGTCCCTGGGGCAGGGGCACCCCGGTGGTCGCGGCGGCGAGCACGGCCTGCGGTTCCCGCGACCATTCGGTGGCCCGGCCCGGGCCGGTCGGTTCGGCGGACACCGTGTCGGACGCGAGCGGGAGGTCGAGCAGTTCGGCGAGTGCACCCGCAGTTGCCGTGGTGCCCATCACGATCCGTTCCGCGGGGACGACGGCGGCGAGCCACGGACGGTCGAGCACGAGCGCGTCGGCCGCGTCGACGACGGTCCCGGCGATGCTGCGCACGGCGTCCGGCAGGTCCAGTGCGGCGACGTCGAGAACCCCGGACGCGTACGCGGCGGCGAGGGCACCGTGCGCGGCGGCGACGACCGCGGGTGCCGGGTCACGGTCCGGGTCCGCTAGGCGGTCGAGCAGCAGCGCGGCCAGTGCGGTGCTGTCGACGACCGGCGACGCCAGGCACGCCCGCAGCCGGTCGGCGTCGGGGTGCGGGCACGGATCGAGCAGGCCCTCGAAGGTCGTGTCGTCGGGGGCGCGCAATCGTCCCAGCGGCTGCCCGTCGAGAACCGCGTAGGTGCGCAGCCACCACGCGGTGTACCCCTCGCGGTCGGCCAGCGCGTCGGCGGTGTCGGGATCCGCGGCGAGCAGCGTCAGGGCTCTTGCCCATCGGGTTTCGTCGACGAGGTCGAGGTCGCGGACCGCGACGAGGGTGTCCGGGTCGGTGTCGACCGTCTCCCACCACTGCCCCTCGTCGGGCAGGTCGTGGTCCGGACCGGTGGGCAATTCCGCGCGCAGCACGGTGAAACCCCAGCCGACCCCGACGGCCCGCAACGCGTCCACGCCGTACCGGTCGATCACCTTGGAATCGACTGTCCCGAAAGGTGATTCGTCGACGAGAACATCGGCGAGGGGCGCATCGGGCAGGAGCAGTTCGTCGGCGGGAACCAGCTCGCCGTCGACGTCGGGCAGCAGCAGGGCCCCGAGATCGCGGGGCAGGGAGCCGCCGGGAACGTGCCCGGCGAGCCGCAGCACCGTGTCGGCGAGTTCCGCGGCGGCTTCGTCGTCGTCGGGGTCGACGTCCTCGACGGCGGCGAACAGCGCGGGGTCCGACAGCAGATCGACGGCGGTGACGGTGCCGGCCCCGAGCCGCGCGAGCAACGGGTGAGCGGCGTCCGGGTGCACCAGCCGCACCCACGGCAGCACGAGCGGGCCGTCCACCCCCAGATCGGCTCCGAGCACGGTGGTGCGCGGACCGGTGACGAGACGCCCGTCCGACAGCGGCACCGGAATCGACGCGAGTTCCTCCGCGACCACCGCGTCCACGACGAGCGGCTCGAGCGCGTCGTACAACCGGCGCCACCACTGCGGGTCGCGGTCGAGTCCGGCGAGCAGTTCGGCAACCCGGGCCGGGCCGATCCGGTGCACGTCCACCGCGGCGAGCAGCGACGCGTACCGCGGCCCGCACAGCGCGGGCGCGACGAGACCGGGCACGACGTCGGCGAGGGCCTCGGCCAGTTCGTCGGTGAGCCCGTCCAGCGCCGTCGCGCGTTCGGGCACCAGGTCGTCGCCACCGCGGGCGATCTGGTGGCGGCTGCCGCCGCCAGCGGCGGCGGGAAGCCAGGGGTGGGTGCGCAGTTCCGCGAGCACGGCCTCCCGGAGCAGTCCGTCGGCCTCGCTGCGCGCGAACCCGGGCACCGGTACCAGCGCGATCCGCTGGTCCGCGGGCAGGGCCGCGGCGAACCGCGCGTAGCCCTCGGCGATCCGGTCGAGCGGGGCGCCGGGCAGCAGCCGCCGCCGGTCCGGCTGCATCGGCACGTCGGCGACGACGAGGACGGGCAGCGACAGTTCCTCGTCGGACCGGGTGGGGGCGCGCAGCACGTCGTCGCCGAGGGGCGTGATCTCCCCGGCGGCGGTGACGGGAACCAGCCAGCGCGCGTGCGGTCCTTCGCCCTCCCACCAGCGGCGTTCACCGACGACGATCTCGTGGACGCCGCCGCCGAGGTCCGTGCGGGTGCGGATCAGTTCGTCGTCGCCGACGGTGATCGAGCCGAGGGCGGGCAGTTCCAGCAGCAGTTCCGCGGCTTCGGCGCGGAATCCGTCGAGCAGGGCCCGCGCGTCGACATCCGGGCGCAACCGCAGCACGATCTCGGTGTCGGAGCCGGACACGGGAGGTTCGGCGGTGGGCCACGCCAGGCGCAGGACCGGCACTCCGGACCGCGGTGGCGTCAGGTCGTGCTCGCGCAACACCGCGCGGGTGCGCTCGGCGGAGAAGCGGATCGATCCGGTCCGGGACCGGATCTCGATGTCGTCGGAGACCGCGAGGACGGCGGTGAAGCCGACACCGAAGCGTCCGACTCCCCCGGTCTTCGCGGACGCCCGCAGCGCTGTCAGCGCCTGCACGCCGGGGCCGTCCAGCGGGGAACCGGTGTTGGCGACGTGCAGGCCGTCGTCGCCGAGCCACACCCGCATCGCGCCGGTGATGCCCGCGCGGGTCGCGGCGTCGGCGGCGTTCTGGGCGAGTTCGGTGAGTACCCGGTCGCGGTAGCCGGCACGGACGAGGTCCGATTCGGTGGCGGTGTCCTCCCGCAGGCGGGTGGGCGACGACCGCCACGCGAGCAGCGTGCCGTCCCGCAGCGCCGCGGTACCGAACGGGTCCGCGGGGTCGGCCTGGGTCACGTCAGTCGGTCTGTTCCGGCCGGCCGGTGTCGTCGCTGGTCGTCGCCTCGTCGGTGACAGTGGGCTCCTCGGCGGGCGCTTCGTGGGTGGCAGTCGGTTCCTCGGCGGGCGCCTCGTCGGTGACCGTCGGCTCCTCGGCGGGCGCCTCGTCGGTGGCGCTCGGCTCCTCGGCAGCGGGCACCTGATCGGTGACCGTCGGCTCCTCGCTGGCGGGCACCTCGTCGGTGACCGTCGACTCCTCGGTGACAGTCGGCTCGGCGGGCTGCTCGGGCCCTTCGGCCTCGACGGTGCCCGACTCCGCCGGCGCGGCGGTGTCCGACTCCGCCGGCGCGGCGGTCGCGACGATCTCCACCGCCGCGTCGTCGTACGCGTCGAAACGGGGCGAACCCGCACCGGTCGGAAGGGTGGTGTCCGAATGGGCACCGCAGCCGTACTGGGCGTGCACGACGTGCCCGTCCGCGGCGAACTCGTTTCCACAGACCCCGAACGCCGCGTGCAGCGACCCGGCGAGCGGCAGGAAGAATCCGCACAGCATGCAGGTCGACGGGGCGGCCTTCGCCATCTCGGTGTCCGGCCCGTATGCCTCGAACCAGCGCTGGGCCGCGTCGAGGCGACCTTCCAGGCTCATGACCTGGCGACGGCCGAGACCGATCTCGAGTGCGGTTTCGTCGACCTCTGGGTCGCCGGTCTCGACGTATCCGGGCACCAGGCGGGGATCGCCGGGGGCGGGGGCCAGCAGGTCGCCGGGGCCGAGGTCGCCGGGGCGGATCCGCTCGCTCCACGGAAGCCATTCGGGTGCGATCAGCGCGTCGGGTCCGGGCAGCAACGCCAGCTCGCTGACGGTGACGTGATCGGACTCCGGAGCAGCGGCCACGACGACCGCCCACTGCCAACCGCGGTAACCGGGCAGGTCGGCGACGAAACGGTGGGTGGCCGCGCAGTCGTTCTCCGCGGTCACACCCAGATGCGGGCCGATCCCGCCTTCGCCGAGCTCGTCGAGAGCCGCGCGGGCGATGTCGACCGCATCGGCGAGGACAGGTCGCACAGCCTCGGCGGAGCTTTCCGCGCTGGGGGCATCAGCAGAAGACACAGCACTCACGGCTCCCATTCTGCCGCACCCGAACGGGAGCGCGACCCTTGGCCGCCGGGACGGCGGCCGACGACTGCGATGATGGCAGCGTGCGACCGCGACAGGACAGCAAACTCCCCGGGCCGATCCGAACCGCCGGTGTCCTGGCCCCGGCCGCCGCACTGCTCGCCGCCGGAATCCTCGCCGGGTGCGGCGACGCACCCGTCCCCGACCCCGGTCCGCCCGCCGACCGGCTGCGCGCCGAGATCGTCGCGAGCCGGCCGCACGATCCCGAAGCGTTCACCCAGGGCCTCGAGATCTCCGACGGCGAACTGCTCGAGGGCACGGGCCGGAGCGGTCGGTCGTACCTGTCGGCGCGGACCCTCGACACCGGTGTCGAACGCACGCGGGTACCTGTTCCCGACGACATGTTCGGTGAGGGCATCACCGTGGCCGGGGACACGGTGTGGCAGCTGACCTGGAAGGACGGGGTGGCCATCGCCCGCGACCGCGACACGCTGACTCCCCGCGACCACGTCGAGTACGACGGCCAGGGCTGGGGCGTGTGCGCGGCCGGGGACCGTCTGGTGATGAGCGACGGTTCGTCCACCCTGACGTTCCGGGATCCGGCGACCTTCGACGTGCTCGGCAGCACGACCGTCCGCGTCGACGGCCGTGAGATCGACAACCTCAACGAGCTCGAGTGCGCCGAGGACGGATCCGTCTACGCGAACGTGTGGCAGACCGACCGGATCGTCCGCATCGACCCGGGCTCAGGGCGCGTGACCGCGACCATCGACGCCGGTGCCCTGCGCGACGCGCTCACCGACGAGCAGCGCGCGGAGATCGACGTTCTCAACGGGATCGCGCAGGTGCCGGGCACCGACCGGTTCCTCGTCACCGGCAAGTACTGGCCCACGATGTTCGAGGTGCGATTCGTCCCGTGAGCACCATGGATCACATCTCACGCCGGGACCTGTCTGCGCCCCCGGGGGACGGTGGGGAAGAATCGGAGGCGTGACCGATCCGGACGAGCGCCGACCCGCCGACCCGGCGCGCGGCCGTGCCGACGCCGACGGCAGCGACTCCCGTTCGGCTCCGCGCTCCTCGCGTCCCGGCCGGCCCGACCCCGAGGCGAGCCATCCCGGCTACCGGAACTATCCGCCCCCGCGGCACATCGGGTCGCGGCGCACTCCGCTGCCGCCGCTGCACCCCCTCGACGGGAATCGCAAACCCCGCGACGACGCGCGCGCGGCCTCGGAGTCCGACGCACCGCGCGCCCCGCGGATGCCGCGGAAGCTGACCGTGACCCGGGTCGCGGCCCTGCGCAGCCGGGAGCTGACGAACAAGGGCATCGCCACGTTCCGGCGCGCGGCCACCGCGGACGGCGCCGACAAGTCCGGGCTGACGGCGCTGATGTACGCGACGATGGCGAACTTCGCGAGCGACGCGGCGATCGCGGTAGCGCTGGCGAACACCTTGTTCTTCTCGGCCGCGACCGGCGAGGACAAGACGAAGGTCGCGCTGTACCTGCTCATCACGATCGCCCCCTTCGCGATCATCGCCCCGCTGATCGGCCCGTTGCTGGATCGGTTGCAGCACGGTCGCCGGCTGGCGCTGGCGGCGTCGTTCGCGCTGCGCTGCGTCCTTGCGGTGGTGCTCGTGTTCAACTTCGACAGTTGGGGCCTGTACCCGGCGGCGCTGGCGATGATGGTGCTGAGCAAATCGTTCTCGGTGCTGAAATCGGCGGTGACGCCACGGGTGCTGCCCCCGGAGATCGATCTTGTCCGGGTCAATTCCCGGCTGACCGTGTTCGGCCTGGTCGGCGGCACCTTGGGTGCCGGTGCGGTCGCCGGCGCCGCGGCGTGGCTGTTCGGCTCGTCGGGTGCGCTGTGGCTGTGCGCCGGCATCACCGCGTTCGGCGCGTACCTGAGCATGCGGATCCCCGCGTGGGTGGAGGTCACCGAGGGCGAGGTCCCGGCGACGCTGTCCTATCACGGGTCCGAGGCCCGCACCGAGATGCTCGACACCAAGACGGAGGTGATCACCCCGCCCGGCACGCGACGCCGTCAGCCGCTGGGCCGGGCGGTGGTCACCGGACTGTGGGGCAACGGCACGATCCGGGTGCTGACCGGATTCCTGACCCTGTTCATCGCGTTCGTCGCGAAGTCCAAGACCGAGCACGACCCGCTCGTGCAGGCCGCGATGCTGGGCCTGGTCGGCGCGGCCGCGGCGATCGGCAACTTCGCCGGCAACGCGACGGGGGCGCGGCTGGCGCTGGGTCGTCCCGCGCTCATCGTCGTCCGCTGCACCGCGGCGGTGGTGATCGTGTCCGCGATCGTCGCGGCGACGGACAACATCTTCGCGGCCGCCGCCGCGGCGCTGGTCGCGGCGTGTGCGAGCGCCCTGGCGAAGGTGTCGCTGGACGCGTCGCTGCAGCAGGATCTGCCGGAGGAATCGATCGCGTCCGGGTTCGGACGTTCGGAGACGGTGCTCCAGCTGAGCTGGGTGGCCGGCGGCGCGCTGGGGGTCCTGTTGCCGCCCGAATACTGGATCGGCTTCGGTGTCGTCACGGTGGTGCTGGTTCTGGGACTGACCCAGACGATCCTGACCTACCGTGGGAAGACGCTGCTGCCCGGATTGGGCGGTAAACGTCCCGAGCACGCCGACCAAGAGACCGCCGGCCGGCGCACCCCGCGCGCGGCCGGACATTCGAGCAGGAACGGAATCAGATGACGCTGCAGGCCCGGACGAAGAAGATCATCGCGCTGATCGCGGTGGTCGTATTGCTGGCGGCGGGTGGTCTCGCCGCGGTGGTGTGGAAGCTCGTCGACTCGGCCGAACCGCAGCTCCCGACGATCACCGCCTTCGCGCACGGCAAGAGCGTGACGGTCGAGCCGACCCAGCACTGCAACCTCTACCTGGAGGAATGCGTCGAGAATCCGCTGGGCATGCTCGACGTTCCGGCCGGGTTCCCGCTGCAGTTGTCGTTGCCGTCCGAGATCTCCGACGCCCCGTGGCGCCTGATCGTCGTCTACGGCGATCCCAAGACGGGCCAGACGTTCGTGGACGGGCGCCTCTTCGAGCCCGGTGAGCAGCGCGCGGTCACCGTCCCGTCCGATCCGTCGATCCAGCTGCTCGGCGTCGAGATCCAGCTGCCGTCGGCCGTGCAGGACGAGACGGGCACCGCGATCGCCCACGCGGTCTGGGCACTCCAGACCTACTGACCGATCCGTCACACGACCCGATCTTCAACGACGAGGGCCTCCGGTGCATCACCGGAGGCCCTCGTCGTGAGTGCGGTGACGAAAATCAGGAGTCGAGCTCGCGGGCGACGGCGCGCAGCACCTCGGAGATCCGCTGGGCGGCCTTGCGGTCCGGGTACTGGCCGCGCCGCAGGTCCTTCTGGACCGACGCCTCGAGCAGGTTGATCATGTCCTCGATCATGCCGTGCAGTTCGTCGGGGCTGCGCCGCTTCTTGTCCGCGGTGCTCTCGCGGCGACCACCCTTCTGTCGCAGGGTGGGCTGTTCGAGCAGTTTCACGCTCAGTGCCTGCGGGCCGCGGCGGCCGACTGCCATGCCGAACTCGACGCGCTGTCCCGGCTTGAGGGCCTCCACCCCTTCCGGGAGTGCGGACGCCCGGACGTAGACGTCCTCGCCTTCCTCCTGGGACAGGAAGCCGAAGCCTTTTTCGACGTCGTACCACTTCACCTTGCCGCTTGGCACCGCGCTCACCCGCTCCTCGACAGCTGTACCCGTCCGGGCACCTGTGGATATGCAAAACAACGCGCCCCGCAATCGGGTGCGGGACGCGTAGACGGCCGCCAGTGTACCCCGACCCGTGCGAGGGCCACGTACCTGCGCGACCCACTACCGTGGACGACGTGGGTACTTCCGATTCTTCTACGCGTCCGGGCACCGGCCTGCTGAAAGCAGCGCTGGTGTGCTTCGCCGTCGGTATCGTCGCAGTTGTCCTGATTTTCCTGACCCCGGTCGTCACGGACGGCAAACCGGGCCTGGTGCTGTATTCGCTGACCGCGGCCTGGCCGCTGGGCTTCCTGCTGGCAATCGCGTTCGCCCTGCGGTCGGGCCGTCGCGCGCGTGGAGGTGGATCGTGAAGTTCCTGCTCAACCTCATCTGGCTGATCTTCGGCGGACTGTGGCTGGCACTGGGCTACTTCCTCGCCGGCATCATCTGCTGCCTGCTGATCATCACAATCCCGTTCGGCATCGCGGCGTTCCGCATCGGCGTGTATGCGCTGTGGCCG
The DNA here is from genome assembly GCF_053589115.1 of Rhodococcus sp. NPDC003383. Taxonomy (NCBI): domain Bacteria; kingdom Bacillati; phylum Actinomycetota; class Actinomycetes; order Mycobacteriales; family Nocardiaceae; genus Rhodococcus; species Rhodococcus sp. NPDC003383. Next base: position 1,402 of record NZ_JBSFRG010000023.1, on the reverse strand, counting down.
TTCGGCAAGACCGTGGTCGACAAGCCGACGGCCGGGGTCGGTTCGCTGATCGGCAACATCATCTGGGTGATCGTCGCGGGCGTGTGGCTCGCGATCGGGCACATCGTGACCGCGGTCGCGATGGCGATCACGATCATCGGGATTCCGCTCGCCCTCGCGAACCTGAAGATGATCCCGATCTCGCTGATGCCCCTCGGCAAGGACATCGTCTCCGTCCGATCACTCCAGCCACACCTGTGACGTTAGTCACATCACGCCCCGATAACATTCCGGCCTCGAACGGGCCGGACGCCCACAGATAGGGCACTACCTGCGCGTTCTCGAGCAGACTCACCCAGGTCACCTCATCGCGCGCGAAACATCGCGCGTTATCAATTGGTGACACTCCGCCCCCGGAACCGTTACCTTCGAATCCGGTCGGACTGGTCCGGCCGACCCGGATCCGCCGCGCCAAATCCTGTCCCGCGGAACCGGACCCCCAACGAACGATCCAGGGGACAGGAAACGGGGGACCCACACGGTCTCCCAGGGAGCGGAAGTTCCCAGGAGGCACCCGGGCACGAGCACCAGCAACGGCCCTAGGGGTGAAGCCGAATCGCTCCCAGCGGGAGCGTCGCGGCCGGGCTACCTCTTCAGCCCGAACCCGACAGCTGACCTCGTAGGCGCGTGCGGAGAGGAACCGGAGCAATGAGCGGACGCCATCGCAAGCCCACCAACACCGGCCGTACCGTCGCGAAGTTCGCGCTGACCAGCGCGGTTCTCGGCGTCACCGGCGTCGCATTCAGCGGCACCGCCAACGCAGCCCCCGATTCCGACTGGGACCGCCTCGCGCAGTGCGAGTCCGGCGGCAACTGGGGTATCAACACCGGCAACGGCTACCAGGGCGGCCTGCAGTTCTCGCCGAGCACCTGGAACGCCTACGGCGGCACGCAGTACGCACCGACCGCCAACCAGGCCACCCGCGACCAGCAGATCGCCGTCGCCGAGCGGGTCCTCGAAGGCCAGGGCTGGGGCGCATGGCCGTCCTGCTCCTCGAGCCTCGGCCTGAGCAGCGCACCCACCCAGCGTTCGGCGCCGACCTCCGGCACGCTCGCGGACAAGGTCGAGACGCCTCGGGAGCAGTCTGCTCCGCAGGCCGCTCCCGAGGCCGCGCCGACCCTGCAGGACAGCATCCCGTTCCTCGCGCCGCAGAGTGCCAAGGAAGGCTTCGCCCAGGGCATCGAGGCGCTGCGCGCCGCCGGCATCCCGGTCGATCAGGGCCTGGTCGATCAGGTCACGGCCATCCTGCCGAACTGACACGAACACAGAGAAGGGGGGCCGCCCCGCCGCACGGCGGGGGCGCCGCGCGCTGTTGTCTGAACGACTTTTCGTAAAAACGAATGTTTGCGTTAAACAACCATTT
>NZ_JBSFRG010000022.1:0-101555 GCF_053589115.1 Rhodococcus sp. NPDC003383 | reverse complement strand
CGTCGGACTACGGGAGGGTAGCGACGGGCACGGTCATGCCTCGGTTACCGGAACGGCCCTCGTGCACAACCGTGTAAGTGAAACGCCTGTGGCCCTTCGACCGGCGGGGTCGAAGGGCGGACGTGTCAGGTCGTCGACAGGGGATCGAGCGGAGTCGCTCGCCGATGCGCGCCTCGATCGGGCGCGTGGATAGAATCCAGCCTACGGTGCATGACAGCTCTCTTCTGTCGTGTGCCCAGACCCCGGATCGGTGTTGGCGCACCGGCCGGGGTCGACCTGTTTTCAGGTGATCTTGGGATGGTGCCACGCGAGGCGGGGTCGGTCAACTCGAACGGCTGTTCTATGCGTGTCGGCGTGTCGCTGTCGTGAGAGCCGCGTCCGAGCGAATGTACCGCTTGTCTCCTCAGATCGACTGAATGTGCCGCTCGCTCGGAAAACGGGTGCGGCACCTGCGGAAAAACGGGTGCGGCACCTGCGCTCGTTGTTCCCGGACACAGAAACGCGACGCCCAATCTCCCCGTCGTCACGGTGCTCGTCACAGATACTGCTGATCATGAAGCCCGTTGGAATCCGCGCCGCCGTCACCGCCGCCGTCGTCGCGACCACCGCCGCTGTCTCGTTCGCGCTTCCGGCCACGGCATCTGCCGTCCCTGCGAACGGTGGTGTGCGGTACGTCGCGCTCGGAGACTCCAGGGCCGCCGGGCCATCCCTCGACCAGGTTGCGCAGACCAACGCGTGCCAACGCTCCGACCTCGGCTATCCGATGCTCGTCGCGCAGGGGGTGGGCGCGGCGTCGTTCCATAACCTGTCGTGCACCGGAGCGCACACCGTGCACGTGACGAACACGCCGCAGCACACGTCGAAGGGGCCGGTGCCGCCGCAGATCGAGCAGATGCCGTCGGACACCACACTCGTGACGCTCAGCATCGGTGGCAACGACATCAGCTGGCCCACATTGGTTTCCCAGTGCTACGCCGCTACGCCCGGCGGTGACGCCGGATGCCGAAACGATCCGGCAGTGAGCGGCCGGGCGCTGACCGCACTCGCCGGACTCGGTCCGAAGGTGTGGTCGACCATCGCCGCGATCAGGTTGAAGGCGCCGGCTGCGCGCATCGTGCTGGTCGGGCACGGTGGAATTTTCGGTGATCGCGGATGCTGGCCGAACCTCCCGATCAGCGACGCCGACGCAGTCTGGGCGAAGGGCTTCTTCGCAATGATGAACGGCGTCCTGGCCACGGCGGCCGCGACCGCCGGTGCTGAGTTCGTCGACGTCACCGCAGGGGCGGAAGGGCACGACGCGTGCGCCGCTCCCGGGCAACGATGGTTCGAGGGGCACCAGGCGGGCCCGTCGTCGAGCGCGTTGCACCCGAACGCCGCAGGCATGGCGCACATGGCGCGTCGGGTGCTCGGTGTGGTGCGTCGCTGAACCTCCGCGTCGTTATACGGAAGTGCCGGGCGCGGAGGCGCGTTGCATACGGTCCTTCCTGACGATGGCGTCGCCGACCTCGTCGATGGCGGCCCGAATGGTGTCGCCGTACGGCCCGTCCGGCAGGTTCGGCGCGTGCTTGCGGGCTGCGGCGAGGTGATCGGCGGCAGCATCGAAAGAGCCGAGTCGACGGAAGTTGTCGGCCAGGTTCAGGTGCAGTGACGGATAGAAGCCGGCGATGTGCAGATCGGCGTGGTGTTCTTGCACTCGTTGCTCGGTCACGGCATCGGCTGCGTCGAGGGCGCGTATGTCCCAGGCCAGGGCTTGTGCGGGATCGGCGTAGAGGTCGGCCAGATAGTGCGCGAGTGTGCAGCGGTGCAGTGGGTCGCCGAGGACACTGATCTCGGACCACAAGGCCAGCAACTGTTCTCGGGCGGCTGCGGGGTCTCCGGATCGTCCTTCGGTGACGGCGTGCGCGATGGCGTCCATGGTCGGGTCGGGATCAGCGGAGACGGTCATCGGGATGCTCCTCGGGGTCGATGGGCATGGCGAGGGTCGTGAGGTCGCCGCGGTCGGCGGACCGCACCGTGACGGGCAGGTCCCACCCCCGAAGATCCAGCATCACGTCCGGACCGATCGCGGTACTGATCGCCGGGTAGAACGTCGTGAGCCGGAACGAGATTCGGATGTTCGCTCCCGTCGCCCTGGCGTCCAGGGATCCGAGGGATTGTTCGTCGCCGGTGAGGAATTCGGGAGCGCCGTCGGTCACGCTCAGCGTGATGTGCTCGCCGGTGCTGTCCTCCAGCGCGCGCAGGAGCGCGTACTTGGCGACGGTCACCCGAGTGGTGGGTTCCGGTAGGTTCGCGAGCATCGCCCGATAGTCGGGGAAGGGCTCGGCGACGAGCCTGCAGTGCAGATCGTCGCGCTCCGCGACCCTCAACCGGATTCCGCGCGCCGACGCCTCCACGTGGACTGTTGCGCAGCGGCGCATCTCGTTCGCCGCGGCACGCAGGTCTCCTGCATCGACCGTCGCAGACCAGGTGGCAGCCGTCGGTTCGTCGGGCACCAGGGTGCGCGTCGAGAGCCGGTACCGATCGGTTGCGGTCAGGGTGATCGCGTGCGGACCGGCCTCGATGTGGATGCCGTCGAGCACCGGCATCGATGGCTCCCGCGCTGTCGCGCTCGAGACCTGTTCGACCGCGGCGGCCAGCACCGGTCCCTTCAGCGTGGCGATCGGAATGCCGGGTGCATCGATCAGCGCGGCGGTGAGTCGAGCGGCTTGCCGTCGCGCTGCAGCGGCATCCTCGAGCACCTTCGCGACGTGTTGGTCGATTATCCGGGCCGCCTCGGCCGGTCCCGCGTCCAAGGCTGCTCTGACCGACGCCAGCGGCATGCCGATCTCACGGAGCTGCCGGAGCATGTCCGCGCGGGGCAGCTGCTCGGGACGGTAGAAGCGGTAACCCGATATGGGATCGACCTCGGCCGGCACCAACAGCTCGGAGTCGGCGTAGAACCGCAGCGCGCTCGGGGTCAGGCCGGAACGCCCGGCGAAGACCCCGATCGACATGAGATCAGAAGGTTGCACCACGCCATCATCGAGTCTCAACCAACGTGAAACTCAATTCCGATCAGCCGACGGTTGCGAGTTCCTCGGTCTCGTCGACGACGACCTTCGATTCCCGCGCGGCGGCGATGCACGTCAACAGCACACCGGCTGCCGCCCACACGACCAGGACCGTCCACGGGAACGCGGTGTTCGCGTCGGGGAAGTACGACAGTTCCCGCAGCAGGGTCGCGCCCGCGCCTGGCGGGAACCACTGCCCGATCGCACCCCACGGGGCGAGGATGAACTCGACCGGCATCGCGGTGGCGGAGATCGGGTTCGCGATCAGCATCATCAGCAACGCCCCGACACCGATACCGGGCATACCGATAAGGCTCCGCAGCCCAACGATCGGCGCGGAGATCGCGACCACCGTCAACCCGATCGCAGCGGCATTGACCCAGTAGTTGCCTTGGAGCCCACCGAACCAGCCATGGAGGATGCCGGCGAGCAGCAATCCGGCCGCGACCGCATACGCCACGAGGGCTACGACGCGCGGCAAGGCGGTAGCGATCGCGATCGAGATGAGCACCGCACCGGCCATTCCACCGAGCACCAGCGGGAACGCGGCCGCCGACATTTTCGCGCCGCGCGGATCGGACTCGGCGAACGGAACGACATCGGTCACCCTGACGGTCGCACCGGTCTGCTGACCCATCTGCGCGCCCATCGTCTGAAGCATCTGGGCCACCTGGGCATTCGCGGCCGTGGCGACGAGGATCTCGGGGGCTGCGCCGGGTGCGGAGCCGAGGACGATCGCACCGTAGACCTCACGCCTTTCGATGGCGCCGATCGCGGCCGCGCGATCGCTCACGGGCGTGGGGGCGAGCGTCTCGCCGGCCTGTGCCGCGACGACACCGGTGACCTGTGCGATCGCGGCTTCCGGTCCCGCGATCGCGACGGGGAGGTCGCGGGGTTCCGACGTGACGGCCGGCCAAGCGAACGCCAGGAGGATCACGCCCACCACCACAGCGGCCCCCACAGCCAGCGCGACGGCACGCGCGAACGCGTTGGAAGCGGGAGGGGAAGAGGTGTTGCCCATGTGCTCGCTCCTATCCAAAACGAATATTCGTTCTCTATAGTTCGTTCGGATAGGGTGGGCTGTCAACACCGCACATGAAACGGAGGGGCTCGGTCGTGCCCAGGGTCAGCGAGGCGCATCGTGTCGCGCGGCGCGCGGAAATCATCGACGCCGCTCTGCGCTGCTTCACCCGCTCGGGATATCAGCGCACGACGATGGCCGACATCATCACCGAATCCGGCCTGTCGGCCGGCGCGATCTACGGCTACTTCGGTGGCGGCAAGCAGGAACTGTTCGTCGCGGTCGCCGACCACGTACTCGGCGACCGAGGTCGCGCCCTCATCGACGACAGCGGCTTCGAGATCGAAGGTCCCGGCGATATCGTCGCCGCACTCCTGCACCGACTCGACGAAGGCAAAGCCGTCAGTGCTGTCCTCCAGCTGTGGGCGGCCGGCACGATCGATCCTGAAATCGGTGCACTCGTCCGCACGGTCTTCGGCCGACTGCGCGCCCTCGTGACGGACCTGCTCGCCGCGTGGGCCGAGGAGCATCCGTCCGCGATCGAAACCGACTCGCATACCTGGGCAACCGAATTCGCGCCGATCGTTCTGGGTATCGCCCAGGGATTCATCGTCCAGAAAGCGTTGATCGAGGACTTCGACGCCGAGGCGTACATCGCCGGAGCGCGCGCGGCGTTGTGACGACGGTGTGCCTTTCTGGCGGCCCTGACCGCCAGAAAGGCACACCGGGGCCGAAGGCCCACAAAGTCGCGGGAACATTTCTCATCGCCGCTGCATCTCATCTTCGGACGAACGGCAACACGGATGCACACGGAGGCGACATGGCTCAACAGACTCAGAACATTCGGCCCGGCGGATTCCAGTACAACGCTCCCGTCGAGCAGATCCGCCCGGCGCTGCCGCCGCAGAACACGGGCTGGGCGGTCGCGGCACTGATCTTCTTCTGGCCGCTCGCGTTCTCGGCGTTCTCGCATGCCGCGAAGGTGTACCCGCTGTGGGCGATGGGCGATTACGCGGGTGCGCAGGCGGCGTCGGCGAGCGCGAAGCGACTCGGCAGGATCGCGTTGCTCGTGTGGGCGATCTTCGTCGTCGCGCTGATCGTGTTCTACGTGGTCATCTTCGCCGCTGCCATGTCGGCGATGAACGATCTCCCGTCGTACTCGGACTACTCCTACCGCTGACCGTCGGTGGGTCGGCGTCGACGTCGAAACATCCGTATCGATAGCGTCCGGCCGGTCGAAACCGGGGGAGGGTTCGGCCGGTCGGCTGATCCGGTCGGGAACATCAGAGTTTCTGTAGCCCAGCATGATTCGTGCTCGAGGAGGGGTGAGCACGAACCGGGTGTCACTGGGCTCACCGAGTTCCCGACCGGATCGAACTCACTCGACTTCCATCGTTCCGAATTCGGCACGCCCTTCCCGCCGGTACACCGCGATGATCACGCCCGTGCTCGTGCTGCGCGACTCGACGAGCGACATCCGGGTATCGAGACCGCGTTCGGCGAACAGCCGGCGACCCTGACCGACGACGACCGGGAACGTCAGCAGGTTGTACTCGTCCACGAGATCGTGTTCGTGGAGCGTGCGCACGAGCTCGAGACTGCCGTGAACCTGTAGTTCACGACCGGGACGGGTCTTCAGCTCGGCCACGGCAGACACGATGTCGTCGTCGAGTACGGTGGTCGGTCCCCACTTCGGGTCGGTCAGCGTGGTGGAGGCGACGAACTTGGGCAGGGTGTTGAGCCGGTTGGCGACGATGTCGTCGGGGTCGGTGGCGTTCGGCCACGACGCGGCGAAGATGTCGTAGGTCTTCCTGCCGAGCAGGAACGCATCGACCCGGCCGAACACTTCCTCGATGAAGGCGCCGGTGTCGTCGTCGAACAGCGGCACCACCCAACCACCGCGCTCGAAGCCACCGCTGAGATCCTCCTCGGGTCCGCCCGGACCCTGTGCGACTCCGTCGATCGAGACGAACGTGGTCACCGTGAGTTTCATCCGCTTCTCCCTTCGGGGGTTCCACAGGGATCAGACCGCCGGGCGGAGCGGAATTCATCGGGGCGGCGATAGGCGAAAGCAGCCGCCCGCGGCAACTTCTGATCAGACCAACTGGCCGAGGCGCGTGCGCAGCGCCTGCTCGGTCTGGCGGACCGCGGTGCCGACGACCGGTTCGATGAGCATCCCCAGCGCGCGCCCGGCGAGGCCGCCGGGCAGCTCGTACCCGAAGTCGACGTCGAGCCGGGAGGAGTCGCCGAGGTCGGTGAAGGTCCAACTCGACGACGTGCGGAAACCCGCGACCGAGTTGAGCACGATGATGCGGTCGCGTTCCCATTCGACGACCTCGAGGCGGGTGTCGAGGCTCTTCGGGCCGATCTGCATCGCGGCGTCGAAGACCGCGCCGAGCCCGCTGACCTGGGCCCCGACCGGCTCGAACCGGCTGACCCCGAACATCCACTCGGGGACCGTGCGGTGATCGTCCACGTATGCGAACGCGATATCCAGAGGAACTGCGGCGACGGCGCTGTGCCGGACGTGGAACATCGTCGAACCCTTCGTGACGCAAATTACTGTTACCGACTGTAGCGGGAAGTTGGACGGAGGAAAACGGTTCGGCGATTTTGCTGCCGAACCTCTGTCCGCCTGTTTCACTCGCGGTGACGCGTGTCACACAAGCAACCGATGGAGGGGTTCGTGAAGATCAAGGCCGCAGTGTTGAAGGGAATCGGTCAGCCCTGGGAAATCGACGAGATCGACCTGGGTGACCCGGTCGCCGGTGAGGTGCAGGTCCGCCTGGCCGCGTCCGGTCTGTGCCATTCCGACGAACACCTCCGCAGCGGAGCGACGCCGCTGCCCTTCTACCCGATCCTCGGTGGCCACGAGGGCGCCGGCGTCGTCACCAAGGTCGGGCCCGGCGTGACGAACCTCGAGGAGGGCGACCACGTTGTCCTCGCGTTCATTCCCGCGTGCGGCCGTTGCCGGTCGTGTGCGAAGGGCCTGCAGAACATCTGCGACCTGGGTGCGGGTCTGCTCACCGGTCAGGCCATCTCGGACGGCTCATATCGGGTGAGCCTGCGCGGCGAACCGGTCATCCAGATGTGCCTGCTGGGCACGTTCGCGCCGTACGTCACCGTCAACGAAGCCTCCGTCATCAAGATCGAGAAAGATATCCCGCTCGAGAAGGCGGCGCTGCTCGGCTGCGGTGTCGCCACCGGGTGGGGATCGGCCACTGCGATCGGTGGCACCCAGGTCGGCGACACCGTCGTCGTGATCGGCGTCGGCGGTGTCGGTATCAACTCGGTACAGGGCGCGGCCCACGCGGGCGCGCGGCACGTCGTGGCGATCGACCCGGTGCAGTTCAAGCGCGACAAGGCCGTCGAATTCGGCGCCACCCACACGTTCGCGTCGATCGAGGAGGCAGCCCCGGTCATCAGCGAGATCACCTGGGGCGCAATGGCAGAGGTCACGATCATCACCGTCGGCGAGATCCACGGTGACATGATCGCGCCGGCTCTGGGGCTGACCGCCAAGGGCGGCCAGGTCGTCGTGACCGGTATGGGTGCGGCGACCGACACCCAGGTCACGTTGAGCCTGTTCGAGCTCACCCTCCTGCAGAAGCGCCTGCAGGGTGCCATCTTCGGTGGCGTCGGACCACGATCGCAGATCCCGAAGCTGCTCGACCTGTACCGCAGCGGGCAACTCGAACTCGACGGCCTGGTCACCACGACGTACAAGCTCGAGGACATCAACCAGGGCTACGCGGACATGCACGACGGGAAGAACCTGCGCGGGGTCGTCCTGTACGGCGACAACGACTACTGATTCCTGCGCGGACGGTCGAACGGGGCTGCCGGCGTCGCCTACGGTGTCTCCATGGACACCCGAGAGGAAACCGACGCCGGCAGTCCCGGCTCGTGGCGGACGTACGAACCGGCGGTGCTGCCGAAACCGCTGGTAGCTGCGCTCGAGGCGTTCGCCGAACGTGGCTACGACGGCACCTCGATCCGTGAGATCGCCTCGCGTGCAGGACTCTCGGTTCCCGGGCTCTATCACCACTATCCGTCGAAGCAAGCGCTGCTGATGTCGCTGACCACGACGGTGATGAACGACCTGCTCGACCGCAGTCGCCGGGCTCTCGCCGAGGCGGGCCCGACACCGTCGGAGCGGTTCGATGCGGTCGTCGAGTCGCTGCTGCGATTCCACATGTTCCGGCGCAACGAGGCATTCATCGCATCCACCGAGATGCGCAGCATGGAACCCGAGAGCCGGGAGGCATTCGTCGCACTGAGGGACACCCAGCAGCGCATGGTCGACGAGATCGTGCGTGACGGCGTCGCTGCGGGAGAGTTCACGACGCCCTATCCGGAGGACGCGAGCCGGGCCGTGACGACGATGTGCGTGGCGGTGGCCAGTTGGTATCGGGCCGACGGTCCGTTGCCGCCGGACGAGATCGTCGAGCGGTATCTGGCCATCGCACGCAGCGCCGTCGGCGCTCGCTGACTTCGCCCCAGGGTTGACCCTTCCGGTGTCGATGTGTCACCGTGGATACGACCGAGCGATCGATCGGTCGGTGACGGAAGGAGTGCGCGATGGCTGTCGATTTGTCGTATCCCGATCAGGTGGTCGACCTGGTCGCGAAGACCGAGGACTTCATCCGCGACGTGGTATTGCCCGTCGAGGATGCCCACGGCGGTGACATCGCCGCGGCCGGCGGCGAGGCTGCCCGCATCGAGCTGCAGAAGGCGGCCAAGGAAGCCGGTGTCTTCGCCCCGCACGTGGCGGTCGAGTACGGCGGTCACGGACTCGGCATGGTCGATCGTGCCCCGGTGTTCGAGGCGGCGGGCTACTCCCTGTTCGGGCCGATCGCGCTGAACATCGCCGCGCCCGACGAGGGCAACATGCACATGCTCGCGCACATCGCCACCGACGAGCAGAAGCAGCAGTTCCTGGCACCGCTCGCGGCTGGTGACACCCGCTCCGCGTTCGCCATGACCGAACCCGCTCCCGGCGCGGGTGCCGATCCCAATGCGCTGCGCACCCGGGCCGAGAAGGTCGCTGGTGGATGGAAGATCAACGGCCACAAGCACTTCATCACCGGAGCCGACGGAGCCGGATTCTTCATCATCATGGCCCGCACGTCCGGCGAGCCCGGCCAGCGCGGCGGCGCGACGATGTTCCTCGCCCCCGCCGACACCCCCGGACTGAAGGTCGGCCGCCACATCAACACCCTCGACAAGTCGATGATCGGCGGCCACTGCGAGGTCTTCTTCGAGGACGTCTTCGTTCCGGATTCCGCGGTGCTCGGTGAGGTCGACCAGGGCTTCGCCTACGCACAGGTCCGCCTCGGACCCGCCCGCATGACGCACGTGATGCGCTGGCTCGGCGCCGCCCGCCGCGGCCACGACGTCGCCGTCGGCTACGTCGCCGAACGCGAGGGTTTCGGTTCTCGTCTCGGCGACCTCGGCATGATCCAGAAGATGATCGCCGACAACGAGATCGACATCGCCGCCACTCGCGCTCTGCTCGTGCAGGCGTGCTGGGCGCTCGACGGCGGATCGCACGCGGGGAACGAGACCTCCATCGCCAAGACCTTCGCGGCCGAGGCCATCTTCCGCATCGTGGACCGTTCGGTGCAGATGTGCGGCGGGCTGGGCGTGTCCGAGGACCTGCCGCTCGCGCGCCTGTCCCGCGAGGTCCGCCCGTTCCGCGTGTACGACGGGCCGTCCGAGGTGCACCGCTGGGCCATCGCCAAGCGCACCGTCGGCGCCGCCCGCAAGGCCGCTGCCGCGAAGGCGGCGCAGTCGTGACGGCCGTGAAGCACGAGGGACTGGATCTTCCTGCCCTGCAACGCTTCCTCGAATCCTCCGGAGTTCCCGTCGGCGGCGAATTGCGCGCCGAACTGATCTCCGGCGGCAAATCGAACCTCACCTACGGCATCTCGGACGGCGTGTCCGACTGGGTGCTGCGTCGTCCCCCCACCGCGGGGCTCACCCCGTCGGCGCACGACGTCGCCCGTGAATACCGCGTCGCGGATGCGCTGCAGAACTCCGCCGTCCCGGTCGCGCGCACGGTCGCGCTGTGCGAGGACGACGCGGTGATGGGTGCTCCGTTCACCGTCGTCGAGCGTGTCGACGGCCAGGTGATTCGCAGCAAGGACGATCTCGACGCCCTCAGCGATGCCGAAATCGAGTCGTGCACCGACGAACTCGTGCGCGTACTCGTCGCACTGCACAATGTCGACTACCGCGCCGCCGGGCTGGGTGAGTTCGGTCGCCCGGACGGCTACGTGACCCGGCAGGTGAAGCTGTGGGCCGGGCAGTGGGAGCGGGTCAAGTCCCGCGACCTGCCCGACATCGACCGGCTGCACGCGGCGTTGGCCGACTCGATCCCCGAATCGCCCGCGCCGTCCATCGTCCACGGCGACTACCGCATCGACAACACCATCCTCGCCGGCGACGACGTGGGAAAGGTTGTGGCCGTGGTCGACTGGGAGCTGGCGACGCTCGGAGACCCGTTCACCGACCTCGCGCTGATGTGCGTGTACCGCAATCCCGCGCTCGACCTGGTGCTCGGCATGCCCGCCGCGTGGACCAGTCCGCGGCTGCCGTCCACCGACGACCTCGCCCAGAAGTACGCGGTCGCGACCGGACGCGACATCCCGCACTGGAATTTCTATCTCGCCCTTGCAAACTTCAAGCTCGCAGTGATCGCCCAGGGCATCGACCACCGTTGGCGCGCCGGCGCGACCATCGGTGACGGATTCGACAAGGCCGGGGACTCCGTCCCCGCGTTCGTGGCCGCCGGCCTCGCTGCGCTGAAAGGACAGACGTCGTGAGCTCCGATAGCAAGCTGAACCGCAGCGCGCTGATCACCGGCGCTTCCCGCGGAATCGGACTCGGGGTCGCCATCCGCCTCGCCGAGCAGGGCTACGGGCTGACCATCAGCGCCCGTGACCCGGAGCGCCTCGACAAGGTCGCCGCGCAACTGCTCGAAGCGGGTGCACCTGAGGTGCGGTCCGTCGCCGTCGATCTCACCGACCCGGCCGCCGCCGTGCAGGTCGTCGGTGCCCACGAGGAAACCTTCGGGACCATGCGGGCTCTCGTGCTCAACGCGGGTGTGGGCACCGCCGGCAACATCGCCGAGTTCCCGATGCGCCGCTTCGACAAGACCCTCGCGGTGAATCTGGCCGCACCGTTCGCGCTGCTGCAGGCATCGCTGCCGCTGCTGCGTTCCGCCGCCGCTGCCCAGCCGGATCGTGGTGCGAAAGTGATTGCGCTGTCGTCGATCACCGGCGTGTATTCGGAACCGGGGCTGTCCGTCTACGGTGCGACGAAGGCCGCGCTCATCTCCCTCGTCGAAACTCTCAACGCCGAGGAATCGGCCAACGGGATCAGCGCGTCGGCGATCGCCCCGGCCTACGTCGACACCGACATGTCGGATTGGATCAAGGAGAAGATCCCCGCGAACGAGATGCTCGAGGTGAACGACGTCGTCGAAATCGTCGACGCGTTGCTCAAGCTGTCCTCGCGAGCGGTCCTGTCGCGGCTCGTGCTCAGCCGGGCCGGGACGGACGGCTACCGGGCATAGATCCCCGAACCGACGGTGAACTTCAACGACGCCTGACCGCGCACACGGTCAGGCGTCGTCGCCGTTCTCCTTCTCCTCGCCGCGTCGGCGCAGGAAGCTGAATCCCGGCACGCCGACGATCGCCTGCCGCACGTCCTTCGCGACCCCGAGCAGTTCGTGGATCTCCGGGGCGACGGTCTCGAGGGTGCCGAGGATCGGCATCAGTGCCGTCATCCGATCCGCGAGCTCGGGCAGCTGATCGAGCAGCACGACCGCCGCGTGCACTTCCTCGGCGCTGAGCTCCTCGATGAACTGGGTGGCGAGCGGAGCCGCCTGCCGGGCCACCGGCGCGTAGGTGTCGAGCAGCTCGCTCGCCGTTTCGGACGTACGGGCAACGGAGGCCACCACCTCCTGCGCACTGTCCGCGACGGCGGTCACCTCCACGACCACCGCGGAGCTGCGGTCGACGACCGCGTCGACCCGACCGACGGTCGCGCGGGCGTCGGTGACCACATCGTCGATCCGCGCGACGATCTCGCGCGCATCGGTGACCACGTTGTCGATACGTGCCACCAGGGCCTCGGTCGTTTCGAGCAGATTCACGACGCGGCCCGGGACGGACACCGCGAACTCGGCGACCTCCACGGTCCTGTCCAGAACGCCGCGGGCGGCACCGAGGGGAACGGCGAAAAGCGACAACATGCGCTCATCCTGCCGGACGGCTGTCACGCCCCTTGCGGAGGAGTCGGGAAGGACGCCGAGCAACCGGTGCGGGCCGGGCCTCTCAGTGTCCCGGCACCGGATCGCGGAGGATGCTCGCGTCCACGAGCCGGGTTGCGCGTCCGTCACGGGCGACGACGACCGCGCCGTCGTGGTCACCGATCCTGTGCAACGCGGCGATCGCGGACTCGGTGACACCCACCACGGGAAGCGGCGGTTCGAGGTGGTCGCCGATCGGATCGTCCACAGGAGCAGCGGCCAGCGTTGCCGCGGAGACGGAACCGAAGACCTCCGCGACGACCGTGCCGCCTGCGGCCGGGCGAGCCAGCACGACCGGCAGTGCCGGGGCATCGGCAAGCACGTCCCGCGCCTGCGCAACCGTCGCGTCGGACGGCACGGTACGAACAGGGGTGCCGAACCGTCCGAGGATTTCTTTCACGGTGGGTTCCGACACGCCGTGGAACAGGGTGAATCCGAGTCGGCCGAGCCATTCGTCGTCGAAGTACTTGGACAGGTACGACCGCCCGGAATCGGGCACGATCACGACCACCACGTCGTCGGGTCCGAGCGTCCTCGCGACACGGAGGGCCGCTGCGACCGCGGTGCCGGCGGAGCCCCCGACGAGCAAGCCTTCCTCCCGGGCCAGCCGGTGCACCACCGACAACGCCTCGGCGTCCGGGATCCGCTCGATCCGATCGACGACGTCCGGCCGGTACGAGTCCGGCCACTCGTCTACCACCGTCTGCGGATGCAGGAAGTGACCGACCGCTTCGACGTACCAGGCGCGTCCGTCGCCGCCGCCGTAAACGGAGGTCTCGGGGTCGGCGCCGACAACCGTGACCGCGCCCTCGGATACCGCAGACAGATATTCACCTGCGCCCGTGATGGTTCCGCCCGTTCCGATACCGGCGACGAAATGGGTGATGCGGCCACGGGTCTGGCGCCAGATCTCCGGGCCGGTCGTCGCGCGATGCGCGCCCGGGTTGGCGGGATTGGCGTACTGCCCGGCGAGCCAGGCTCCGGGGATTTCGGAGGCCAACCGGGCCGCCACATTGCGCACGAAGTCCGGATGGTGACTGGGTCGGCCACCGGGTGTCACGTGCACAGTTGCACCGTGCGCACGGAGGAGGGCGATCTTCTCCGCGCTGGTCTTGTCCGGTACCACGACGACCGAGCGGTAGCCCCGCGCGGCAGCGATCAGGCTCAGTCCGACACCGGTGTTGCCGGATGTCCCCTCCACTATCGTGCCGCCCGGTCCGAGTTCACCCGATTCCTCCGCGGCTCGGATCATCGCCAGCGCTGCCCGATCCTTCACGTTCCCACCGGGATTGAGGAACTCCAGTTTCGCGAACACGGCGGCCTCGATGCCCTCGGTGACCGCATTCAGCCGAACGAGGGGCGTGTTGCCGACGGCATCGGCGATCGAATCGAAGACACCGAGCGTGGAAGGATCCTCCACCTGCCCCTCGAGGATTGTCATCGTCGTCCACCCTTCGGATCGACCACAGCGGTCGGTGTGCTGTTTCCGTCGACGAGGAGCGTGTCAGCTTCCCTTCACGGGCGACAGGGTTCGCCTCACCGTGGTCGGATTCCGCTCTGGGTGCCCGACCGGCCGTTGCCCGACCGGCCGTTGCCCGACCGGCGTGCGCACCCGGTTGCGCAGCTATACGACGGAATAGCCTCCGGGCAGGGAGATCCGACCGGTCAGCGCCCTCAGTACGGTCGCCCCGTCACCGAGCGCTACGGCGATTCTCGCCGCCAGCAGCGTGGACTCGACCAGGACATCGTCGGGAGGCGTGTAGGGGACACCCGCGGCGGCGGCGATATCGAGGCCGTGGACGGCGAGCTCGAAGGTTCGCGTGGGGAGATAGGAATGCAGCCGGATCCCCAACCCTCCGATCACCCGGATCCGCCGATCCTCACCGGCACCGAGCCGCTCGAGCACCGCCTTCGCAAGAGCATCGACGGACGCCACCGGGTCGTCACCGAGGTCGGCACCTGCCTGCCGGCCGCGTTCGAGTATCTCGTCCGCGCCGAGAACCGAGGACAGCTCCTTCACGCGTTCGTAGTACTGCTCCGGGCTCGCGATGTCCTCGGCGTCGGCAGAGTTGTCGATGTACGTCATGACCGTCGTCAGTGAGCGCGAGGCGTGACCGATCAGGGAGCGAAGGTCCCACTCGCCGAGCCCCGGTCCGCTCCAGCGGTTCTCCGGAACGGTGCGGACCAACTCCGAGATACTGCGTACCGCAGACACATACGTCGCTACCGGTGATTCCATGTCTTCTCCGTCGAACAGATCGAACCCGACGGAAGAATGAAACCACGCATGTCCTCTACCGGCAGACCATCGGCCGCTCGGCTGGTGTGCGCACCCGCGTCAACACGGATCGCTTGCGCAGGGTGAACCCCAGGTTCTCGTAGAGCCGGATCGCGGTCGTGTTCGCCGCCGACGCGTGGAGGAACGGGATCTCGCCGCGTGCGCGGATCCCGGCACCGACGGCCCTCACGAGGCGCGCGCCGAACCCGCGCCCACGGAACTCGGCATCCGTGCACACGGCGCTGATCTCGGTCCATCCCGGCGGATGCAGACGCTCCCCGGCCATCGCGACCAGGCGCCCGTCCACCCTGATGCCCAGGTAGGTGCCCATCTCGACGGTCCGCGGAAGGTACGGTCCCGGCCGGGTGCGGGCCACGAGATCGAGGATCTCCGGGACGTCGGCGGTGCCGAGGACCGCGAGGTCGGGGTCCGGTTCGACGACCAGATCCGTGCCGTCCATCTGGACGAGACCGAACGAGCCGAGCGTCTCCCAGCCCTGCGGCGGCTCGTGTCCCGGTCCGCGAACCGCCACCTCGGTGCTCGGTCCGACGAGCGCGGCGAGATCCGCCCAATCCTCGTCCCGCATCACCGCCGGGTGCCCGATGTGTCCCGCGACGTCCGGTTGGTAACCGCCGATCCGACCCGACCACCGCGCGAAATGCGCGTGAACTCCGCGCAGCGACTGCCGGATGGGATCGTCGAGTGGGTGGACGTCCTCGTCCACCGTCGTGTCGATCGTGGTCGAAGAAGCTGTGGTCACCTCGGGCACGCTCGATACTCGATCACGGGAACTTTCGCCTGTCACCGGTTCTGTTCAGGCTGCGCGCAACGGGCCTGCGGCCGAAGGACGGCTCGGGGCGAGCGGGAAATCGAGCCGGTAATCTCACGTTTGCATCCGTCGATGCGTCTACCCGGTATACGACGGATGGAAGGATCGAACCCGTGAACGCGACGCGAACCCACACGTTCATCGACTCACCGATCGGACCGCTGACATTGGTGCAGACGGACGGAGCACTCAGCGGCCTGTACCTCGCCGAGCATCGGCATCGTCCCGATCCGGCGACCTTCGGTTCGCAGACCGAACGCGGCTTCGAGCAGGTCCGCGAGCAACTCGACGAGTATTTCGCCGGGGACCGCACCGAGTTCACGATGCCGCTCACGCTCGTGGGAACGGAGTTCCAGCGCAGCGTCTGGGCCGCGCTGCGCGCGATCGAGTACGGCTCCACGTGCACGTATGCGGAATTGGCAGCGGCGATCGGTCGCCCCACGGCGATCCGCGCGGTCGCCGCGGCCAACGGCCGGAACCCGGTGAGCATCGTGGTGCCGTGCCACCGTGTCATCGGCAGCGACGGCACCCTCACCGGTTACGCGGGTGGGCTCGATCGCAAACGGTTCCTCCTCGACCGCGAGTTCCGGACCGTTCATGCCCCGGCCTGACCGGCTACCGCCGTTCGAACGGGTGGTCGCGACGCACGGCGCGACCGTGCTGCGGGTGTGCCGGGCACTGCTCGGGCCGGTCGACGCGGACGACGCCTGGTCCGAAACGTTCCTCGCGGCATTGCGGGCCTACCCGGACCTCGAGCCCGGCCGCAATGTCGAGGCGTGGCTCGTGACCATCGCGCATCGCAAGGCGATCGACGTGCACCGCGTCCGCGCCCGCATCCCGGTGCCCACCGAGACCCTGCCGGAGCGGCCGGCTTCCACCGGTATCCCAGGCTCCGGCGACGACGAACTGTGGCAGGCGGTCGCGGCGCTGCCGTTCACACAGCGCGCCGCCGTCGTCTACCACCACGTCGCGGGTCTGCCGTACGCGGAGATCGCCGAGATCCTCGGGAACAGCACCGACGCGGCCCGCCGTGCCGCAGCCGACGGACGGGCCGCGCTGCGCCGTCACTACCAGCTCGAGACAGGAGCCCGGCGATGAACCTTCCCCGCCCCGAGGTGTCCACGACGGATCTCGCGTGGCTGCACACCCGCCTCGTCGTCGACGCCGAAGCCGCCGGTCTGCTCGACCTCGCCTATCGTGTCGTCGATTCGCCCGTCGGACCGCTGCTCGTCGCCGCGACCGGCGCCGGAATCGTGCGGGTCGCGTTCGCATCCGATGGATACGACGACATCCTCGACGACCTCGCCGCCCGGATCAGTCCGCGCATCCTCGAAGCACCCGCGCGGCTCGACTCCGCGGCACGACAGCTCGACGAGTACTTCCACGGCCGTCGCCACACCTTCGACCTTCCGCTGGATCTGCGGCTCGCCACCGGATTCCGACGCGATGTCATCGTGCATCTACCGACCATCGCCTACGGGCACACGGCGAGCTATGCGGAGGTCGCCGCGGCCTCGGGTAGTCCCCGCGCGGTCCGGGCCGTGGGCACCGCATGCGCGAAAAATCCTCTGCCGGTGATCGTTCCGTGTCACCGGGTGGTGCGCAGCGACGGCGGGATCGGGCAGTACGTCGGCGGTGTCGACGCCAAACGCGCACTGTTGCAGCTGGAGTCGTCGGCGTGAGCGCCGTCGTCGACCTTCCGGTGACCGGGCCGTTCGCGACGGCGCCGCTGCTCGCGGCGTTGCGCGGTCACACCGTGCCCGGTCTCGGACGACACGACGCGGCCCTCGGCACCCACACGCGGGCGGTGCGCGGCGAACTCGGCCCGGCCGTCGTCACCGTCACGCTGGGCGACACCGCTATCGTGCGGGCGGAGATCGATACAACCCACCGCGGCGACGTCCCGGCACTCGAGCAGGCTGTGCGCCGCTGGCTCGATCTCGACGCCGACCCGGTCGCCGTCGACACCGCGCTGAGCGTCGACCCGCTGCTTGCGCCGCTGGTGGCGGCGCGTCCCGGGCTGCGGGTGCTCGGCTCCACCCACTGGTTCGAGACGGCGGTGCAGACGGTGATCGGCCAGCAGGTCAGCGTCGCGGCCGGGTGCACGTTCACCGCGCGGCTCGTCGCGGCCTACGGCGACCCCGCGCCGCAGGGATACACGTGCTTCCCGCTGCCACACCGGCTCGCCGACGCCGACCCCGACGAACTGCGCGCCGCTGTGGGGCTGACCCGGTCGCGTGCACGGACCGTGCGGGTCCTGGCCCGTGCTGTCGCCGACGGCCTGCACCCGTCGTTGCCGGAGTTCCGGACCGAGCTGCTGGCGCTGCCGGGAATCGGGCCGTGGACCGTCGACTACCTGTCGGTGCGTGCCCTCGGCGACCGCGACGCCTACCCGTCCGGCGACCTGGTGCTGCGGCGCGCGCTCGGAGTCGCGACGGCCCGTGAAGCCGAAGCCCGCGCCGAATCGTGGAGCCCGTGGCGTGCCTACGCCGCGACGCACCTGTGGACCGAAGCCGTCTATTCGGCGTCCTCGGCATCGTCCGGTGTCGGTTCGTCGCCCTCGGCGTAGGAGGTCCGTACCGACATCTTCATCGGGAATCGGACGGCAGTGTCGCCGAACAACAATCGCGTCGCGACCGCGACCGACGCCTGGAGGTGCGCGGCCGCAGCATCCGGGTTGCGGGTGTGTACCACCAGCTCGTCGTGCTGGAAGAACACCAGTTCGCCGACGGTACGATCCGGGTCCGTCATGAGTCGTCGGCGCAGTTCGGCGAGCACGCACAGTGCCCACTCGGCGGCGGTGGCCTGCACGACGAAATTGCGAGTGAAGCGACCACGCGCCCGTGCATCACCGTGCTCGTGGAAACCGTCCTCCGGCGGTGGGCACGCCCGTCCCAGCCACGAATGCACCACCTCGCCACGTTCACCGGCGCGGGCAGCCCGCTCCACATAATCGACGGCGATCGGAAAACGACTGCGCAGCAAGGGCAACAGCGGGCGCGCGTCGCCGGATGTCCCGCCGTACAGGACGGCGAGAATCGCGACCTTCGCCTTGCCACGGTCGCCGCCGAACACGTCCGCCGCGACCGGTGCATACAGATCGTCGGCGCCGGCCGCGGCGACCATGCGGGGATCGCCCGAGATCGCCGCGAGGATCCGTGGTTCGAGCTGCCCGGCGTCGGCGATCACGAATGTGTGCCCGGGGTCGGCAATCACACTGGACCGCAATGATTTCGGAATCTGCAGTGCGCCGCCGCCGCGGCTGGCCCACCGGCCCGACACCACCGCGCCCGGCACGTACACGGGCCGGAACCGCGACCCGCGTACCCAGGTGTCGAGCCACTGCCACCCGTTGGCGCTGAACAGCTTCGACAGGTCGCGGTGTTGCAGCAGCAACGGCACGGCGGGATGGTCGATTTCCCGCAGCACCCACTTGCGGGTCGACGTCAGCTCGATTCCGGCGCGGCGGAACGCGTCGATCACCTCGGCGGGGGAAGCGGGATTGAGCCGACGGCCGAAGGCGTCCCCGATCCGCTCGTTCAACTCCGCGATCCGCACGGGCAGGTCGTATCCGAGCGGCCGTGGCCCCAGCGCGTCCTCGAGTAGCCGCCGGTGCGCGTCGGCGGAGAACGGCAGTCCGTCGAATCCCATCTCGGCGGCCGCGAGGGTGCCCGCCGATTCCGCCGCCACCAGCAGTTCGAGCCGGGCGTTGCCGGCCAGCGCCGTCCGGTGCTCGGTGAATTCTGTGATCACCGCGTTCGGGTCGGCGGCGGGCGCCGCGTCGAACAGGCCGGGGCGGTCGTCGATCGGCTCGTCGCCCAGGGGAACCGGCACACCCGCGCGCATGCCCAGGATCGCGCGGGTGGTCGCGAGGTCGTGGCATCGCTGAACCCGCACGCCGGCGCGCAACAGCGCCGGATACACGGCGGCGGTGTTCGACCAGACCCATCGGGGACGATCCGCGGCCTCGATGTCGCGCACGGCCTCGGCGAGATCGCGATGCCGGGTCACCGCGCCCAGCGGACCACCGGCGTCGTCGACGGCGACGATGCTCGCGCCCGGCGTCTCACCGCCCGCAGCGGCGTCGGGGACCACGACCATTCGCATCGGTCCAGTGTGCCCGCACCCTCCGACATTCCCGCCGGCGGTCGCTACCGGTAGCAGTAGGAATCGGACGAAGCGTCGCCACCCTGGAGGCGAACCTGGTGCGCCCGCAGGCCCCGAAAGTCCTCGCCGTGTGGGAAGAAGCGCTCGTCGATGGCCATCCCGCCGCGAGGGTCGGTGTGCAGCAGTGCCATCCAGGCGCCGACCCCCTCCGGGTAGAACTGGTCGTCCCAGGCGCCGTACAGGGAGTTGGTGACGTAGACCCGCTTACCGTCCCGGCTGATCTCGACCATCTGTGGACCGCCGGACAGCGGCTCGCTCGGTACCGCCGGATGTGCGCCGCGCCCGACGATTCCGCCGAGCCGGACGGACCCGGTCTGCCTCGGGTGGGCGGGGTCGCGCACGTCGAACTGCTTGAGTTCGCCGGTGCCCCAGCACGAGACGTAGAGGAACGCGTCGTCGACGGACAGGTCGATGTCGGTGATCAGCGGAGGCACCGCTCCGAACGGCTTCAGCGCCGGCGGCAGCAGGTCCGGCTCGGCCGGCTCGGCGGCGATGGTGATCACCTTGTCCACTGCCCAGCCGCCATCGTCACGGTGCCAACGCCATACCGACGCGGACAGGTCCTCGGTCGAGACGACTACGCCGACGAAACCCCACGTGGCCTCCGGGTCGTGCGAGGGGCGCAGCTCGAGCGGCATCTGGTGCTGCGCGCCGAGGTCCACTCGCTGCTGGTGCGCGCCCGTGGACAGGTCCCAGAAGTGAATCGCATGGCCGTACTCGTTCGCCAGCAGCAGCTCGGGTACCAACCCGTCCTCGATCATCGACGGTGTGCCCCATTCGCTGCTGATCAGCGTGTTCTGGTTGAGATGCCACCAAGCGTCGTACGCGAAATATTGTGGCCCCCGGTCGGTTTCCCATTGACGGAGCACGTCGAACGTGCCGTGATCGAGCAGGGCGATCCCGCCCGGGCCGTCCGATCCGTCGGCACCGCCCAGGCAGGTCATGAACACGCCGTCCGGCCCGCAATGCAACGTGTGCGGCCGGGAGTAGCCTGCCTTGGCGGCGAGGTCGACGGCGTCCACGACCCTGGTCACGGTGGGTTGACGCGGGTCGGGCTGGGTGTCGAGCACGTAGAGGGAAGACGAGCGCAGACCCGGGACGATCAGGTATCGGCGCGCCAACCCCGCCATATCGTGGCCCTCGTGTTTCAACGCGCTGCTGCAGGCGTTCCAGCCGAAATGATGCAGCTCGTTGCCCAGCCCGGGAACCTCGGTCCAGCCCACCACCCGGCCGTAGGTGTCCGAGTCGGGATCCACGTCGATCACGCTCATCGCGTCGGGCTTGTCCGCCGCGCGATCGAACGCGGCCACGTAGGCCAATCGCTCCGGCGGGGCGGCGGCCGCGTCCGCTGCCGTCCGATAGAAGGTCGGGTCCATGATCGGCTGACTCATTGCAGCCTCCTTCGTTGAGGAAAACCCCATTTCACAGAGTACGAGAACCGCCCGAGGGGCGGAACCGTGGTGAGCACCGTCGTCTGGGCGAAGCATTCGTCGGAAAAGCCCTACGGGCGTCCGCGAGCCATCGCCGACGGCCACCAGATGATCCGGCCGAGGTCGTGGGACAGGGCCGGGACGAGAATGCTGCGCACCACGATGGTATCGAGCAGCACCCCGAACGCGACCGTGAAACCGATCTCGGCGAGGAACACCAGCGGAAGGATTCCGAGCACCGAAAATGTCGCGGCCAGCACCACACCCGCGGAGGTGATGACACCGCCGGTCACGGCCAGCCCGCGCAGCACTCCGGATCGGGTGCCGTGCTGGACGGTTTCCTCGCGAACCCGCGTCATCAGGAAGATGTTGTAGTCGATGCCCAGCGCCACGAGGAACACGAAGGCGAACAGGGGGAACGCTGGATCGGCGCCGGCGAATCCGAAGACGTGCGTGAAGAAGAAGCCGCTGACACCGAGGGCCGTCGCGAACGACAGCACCACCGTCACAATGAGCAGCAGTGGCGCGAGCAGCGACCGGAGCAGCACGGACAGAACCACGAAGATAACGACCAGAACGATCGGGATGATGAGGTTCCGGTCGCGCACCGAGGACTGCTGCACGTCCAGTGTCGCGGCCGTGGTGCCGCCGACCCGCGCGTCGGCGCCGGGTACGGCGTGCACGGCGTCGCGCAGCCGTTCGATCGTGGCGAGCGCCGCGGGTGAATCGTAGGAGTTGGCGAGCTCGGCGTTGATCATGGTGCGACCGTCGATCGGGGCGACGGTCAGCGCCGCGGGCGGACATCCCTGAACCGGCGCGGACGCAAGACCCGGGTTCGCGGCGAGCAGGGCCCGCGCCTTCGCATAGTCGATCTGCGGGCACACCGCGCCCGGACCGGTCGCGATGCCCTCGACCCCGGAGATCGCCGCGATCACGTCATCGGCGGTGTCGGCGTTCGCGGTGACGACCGCGGGTGCGCCGGCGCCGGGGGAGAACTTCTGGGCATAGAGCTCCTGGCCGGTCACCGCGTCCGGTTTCGTCGTGAAACTCTCGGTGGTCGTGAGCCCGTCGGTGTGCAGGCTGCCGATGCCCGCGGCGAACAGCACGAGCAGCGCGAGGGTGGTGCCGATCCACGCCGGCCGGTCGTGCCGGCCCACCCACGACGCGATCCGCCCCCACATCCCGTGCGTGGCGAGGTCGACGGCATGATCGGGCATCGGCCGCCGCGGCCAGAACACCCACCGGCCCGCGACCGCCAGCGACACCGGCAAAAACGTCATCATCACCAGGTAGGTGCAAGCGATGCCGATCGCCGCGACCGGCCCGAGACCCTTGTTGGAATTGAGCTCGGAGAACATCAGGCACAGCAGCGCCACGGTCACGGTCGCCGCAGAAGCAGTGATAGCCCCCACCGACTCCCGCCACGCGCGGATCATCGCGTCGAACCGGTTCGGGTAGGTGTGCAGTTCCTCGCGGTAGCGCGACACCAGCAACAGGGCGTAGTCGGTGCCGGCACCGATCACGAGGACGAACAGGATGCCCTGGCTCTGCCCGTTGAGGGTGAGTATGTCGGCCTTCGCGAGGAAGTACACGATCATCGACGCCATGCCGAGGGCGAGCAGCGCCGACAACAGCGGAAACACCCACAGCACGGGGGAGCGGTAGACGACGAGCAGGATCAGCACGACCACCGCGAGCGCCGTCAGCAGCAGCGAGCTGTCGATGCCCTCGAATGCGCCGATGAATGCGGTGAGCAACCCGCCGACCCCGGCCGGATACACCGCGAGCCCGGTGTCGCCGACGGCGGTGCGCGCGGCGTCGAGCACCGCCTCCTCGGTGGCGACGAGCTGATCGCCGGTGACGTCGGTGCCGTCACGGCTGGCGAGAAGCGGCACGGGCACCGCGGCGGTGGTGCCGTCGGCGGAGAATGCGGTCGGGGTCATGCCCTCGACGTCGACACCCTCCACTCCGGCGATCGCGGTGCGCGCGGATTCAACGGCGGCACGGTCCGCGTCGGTCAGGCCGCTGTCGCGGTGGAACACCACGGAACCCGGCAGGGACTGGACGGGCACGAATCGTTCCGTCTCGTCGGCGACGAGCGTCGATTCCGCGGTGCGTGACAGGAACGAGGCGTTGTCGTTCTTCTGGACCTCGGTGAGTTTGGCCTGGAACGACCCGCCGATGCCGCCGACGAGGAACGCCACGATCGCGAGTGCGACGATCGTGAAGATCGGCAGCTTTCGCCGTGGCGGCGGAATCGATCCGTCGTCGCTCCGTGTTTCCGTCGATACCGATTCGGCCATCGGGCCCCCTGAATCGTCCGGTCGGTAGACGCGTGGCACCCAGTACAACACGCCGGAGCCGGGACCGCTCGACCATTGCTTCCGTGAACGGGTGAGAGGGTGGCGTCGGCGGCCATTCGTGTTCAAAAGGCAAGGTCAAGGGCGGTAAATGTCCGTAGCCCGGAGCGGTCGGGCGTTGTCACGTGGGCGCACAATGTGGCGGTGTCGATCGTCGAGACTCCGCTGACGCTGTCCACCGCTATCGGTTCATGGCAGTGGGACATCCCCACACTGGCTGTCACCGCCGCTCTGGCATGGGGATACGGGCGCGCGCATTTCCGGCAGACGCGTGCAGGCACGGGCGTGGGGCGGGGACGGGGACGGGCCTGTTGCTTCCTGCTCCTCGGCTGCGCGACGTGGGCGGTCGCCGCGACGAGCTTCATCGGTGTGTACGCCGACACCCTGTTCTGGGTTCGCGCCCTGCAGGTCGTGCTCCTGCTGCTGGTCGTGCCGTTCGGCCTGGCGCTGGGCAAACCCGTGACGGTGCTGCGCGGCGCACTCGGACCCACCGGTCGGCAGCGAGTGGACGCTGCCGTGTCCGGCCGCGGCGCGCGAATCCTCGCGCATCCCGCGACGACCTCGGTCGCCATGCTCGCCACCCCGTGGCTGCTGTACCTCACCGGCTGGTATCCCGCGGTCCTCACCCATTCCTGGGTCGACCAGATCACCCGGCTAGTGCTGGTCCTGGTCGGCTTCGGGTACTTCTACTCCCGGATCCAGGTGGACCCGGTGCCGCGTCGTTTCTCCCAGATGATCTCCATGACGATCGCAGTGGTCGAAGTGATCGGTGACGGTCTCCTCGGCCTGGTCCTCTGGTTCGGACCGCTCGTCGCCGTCGAGCACTACGAGCAGATCGCCCGGACCTGGGGGCCGGATCTGCGCACCGACCAGATCATCGGTGCGGGCATGCTGTCGATCCTCGGCGACGTCATCGGCATCCCGTTCCTGCTGGTGCTGATGCGGGCACTCACGCTCGACGAACGGGCCAACGCGGCGGCCGTGGACGCCGAACTCGACGCGATGGAACACGACGCCATGGAACGTGACACCTTGGAACGCGACGCGGCCCGGCGATCCGGTCCGGACCGCTCGGGTGTCGCCGGGGCCGATCGAGAACCGTCCGCTGTGCAGGGACTCTGGTGGGAGAGCGACCCGCAGATGCAGGAGCGGTTCCGCCGGGAGCGATGACCCGCTCCTGCACCGTGCGGGGAGCGGTCACCCGCCGATAGGGGCCGACACCTCCGGGACATCGTGGCGACGGTGGAACCCGCGCTTGTCGTAGATCATCGTGATCACCGCGCCGAGCACCAGTCCGATCGCCAGGCCCAGCAGCGTCATCCACACGCCGTGCGCCAGCCCGGCGGCACCGCGGCCGTCGAAGTACAGGATCGCGCGGGTCGCGATGTACATCTGGTGCATCGGCTCGAACGTCGAGAGCCAATCGAACAGCGGCGGCATCGCCTCGAGGGGCACCGTGCCGCCGGACGACGGCAGGCCGAGCACGATGAACAGCAGCAGGTTCACGAGCAGACCGGCCTGACCGAAGATCGACACCACGGCCAGTGCGGTCACCCCGACGGCGGTGATCGCGAGGGTGCCGTACTCCCACATCAGTAGTGCGCGCGGGAACGGCATACCGAGCGCGGTGCCGATCCACAGATACAGGGCCGAGACGATCATCGCGACGACGAACATGATTCCCCACTTGATGAGCAGCACCCGCATCCGGGACAGGTGGGTCGTCTCGCGGGCGATGAACCGCGGGCCGTACTCGGCGGGCTGGAAGCCGAGCGCCTGGTCGACCATCGTGTTGACGATCATGCCGCCGGTGAAACCGGCGAGGATCAGCAGCAGCGTGTAGTAGAACGCGGACAGGCCGGCGCCGGTGTTGTCGGGCAGCGGCTTGTGCGGGACGGTGAGCACATTGATGGGGTCGGCCAGCGTGATCCGGCTGCCGCCGGACAGTTGCAGGTCCGGTGCCGAGGTCGCGAGGGTGTCCTCGACCGTGCGGGTGAGCTGTTCGCCGATCGTGGCGTTCACCATGGCCATGGCCTGGTTGGCGATGGTCTGCGTGATGTTCGTGCCGAACGTGCCGGTACGCGGGTTGGTGTAGACCGTGATGATCGGTTTCTCGATGTCGCCGGGCACGACGCTGGCCTGCGCGAGGATCGAGGTGCGCTTGGTGAAGTCGCTGGGGATGACGATCGCGCCGTACAGCGTGCCGTTGTCGAGCCCGGAGTTCATCGCCGAGATACCCATCGGCTGCATGTCGATGCGCTCGGGGTCGATGCCGTCGAGGATCCCGGCGGTGATCTCGTCACCGAGGTTCCGGCGGGCGTCCGATCCTGGCATCACGTCGCCGACGTCCTGATTGACGATCGCCATCGGGAATTTCCGCAGGTGATCGGCGGGGCTGATCATGCTGCCGAGGTACAGATAGGCGAGCGCCGCCATCAAGGCGGCCACCACGACAATCGGTCCGACCCAGAAGCGCGGACCGCGCAGGGTGTCGTGATGCGGATCGACGATGTTCTCGGTGGAACTCATTCCGGCCTTCCGGGGGATGGCGGCGAACAGCGTGTGGCGAGGTCCTTCGTCCACGTGTACCGGGCCGATGGTCCGGCCCATAGATTGTGCACACCCACCCCCTCGAAACCGACCTCCGGCGAACCCCTGGTGTCGAGAACCACGGCGTAACCCATGACGCGAGATGCCTCACTCCACCCCGGTAGGGTCGGCCCGGACATACATCCGAGGGGGATTTTCAGCTGTGACCGAGATATTGATCGCTGTTCTGATCGCGGTCGTCGTGGTGGCGACGCTCGTCGTCGTGGTCCGGACACGCAGGACGACACCGGCCGCTCGGGTCGATCCGCTCGCGGACTATCCGGAGGTGTGGGACCCGTACACCATCGGGGTGGGCGACATCATCACCTACGCGGGCATCGACCACGTCGTGCGCGGCACCATCACCCTCGACGAGGAGGGATACCGCTGGCACGAACACCTGCTCGACGGCTCGACCGGCCGTCGCTGGCTGACCGTCGAGAACGACGAGGGTGAACTCGAGATGACACTGTGGATGCGTCGCGAGGGCACCGGTCTGGAACCGAACGGCGACGTGATCCTGGACGACCGCGTGTACCGGCAGATCGAACGCGGCACCGCGCGGTTCACCGCGGAGGGAACGACCGGCACCGCGCCGACGGGCACCGTCGACTACGCCGACTACGCGACGGCCGACCGCGCCGGCCTGCTGTCGTTCGAACGGTGGGCGCGCACCGCGTCGTGGGAGGTGTCCACCGGGCGCGCCGTCACCCGCAGCGAGCTCACCGTCATCCACGCCGGTCCCGCGCAATGAGTGTGCATCTGCTCGACGTCGAGACCCGGGACGTCTCGGCGGGGCAACTGGGTCTCGTCGTCGATGCCCCGGCGCCGCGTCCGCTCGTGGAGTTGAATCTGACCGATCCTGCAGCGGGGGAGCTGACCCTCGGGGTGCTCGGCGCCTCGCACGTCGTCACCGCGACCGCGCGCGGCCGCACCCTCACCGAGCAGGTGTCGTGCGACGCGATCGCAGCGGGTGGCCGGCCGTTGCCCGACGTCGAACACCGGCAGGGCTACCGGTTCACCAGCCACATCGAGACGGTCTCCCGACGGGCGCTCGGCCGCCGCGCCGAGATGCTGCGCACCGGGGCCGCCGGACGGTCCGGCTGGCTGTGCGCCGAGTTCCCCGGCGACCGCGACGCACTCACCGTCCTGACCGCCGCCGCTACCGGAGGCCACTGGCATTGGCGCACCTGGCATCTGTATCCCTACCGGGACGAGTCGGTGATCGTCGAGACCGAGAGCGTGTGGCAGCCGTGAAACGCATGTTCGCCCTGATCGTGCTCGGCGCGATGGCACTGGCAGTCGCCGGTTGTGGTGCGCCGGTCCGGGACTGGCTCGCGGACACCTACGAACTGCGCGACAGGAACGGAGACGTCGCCACCTACTACAGCCCGGATCCTGTGGGCATCACGGTGGCGAACATCGTCGACGAGATGGAACCGGCGGCACGCAGCGCGGACGGTGGTCGCGAGTACCTGCGGTACGACGACGACATCGTCACCGTCGGCGCGGCCCCCGGCGGCGGCAGCACCATCACCGTCGAAGACCTCGGCGGCCGCTACAGCAGTGGCGGATACGCCTATCTCGGACCGGGATTCACGCCGGGATCACCCGCAGCCGGGAACACCTCGGGCGGATCGGGAGACGCAAAATGACCGCGAACACCTATTCGGGAGTACAGAACATGACCGTCACCTGGTTGGCTGCGGACATCGAGATCGGCACCGTCGACCCGGTCCTGCTGGTCGGCGGCGTCCTCGCGACACTCGCCTACTTCGTCGTCGGAATCGGTGTCCTGGCAGCAGGATTCGCCGTGCTCGACGCACTGACCCCCGGTAATCTGCGTCACCAGGTGTACGTGGACCGAAACCCGAACGCGGCGTTGCTGCTCGGTGCCAACCATCTCGCGCTCGCCATCATCGTGGTCACCGCGATCCTCACCAGCTCCGACGGATTCGCGCAGGGCCTGGTGGATTCGGCCGTCTACGGACTCGTCGGAATCGTGCTGCAGGCGGTGGCGCTGGTGATCATGAATCGGGCGCTGCCCGGGCGTCTCGTGTCGTTGGTCGGTGAACCCCACATGAGTGGGGCGGCATGGGCCGTCGCGGTCACGCTCGTCTCCGTCGGCCTGGTCAACGCCGCCGCATTGTCGTGACGATTCTCGATCCGGAACCGATCACCGCGGCGCGGCCCCTCGGTCGCCGGGCGCGGGTGGTGCTGCTCGCCGCGGTGGCGGCGTGCGCGGCGTGCGGTCTGGTGTACGAACTGGCGCTGCTCACCCTGTCGGTGAGCCTGACCGGCGGCGGCATCACCGAAACATCGTTGATCGTAGCCGGTTTCGTCGCGGCCCTCGGTGCCGGAGCGCTGCTCGCCAAGCCGCTGCTGCCGTACGCGGCGCAGGCCTTCGTCGGTGTCGAGGTGGTGCTCGGGCTCGTCGGGGGACTCAGCGCGGCGGCGCTGTACGTCGCGTTCACGTTCGTCGGCTCGTCGACGTGGGTGCTCGTCGTCGCGACCGCGGCGATCGGCATGCTCGTCGGCGCCGAGGTGCCGCTGCTGATGACGTTGCTGCAGACCGGCCGGGACTCCGACGCCCGCGAAACCGGGAAGGTGCTGGCGAATCTCAACGCCGCCGACTATGCGGGCGCGTTGCTGGGTGGGCTGGTGTGGCCGCTGATTCTGCTGCCGATGGCCGGGCTGATCCGCGGTGCGGCGCTGACCGGGATGGTGAACCTGGGTGCCGCGGCGGTCGCGGCACTGTTCCTGTTGCGCGGGCAGTTGCGGCCGGCCGCACGGATACTGGCGGTCGCCGCGTTGCTGCTCGCGGCCGCCGTGCTGGGGTGGCTGCTGGTGCGCGCCGCCGATATCGAGACGACGTCGCGGCAGCGGTTGTACCCCGATCCGGTGGTGTTCGCGCAGCGTTCGCAATACCAGGAGATCGTCGTCACCGATCGTGCCGGCGACGTGCGGTTGTACCTCGACGGGGACCTGCAGTTCTCGAGCCGCGACGAACACCGCTACACCGAGGCGCTGGTGTACCCGGCGCTGGCGCGCAACCCCGAGCGGGTGCTGATCCTCGGCGGTGGTGACGGTCTCGCGGCACGAGAGGTGTTGCGCCACGACACCGTTCGCGAGATCGTGCAGATCGAACTGGACCCCGCGGTCATTGATCTGGCGAACACCCGCCTGCGGGATCTCAATGCGGCTGCGCTGCAGGATGATCGGCTCACCCTCGTGATCGACGACGCGTTCCGGTGGCTGCGCGAACGCAGCGGCGGCGGGTTCGACGCGGTGATCGTGGACCTGCCCGACCCGGACACCCCGGCGCTGGGTCGGCTCTACTCCACGGAGTTCTACGGACTGGCCGCTGCGGCCCTGAATCCGAACGGCCTGCTCGTCGTGCAGTCGGGCAGTCCGTATTCGACGCCGGATGCGTTCTGGCGGACGGTGGCCAGCGTCGAAGCGGCGGGCCTGGGGGTCACGCCCTATCACGTGTACGTGCCGAGTTTCGGGGACTGGGGATTCACCCTGGCGCAGGTGGGCACCGCACCGGAACTCGCGTTGTCGCCGACGGCCGCGCCGCGGCGCTTCCTCGATCCCGCGACCCTCGCGGCGGCGGCGGTGTTCCCGCTGGACCGCGAACGGCGCTCCCTCGAACCCTCGACATTGGACCGCCCGCGCATCGTCGACGACATGCGGCGCGGCTACGAACGCTGAGTCACCTGCAGGACCCGAGCCACCTGCGTCCGTTGCAATAGTGTGTGACACACACTATCGTGTTGGACATGCTCGATCCCGAGGTCGTCGCCGTACACGGACAGGAAGTGCGCCGCGGATCCGTCGTGGTCGCCAGCTTGTTGATGTTGCGCACGCCCGGGTACGGCTACGGACTGCTCGAAGCGCTGGCCGATGCGGGTTTCGCCGTCGAGGCGAACACGCTGTATCCGCTGCTCCGGCGGCTCGAGAAGCAAGGGCTGCTCGTCAGCGAGTGGAACACCGACGAATCGCGACCGCGCAAGTTCTATCGAACGTCCGCCGCGGGCGAGGAACTCGCGACGGAGTTGCTGCGGGAATGGACGGCACTCGGTCGCAGTCTCGAAGCGCTCGATCGCGGGACCGCCCCACCCACCACCGAAGGAGGCGCACCATGACTCTCACCGATCGCTACGTCGCCGCGACCTTGCGCAGTATCCCGGTGGACAAGCGCGACGACATCGACCGCGAACTGCGTGCGTCGATCACCGACGCCGTCGACGCGCGGGTCGAGTCCGGTTCCGACCCGGCCGAAGCCGAAGAACGCGTGCTCACCGAACTCGGTGACCCGGCCCGTCTCGCCGCCGAATACTCGGAGCGGCCGCTCTACCTCATCGGGCCGGAACTGTATCTGGACTGGCGACGGCTGCTGTCGGTGCTCCTGTGGATCGCGCCGATCCCCGGCGTCGTCGTGCTGGTGCTGGATGTCCTCGACGGAGCCTCGGCGATCTCGGCACTCGGGTCCGGAATCTGGACGGCGGGGACGGTCGCGCTGCACATCGCCTTCTGGACGACCGTCGTCTTCGCCGTGCTCGAACGCACCGGCGCTTCGGTCGCGAATCCGACGGGCGCGTGGACCGTCGATCGGCTTCCGCAGGTGGACGAATCTCGACGAGTGCCGTTGTCCGACACCGTGTTCACGGTTGCGATCTACGTGTTCCTGTTCGTGTTCCTGATCCTCCAGCGAACCTATTCCGGATTCCGATCCGACGACGGATCGGCAATCGCGATTCTCGACCCCGATCTCTGGTCGTTCTGGATCCCGGCGTTGCTCGTCCTGCTGGTGCTCAGCGCCGTCTTCGAAGTCGTCCTCTACGCCATCGGCGGATGGACGATTTCCATGGCGGTGATCAACACGGTCCTCAGCCTGCTGTTCACATTGCCGGTCATTTGGCTCGCCGCGAGCGACGAACTGTTCAACCCCGACTATCTCGTCGCCGCGTTCGGCGAAGCGACGGACTCGGCCAGCGCCGCTTCGACGGCGGTGATCGTCGTGGTCGCTCTCGTCGCGGTGTGGGACATCGGCGAAGGGTGGGTGAAGGCGCTGCGGGACAGGGGGACTCACGCCTGTTAGTACCCGACCGCGAATGTGAAACTGCTCCCCGGAGACCGGAACCGAATTTCTCGGCCCGGCCTTCGGGAAGCAGTTCGCCGGAGGAATTTCGAAAGGTCACGCGACTTCGTCGAGATCCACGCCCTTCGTTTCTCGGCTCAGGGTGAGGGCGATCACCGTGATCGCCATCGTGATCACCAGGTAGCCGACAACCGTGCCGACACCGAAGTTCTCGATCAGCCAGACCGCGATGAACGGCGCCGGGGCACCGGCGATGATCGACGAGCCCTGGAAGACCAGTGACGATCCGGCGTAGCGGTAGCGCGTCGGGAACAGTTCGGTGATCCACGCGGCCTCCGGTCCGGCGAGCATGCCGTGGAAGAGCGCACCCACGCACACACCGATCCACAGCATCGGCAAACTCTCGAGCTGGACCAGCCAGAAGAACACCGGAGCCCATACGACGAGGACGATCGCCGGCACGAGCATCGCGGTCTTGCGACCCACCCGATCGGACCATGCACCGCCGCCGATCATGCCGACGAACTGGAACAGCGAGGCGCACGTCACCGCCATGATGATGTCGCCGCGGTGGAAGTCGAAGTACGTGGTGGCGTACGCGATGACGAAGACCGTGTAGACATAGAACGCGATGTTCTCGCCGAGGCGCATGCCCAGACCGGTGAGGACGGCACGCGGACGCGACAACGCCTCGAGGATCGAGGACCGCTCCTGCGCAGCCGGGGCCTTCGCGGCCTGTTCCTGTGCGGCCTTGAATACGGGCGACTCTTCGACGCCGCGGCGCACCCAGAAGCCGATGATCAGCAGCGGGATCGCGAAGAGGAAGGCGACGCGCCAGCCCCACTGGTCGAATGCTTGGTCCGAGAGGAAGAAGCCGATCGTCGATACCACGATGGTCGCGAGGACGGTGCCCATCGGAGCACCTGCCTGTGGCCATGAGGCCCAGAAGCCGCGCTTCTTCGGCTCGCCGTATTCGCTGACCAGCAGCACTGCGGCACCGAACTCGCCGCCGAGCGCGAAGCCCTGGATCATGCGCAGCACGACCAGCAGGACCGTTGCCCAGATGCCGATTCGGTCGTAGGTGGGAAGCAGACCGATCGCCGCGGTCGCGGTGCCCAGCATGAGGAACGTGGCAACCAGCATCGGCTTGCGGCCGAACTTGTCACCGAGGTGTCCGAAGACGATGCCGCCCAACGGGCGGGCGACGAAGCCGAGACCCTGCGTGGCCAGCGCCAGCAGCAGCTTGGCGACGCCGCTGTCCCCGGGAAAGAAGAGCGGACCGAGGACGGTCGCGGCGAGGATGCCGTAGATCGCGAAGTCGTACCACTCGAGCACGGCACCGGCCATGCTGCCGGTGAGGACGCGCTTGAAGCTGGATCTGGGTGGCTGGTCGGTGACGATCGAGCCCGGCGGTACGTCGGTCCTGGTGACAGTCGGTGATCCCATGACGGATCCTTTCGAGGTTGGAGATTCGGGAAGGGTGGTCAGAGCGCGAGGGTGATCTTCTTGCCGCACGCGCGCGAGCAGCACGTCATCATCGACTTGTTCTGAGCTCGTTCGGTTTTGGTGAGAACCAAGTCGCGATGATCGATTTCGCCGTCGAGGACGGTGGCTTCGCACGATCCACACAATCCTTCTTCGCAGTCGCTCTGGATGTCGATGTTCGACGCGCGCAGGGCGTCGAGCACCGTCTGGTCGGGCGCCACCTGGATGGTCAGACCGGAGTCGCGCAGTTCGACCTCGAACGGGTGCTCGTCGGCCGGGTCGAGCGTGGCGAGGTTCGACGTGAAGTGTTCGATGTGCAGCGAGTCGTCGGGCCAGTGCGACGTCGCGTCCTCGAGGGCGGTGAGCAAGCGCTTCGGGCCGCACGAGTAGATCTGAGTGTCCTCGACCGGCGTCGCGAGCAGGGCTCGGATGTCGAGGCGGTTGCCCGCCGCACCCGAGTGCACCACCAGCCTGTCGCCGTGCTCGTCCGAGAGTCGGTCGAGCAGCGCCATTGTTGCGACATCTCTTCCGCAGTAGTGGATCTCGTAATCCTTCCCGGATGCTTTGGCGTGGTCGGCCATCGCGACGATCGGGGTGACGCCGATTCCGCCCGCCACAAAGATGTAGCGCCGGGCATCCGGGTCGAGCTTGAAGTGGTTGCGCGGACCGCGCATCTTCAGGGTGTCGCCGGCACGCAGCGTGTGGTGCACGTAGCGGGAGCCGCCGCGGCTTGCGGGTTCCTCCAGCACTGCGATTTCATAGTGCGACAGGTCATTCGGATTGCTGCACAGCGAGTACTGCCGAGACAGGTCGCCGAGTTCGACGTCGATATGCGATCCCGGAGTCCACTTGGGTAGCGGCCTGCCCGACGGATCGGACAGGCGCACGCGCACGACGCCGTCGGCGGCGGGGGTGATGGAGTCGACCGACACGGTGCGTGAAATGCCGGTCTTCGACGGTTCTCCGATCTTCACTGGACGGCGATCATCGAGGATCGACGGATCGGCACGTTCGGGATTCTTCTCCGGGTCCCACTGCACCCACACGTGATCGGGGCCGCGGAACGACGTGTTAGGCAGGTAGGTGAACTCCTGATCCGGGACCAGTTCCATGTGGGGGAGGCGCTTGGTGAACTCCTCGAGGAAGATCTGCATCTCCATGCGTGCCAGGTTCTTACCCATGCACTGGTGACTGCCGTACCCGAAGGTCAGGTGATCGCTCGAGTTCTCCCGGCGGATGTCGAAGTCGTCGGCGTTGTCGAAATGACGCTCGTCGTGGTTCGCGGATGACGTCACGATCAGCAACTTCGAGCCTTCGGGAATCGCGATGCCACCGATCGTGGTGTCGGCGGTGACCAGGCGGCGCCACGCGGCGACCGAACCCGAGTGGCGCAGGCACTCCTCGACGGCATTGGGGATCAGGCTCGGGTCGGCGCAGATCTCCTCCCACACGCTGCGGTTCTCGAGCAGCAGGCGGAAGGCGTTCGCGGATGCATTGGCTGTAGTCTCGTGTGCTGCAACGATTCCCGCCATCATCATCGAATGCAGGTAGGAGTCGGTGACGACGTCGGGCTGCTCCTGCTGGACCCGGATTCCGAACGGCATCCAGCCGTGGCCGGATGGGTCCTTGCGCATCTTCTCGAGGACCTGGCCTGCGTACTGCCAGAATTTGCCGACGGCCTCGGCGACCGCAACCTGCTGCTCGGGTGCCGGCCGGCCCCAGGTGTTCACGGTGTGCGCGATCGAGTACTTGCGCATCGTATCCATGTCTTCTTCCGGCACGCCGAGGAAGTGCAGCGCCACGGTGAGCGGGACCTCCCACAGCATTTCGTCGACGAGGTCGGCTTTTCCGGACTCGATGAAGCGATCGACGTACTCGCGGGTGAGCCGGCGAACCATCGGCTCGTGGTGGACGAGTTCCTTGGGGGTGAACGGGTCCATCAGCGCCCGTCGTCGCGGCATGTGCGCGGGTTCGTCCTCGTTCACGAGAGTGCGCGCCATCGCGTAGTCGTACTTCGCGAGCGTCGCGGTCGCCTCGTCCGAGACCGGAGTGATCTTCTCGAGTGCGATCGACGGCGAGAACAGGATGTTGTCGCGAAAGACGGCCTTGACGTCTTCATACCTGGTCACGACCCAGTATCCGAGTTCCGGGCTGTAGAACACCGGCTCCTCATCGCGCGACCAGCGCAGCGACGCCGCAGGGTCCACCTGGTACGGGCCGGTGAAGGGATCGAAGGCGGCGGCATTCGCGGAAATCGGGCAGCCCGCGGTCTGAAGGGCCGTGTGATCGATCGGGCATGCGCTCATGGCTTGCATCTCCGTCTGTGTTGGACTCGCATTGAGCTGCGAAGTTACTAATAACGCACAACATGTAACTGTGAGCGAACTTCGATCAGGGTAAGCGTGGTCACATTCGCGGTCAAGTGCGGCCCAGGGAACGGTGAACGGGACTGTCGCGGGGAGACGGGTACCACGATGTGGACGTTGCTGCGGTGTGAGTGCGCAGCTTCGCGAGGGAAAGCTGTTGTGGGGAGCGTCAGACGTTGATGAGGCGCTCGATTTCGCGGGCGGTGCGCATGACCGCCTGCGCCGCGCGTTCGGTGTCAAGGCCGTCTATTGCAACGACGCCGACGCTCCGTTCGAGGCCGGCGCCCGGCCCGACTCCCTGTGGGAGTGCGATACCGGACGCGATACCGACTGCGCCGTGCTCGAGCTGGCCGCGGGTGAGGCTGTAGCCGTCGGCCCGAGCTCGGCGTACCGCCTCGGAGTCACCCGGCGATTCGGGTCGCAGGGCGAGGATCGCGATGCCTGCGGCGCCGCGGTCGATCGGATGGCTACTACCGACGCGATAGCCCACCCGCAGCAGCGTGCCTTCCGGCTCGGCGACCATGATTACGACGCAGTTCTGCCCTTGGGCGACGGACACGAATGCCGTCGCGCGGGTCTCGTCGGCGAGCGTGTGCAGTATCGGATTCACCTCGACCGCGAACTGCGGTTCGAATCTCGACGCGAGCACCACCGCGGCGGCGCCCAGGCGTATCCGGCCGTCCGAGGCCCGGGCGACCAGCGAATGCTCTTCGAGAGTGGCGACGATTCGATAGCAGATAGCTCGGTGCACATCGAGTTCGCGGGACAGGTCCGCTACAGAGATTCCGGATGGCGACTGGGACACGATGTCGAGTGCGCGCAGCCCACGATCGAGCGTCTGCAAGGTGCTCATGTGGGTCCTTCTCGGGCCGGCCGGGGCTGTCTGTCCGAGTCCTTTCTACAGAATTTTCCGAGTGGAGCGGTAACTGTCGCAGTGCAATGCTCATCGCGGCGCGCGGGTGCAGTCTCCTGGCAGACGTATCGGCGGGGCGAGGTAGTTAATGGATATACTATCTTGGTGAATTCCCGGAAATCGTCGGCCTCGAATATCTCCACAAGTAGCCGCGATAGTGTGGGCCCCATGGATGGTGGGCAGAGCGAGGTTGGGGGATCGGCAGCGCCGGACTCGCTCGACTACTGGTCGTTCGTCGAACTCGCGAAAAGCCGGCTGGGCAGCAGATACGGCGACTACCACCGCAATGCCACCGAGGTGCTGCTCACCCTGAACCGGGCGTCGGACGTCGTCACCTACGACCTCGAATCCACCGTGCACCGGCCCAACGGACGGTCGTGGTCCGCGTACCGCCTGCTGTTCGTCGTGTGGCTGGCCGGGCCGATCGAACCGAAGGGCGCCGCACGGCTGACCGGCATGAGCCGCGCGGCCGTGTCGAATCTGGCAAAACCGCTGGTCGAGGCAGGTCTCCTGGAGCGGACGCCGGCGAGTCACGACGGCCGATCGGTGCAGTTGTCGCTCACCGAGGCGGGGGAGCGCGAGATCTCCGAGGCGTTCCGCGCGCAGAACGAGCGCGAGGCGGCGTGGGTCGAGGTGCTGACCGAGGCCGAACAGCAGATCCTCGTCATGCTCCTGAACAAGCTGATCACGAACCGCAGCCAGTTCGACGTGCGCGGACGTAACTGATCGCGGGAGCTCCGTGCTCGGTCAAGGGTGTGGATACTCCGATCGTCACGACCTCGTGACCGTTCCGTGGTTGCTTTCGTCCCGGAAAACTAGTTAATGTGTTTATTAACACCGGGGCGCAACCGCCTCGATCGGCCTGAGGAACCTGCGAGGAGCTGAACCCCATGGCGTTCTACCGACAGCTCGGCGTCATCCCGCCGAAGCGTCACACCCAGCACCGCGACGAGAACGGCAACCTCTACTACGAGGAGCTGATGGGCGAGGAGGGCTTCTCGTCCGACTCGTCGCTGCTGTACCACCGGCACATCCCGTCGGCGATCGTCGATGCGACCGTGTGGGAGCTGCCCGACCAGACCACCACGCCGAATCATCCGCTCACGCCGCGGCACCTCAAGCTCCACGACCTGTTCCCCGAGAACCTGTGGGCGGACACCGACGTCGTCACCGGCCGCCGCCTGATCCTCGGCAACGCCGACGTGCGCATCTCGTACGTGGTGTCGAAGAAGGAATCGCCGCTGTACCGCAACGTCGTCGGCGACGAGATGGTCTACGTCGAATCCGGCACGGCCACAGTCGAAACCGTCTTCGGCACGCTCGAGGCGAAGTCCGGCGACTACGTGCTGCTGCCGATGGCGACGACGCACCGCTGGATCCCCACCGGCGACGAGCCGCTGCGCGCCTACGTCATCGAGGCCAACAGCCACATCGTGCCGCCGAAGCGTTACCTGTCGCGGTTCGGCCAGTTCCTCGAGAACTCCCCGTTCTGCGAGCGCGACCTGCACGGCCCGACCGCCCTCGTCGAGGTCGAGAACCTCGAGGGCGAGGTCGAGGTGCTCGTCAAGCACCGCACGTCGCACGGCATCGTCGGCACCCGCTACGTCGTGCCCACGCACCCGTTCGACGTGGTCGGCTGGGACGGCTGCCTCTACCCGTACACCTTCTCCATCCACGACTACGAGCCCATCACCGGTCGCGTGCACCAGCCGCCGCCGGCACACCAGGCGTTCGAGGGCAACAACTTCGTCATCTGCAACTTCGTGCCCCGCAAGGTGGACTACCACCCGCTCGCCGTCCCGGTGCCGTACTACCACTCCAACGTCGACTCCGACGAGATCATGTTCTACTGCGGCGGCGACTACGAGGCCCGCAAGGGATCCGGCATCGGGCAGGGCTCCATCTCGGTCCACCCGGGTGGGCACGCGCACGGCCCGCAGCCCGGCGCATACGAGCGCAGCATCGGCGTCGAGTTCTTCGACGAACTCGCCGTGATGGTCGACACGTTCCGCCCGCTCGAACTCGGCGAGGGTGCGTTCGCGTGCGAGGACACCACCTACGCCGGAAGCTGGAACCGCAATCGAGGTGCAGGCAAGTGACAACTCTCGGAACTCTGTTCACTGGACTGTGTGACGACGCCGCACTGTTCCCGCCGGGCAATGCCCCGCTGGAGCAGGCACTGCCTGCGCACGCCGGACACCGTATCTCCGACTACTCGGATCTGGTGGGGCTGTTCGTCTTTCCCGTTCCGCGCATCGAAGAACTGGTCGAGTCGCTCGAATCCCGTCCGCTCGGCGGCGAACTCGCTCTGAGCATCACGGCTCCGGGTGGTCCCGCGACCGTGTCCGCCGCGGTGGCTCGGCTGCGTGAACTCGACGGCGTGACCGTCGAGGCAGCGGAGATCGCGGTTCCCGCCGACAGCAGCGCCGACGAATTCCTCGCTGCGCTCGACGTTGTCGCCGCCGAACTCCCAGGCGTCGCACTGTTCGTCGAGGTGCCCCGCGACGACCGTCGGCCCGCCCTCCTGGCCGGGCTCGCCGGGACGCCGCACGCGGCCAAGTTCCGCACCGGCGGTGTCGTCGCCGAGGCCTACCCGGACGAGACCGAACTGGCCGAAGCCATCCGGACCGCAGTCAACGCCGGCGTGCCGTTCAAGGCGACCGCGGGTCTGCACCACGCGATCCGGAACACGGACCCGCACACCGGCTTCGAGCAGCACGGCTTCCTCAACGTGCTCGCCGCGGTGGATGCCGCACTGGACGGCGCGGACGTGGCCGGCCTCGCGACGGTGCTCGCCGACCGCGACGGTGCCGCCGTCGCCACCCGCCTCTCCGCGCTGTCGCCGGCACGTATCACCGAGGTGCGCAGCCGGTTCCGGTCGCTCGGTACCTGCAGCATCGTCGAACCGCTCGTCGATCTGATCGACCTCGGCCTGGTGCCCGCAACCGTTCTCCCGATTACCGAAGGATCACCCGCATGACCGTCATCGACATTCCCGAGGGTTCGCTCTTCGGCATCGACAACCTTCCCTACGGCATCTTCTCCACCGAGGACTCCGAACCGCGCGTCGGCGTCCGCGTCGGCGACACGGTGCTCGACCTGAGCCGGGTCTTCGAGGACGACGTGGTCTTCGCCGAGCCGTCGCTCAATGCCTTCATGGCACAGGGCCGCCGGCGCTGGGACGAAGTGCGTTCCGCCATCAAGGAACTCGTGTCCGGGGAGGTCGCGGACGACGCGGTGTTCCCGATCGCGGACGTGACGCTGCACCTTCCGATCGAGGTCGCGGACTACGTCGACTTCTACGCGTCGGAGAACCACGCGTCGAACCTCGGACGGTTGTTCCGCCCGCAGAACCCCGATCCGCTGATGCCGAACTGGAAGCACCTTCCCGTCGGCTACCACGGCCGGTCGTCGACGGTGGTCACCTCGGGTGTCGACATCGTGCGCCCGTGCGGCCAGCGCAAGGGCCCGAACGATCCGGCGCCGGTCTTCGGTCCGTCCATCCGCCTCGACATCGAAGCCGAGATGGGGTTCATCGTCGGTGTCGGCAGCCCGATGGGCTCGCAGATCAAGCCGGACGAGTTCGCCGAGCACTGCTTCGGCGCGGTCATCCTCAACGACTGGTCCGCCCGCGACATCCAGGCCTGGGAGTACGTGCCGCTCGGCCCGAACCTCGGCAAGTCGTTCGCGACGTCGATCTCCCCGTGGGTCGTGCCGCTCGCCGCACTCGAAGCCGCCCGCATCGACACCCCGGTGCAGGATCCGGAACCGCTGCCGTACCTGCAGGGCAACGAGAAGTGGGGCCTGGACATCGACCTCGAGGTCGAATGGAACGGGGTCGTCGTCAGCCGCCCGCCCTACGCGCAGATGTACTGGTCGCCGGCGCAGATGCTCGCGCACACGTCCGTCAACGGCGCCGCCACCCGCACCGGTGACCTGTTCGGCTCCGGCACCATCTCCGGCCCGGAGAAGAACCAGCGCGGCGCGTTCATCGAACTCACGTGGGGTGGAGCCGAACCCGTTCAGGTCGGCGACGAGACCCGCACGTTCATCGAGGACGGCGACGAGATCGCGATCTCGGCGACCGCACCCGGCCCGAACGGCTCCCGGATCGGCTTCGGCGAGGTCCGCACCCGGATCCTGCCCGCCAGCGGCGCCGGCAACTGAACCCGGTCTTCATCGAGACCAGGTCCGCGCAGTAACCGGAGCGCCTCTGGAGCGAACGTCGGACCACAAGAGTGATGCCCGGGACCCACGAGGTCCCGGGCATCACTTGTCGGTCGAGACCGGTGTTGTTCGCGACTTCCCCTGCAGATTCCGCAAACAACATCGATCTCGTCGTCGCACCCGGATTCAGAACCCTGGTCTGCGGGGCAGTTCGGGCAGGGGGATCTGTGGGGGCGCGGGAAGTGCGGGCATCTGGAACTGCGGCACGTTGGGAAGGAGCCCCGCTGGTTGCGGTGGGGCCGGCGGAGCCGACGCGTCGTCCGGCGCACTTTCCTGCGTATGCGGCGTGGTGAAGGTCTGCGTCGGAGACTGCGTCCGAGACTGATAGGTGGCCGGAGCCCGGGTCTGTGCGGGGACCCTCGGCTGGTCTTCGATCACCGGCTGGTTGTCGATCACCGGCGGAGCGTCTTCCGGAGACGTCGTCGCATCCGCGATCGTGGTGGGCTGTGGCGCCACTGCCTGCGTAGCCGAGGGTGCCTGGGTGTTCTGTGGCGTGGCGGCCGGTTGCGCGTCGTCGTCGGAACCCGGAAGCAGGCCGATGGCGAGGCCGACGACAGCGACGGCGGCGACGACACCGCCGGCGATGAGGAAGCCCAGACGTTTCGACGGCAGTGCGGTCGGGTCGGTGGTGTCGGTCGCGTCGGTGGTGTGCCGGATTTCGACGGTCCGGAGTTCGACGGTGTCGAGGTCGTGG
Source organism: Rhodococcus sp. NPDC003383 (assembly GCF_053589115.1). Classification (NCBI taxonomy): domain Bacteria; kingdom Bacillati; phylum Actinomycetota; class Actinomycetes; order Mycobacteriales; family Nocardiaceae; genus Rhodococcus; species Rhodococcus sp. NPDC003383. The sequence continues at coordinate 60,725 of NZ_JBSFRG010000022.1, read as the reverse complement.
CTCGACGGGCCGAGCGCGGGTGTTTCCGTCGGGGCTACCACCGCGCTGGTGAGGGTGTCGGTCGCCGGCTGCGCGAGCAGGGCCGCACCGTCCGCCGCGACGAGTTCGGGCTGTGCGGGCACGATCACCGGAATGTTGAGCCACGACTCCATTACGGAGGTGACCAGCGGGATGTTGGCACCGCCGCCGATGAGTACCGCGGCGTCGGGGGTGCGCCCCGAGCGGCGGATGACTTCGCGGGTGAGACGGGCCGACGTCTTGACGGGGTCGTCGATGAGCGAGCCGAAGCTGTCCTGGGAGAGCAGCAGCAGACCGCCTTCACCCGGCATGCACACTGCGTCGCTGGTGGACAGCTGTTCCTTCGCATCGCGGCATCTGGCGGTGAGGGCGAGGTGTGCTGCTGTGTCGATGGGGCGGGTGAGGCGGTGCTGTTCGAGGTGGTGGTCGTAGATCAGCCGGTCGACGAGGTCGCCGCTGATCTCGTTCGAGCGTACGGTGCTCAGCACGAATCTCATGGTGCGGTCGACGACCGTGATGGTGAGGCCGGAGCTGCCGAGATCGTAGAGCACGAGCGTCTCGTGGTCGCCGAGATCGCCTGACGCTTCCAGCATTTCGAGCGCTGCGGTCACTTCGGGGACCAGTTGGAAGTTGTCGATGTCCAGTCGGGCCATCGCGGTTTGAACGGCATCGGCCTGTGCCTCGTTCCGGTACGCGACGCCGATGGCCTGTATCTGGTCGATCTCGCCGGTTCGGGTGAGGACCGTCTCGAGGGATTCTGGGGCCGGTTCCTCCGGCCGTTCGAGTAGTGCGGTCACCGAGTGCGATCGGAAGATGGGGCCGTCGAGGCGCTCGGTGTCGCGGCGCGCGAACCGCACAGCGCTGGCACCGACCGACATACCGAGAACTGACGTCATGACGCCGACTATAACGGTTTGGTCACGGGTCGCGCGCGGCGAGCATGCCTGGCGCTGTGCTGTCGGCGATGTTGCCGGTGACGCCGTGCAGTTAGGGTGGCGAACATGACGCACACCACACGACGTTGGGGACTGACCGTTCCCCTCGACGGGATTCCGCTCCCGGACCAGCGCAAACTGATCGAAGAGCTCCCGGATCTCGGCTACACGGACGTGTGGTCGGCAGAGGCGGGCGTCGCCGATGCCTTCACGCCGCTCGCCCTCGCGAGCGTGTGGGCGCCGACCCTCCGTCTCGGTACCGCGATCGTCCCCGTCTACACGCGCGGCCCCGCAACCCTCGCCATGTCCGCGGCGACCCTGGCGAGCGCGGCGCCGGGACGGTTCGTGCTCGGCGTGGGCACCTCGTCCAACGTGATCGTCGAGAAGTGGAACGGCATACCGTTCGAGGAGCCGTTCAAACGTGCCCGCGACACCCTGCGCTTCCTGAAGTCCGCGCTCGCGGGGGAGAAGGTGAGCCAGGAGTACGACACGTTCACGGTCGACGGGTTCCGTCCGGGACTCGTCGCCGATCCCGCACCGCCGGTGCTGCTCGCCGCCCTGCGACCCGGCATGCTGCGGCTCGCCGGCCGGGAAGCGGACGGGGCGATCGTCAACTGGTTGTCCGCGGACGACGTGCGCACCGTGGCCCCCTACGTGCACGAAGGCGGCGACGGCAAGGAGATCGTCGCGCGCATCTTCGTGCTCCAGGGCTTCGACACCGACACCGCCCGCGCGCTCGGCCGGCGCATGATCGCCGCCTACATGAACGTCCCCGTCTACCGCGCATTCCACGAGTTCCTCGGACGATCGGACGAGTTCGCCGGTATGTGGCGGCTGTGGGAGGAAGGCGACCGCAAGGGCGCGCTCGACGCGATCCCGGACAGCGTCGTCGACGACCTCGTGATCCACGGCCATCCGGACGCCTGCAGGGAACACATCGAGCGCTACACCGAGGCCGGCGTGACGACGCCGGCGATCGCGCTGGCGACCCCGGGCGATCCCGCGGAAGCGATCCGCGCGCTGGCTCCGCGCTGATCGCCTCGCCCGGATCGATTACGGAGTCGGTGGGTCCGGTGGGTGGCTGCGCCCGGTGACCGCATCGCGCATCTTGTCGAGCGTGGCGGCGGCCGTGCCCATCATCTTCTGCGCGCCCGGTCCGGACGGTGTGTCCGGATGCGGGCGCGTGGGCGCCTTCTTCTTGGCGTTGAGGAGAGTTGCCCCCAGTTCCTGAAGTTCGCTTTCGCTCAGTTCGGCGGCCAGACGCGGCCAGACCACGTTCTGCTCGTACGCGATGTGTTTGCGGCCCGCAGTGATGAAAGCGGCCAGTGCACCGTGGTATTCGTCTTCGCCGGGTTTGCCGTTCTCGAGCTTCTGAAGGAGATGCTTGCCCGAGTTCTCCTGTGACATCGCGTCGTCGGCGAGTTTGTCGCCGTCCTCGAGTCGTTCCCGTACCAGGGGCCAGAAGTATTGTTGTTCGATCGCTTCGTGTCTCGACTCCGCGACGACCAGATCGGTCACCATGGTGCCCAATCCGCTGAGCTGGGCACCGCTGCCCTGCGGGGCTCCGTCGAGAACCTCGAACATGCCCAGCACGCTCTCGTGGTCGTTCCTCAGGACAGTGAACGCATCCACCATTGTCATCGCCTCCGGTTCGGTGGTGGTCGCGACGTGATACCCGGCGCGGTCCTGCGGTAAACGACGCACGGTGTCCGGGCGGAGGCAGTTTCCCTCCGTGCGTCCCGGGTACCCGCCTCCAGACCCTGTGCACACACAGATGAGGGAGTGACATGTTCATCCACAACAAGGACCTACAGTTCGAGGTGCGGGTCGACCGACCCGACCCGCGATTCGCCACTCTTCTGCAGGAGCAGTTCGGTGGCGCCAACGGCGAATTGAAAGCCGCGATGCAGTACTTCACGCAGGCGTTCATTCTGCGCCGCAAGAACCCGAAGATGTACGACTTGTTCATGGACATCGCCACCGAGGAGCTGAGTCACCTCGAGATGGTGGGATCGATGATCACGATGCTGTTGGACGGTCTCAACGACGACCTGAAGATGGCGAACGAACGGTGCGACTGGATGCCGCTGGTGTCCACCGCCGACGGCAAGGAACAGGCGATCCATCAGGTTGCCGTGAATCCGCTGTACCTGGCGCTGACCGGCGGCGGTCCCGACGTGAGCAACTCGGCCGGAGTCCCCTGGACGGGTGCATACGTCAACGCCAACGGCGATCCGACCGTCGACCTGCGCAGCAATCTCGGCGCGGAAACGCGGGCGAAGATCGTCTACGAGTACCTCAAGCAGTTCACCGACGACCCCGGCGTGCAGGAGACGCTCACCTTCCTGATGACACGCGAGGTCGCGCACTACCAGCAGTTCACCGCGGCCCTGAACGAACTGCCGGTGAACTTCCCGCCCGGTGCGCTCGCAGGTGACGACCGATTCCAGAACCTCGCGTTCAACATGTCCAACGGTGCGGAGTCGGTGCGAGGCCCCTGGAACGAAGGTCAGGGTCCGTGGCCGCAGGGCATGGAATGGAAGTACGTCGAAGCGCCGACCGAGCAGTGGCTCGGAACCGACATCCGGGAGAACCACGGCGTGGACAACAACCCGCAGGGCGGGCCCGAGGTGCACGGAACGAAACCGTTCACCCACGAGCACCACACGCCCGCCAACTGACGGGATCGACTGCGCGGCGAGCCGGGGCCCGTGCCGCCCCGGCCGTCGGGCAGGATCGGGTGCATGGGCACAGAAGGCACGGTGGAGATCGTCGGCGAGGACTTCTCGGATGCGCGGCTGGACGGCCGGGAGTGGACGAACCACACCTACACCGGTTGCACGTTCCGCGACGCCGACCTCAGTGGACTGATCACCGATCACGTGGTGTTCACCGACTGCGACTTCACCGGCGCGGACCTGTCCGGATCCCGGCACGCCGCCACCGCCTTCCGATCGTGCACCTTCGATCGAACAACCCTGTGGCACAGTGAATTCCAATACTCGAGCCTGCTGGGCTCGACCTTCGAGCAGTGCCGGATACGCCCGGTGCTCCTCGACGAGGTGGACCTGACCCTGGCCTCGCTCGGCCGGGCCGATCTGCGCGGCGTCGACTTCACCGGCTGCCGGCTGCGGGAGACCAATCTCGTCGAAGCGGACCTGCGCACCGCCACGCTGCGCGGCGTCGACCTGACGGGTGCGCGCACGACGGGTGTGCGACTCGACGGTGCGGACCTGCGCGGCGCACAGACCGGACCGGCGCTGTGGACGACGGCGAAGCTCGAAGGCGCGAAGATCGACCTCACGCAGGCGGTCGCGATGGCCTCCGCGCTCGGGCTGATCGTCGAGCAGTGATCACGATTCGGTGAAAGCGGTTAACGACATTCGACCCTCGGGCGACTATTCGGGCAGACCTCATCGCAGGAGTGCCCATGTCCGAGACGCCGAGGAGGCCCGCCTCCGAGATGCCGAGGAGGCCCGCCAGTAGCGGGATCTCGCGTGTCACAGTAGTGGCCGACGACGGGGTGCCGCTGGCCGCGACGATCGAGGGACCGCGGGACGCCGCGCTGACCGTCGTCCTCGTGCACGGCCACTGTCAGGACGCCGACAGCTGGAACGACGTCCGCCGCCACCTGGCGCCCGAAGTGCGCATCGTGCGTTACGACCAACGGGGACACGGACGTTCGGGATCCGGTGAAGTGTCCTCGCTTACGCTCGACGGCCTCGCCGGCGACCTCGACGCCGTGTTGCGGACGCTGGTGCCCACGGGGCCGATCGTGCTCGCCGGGTACTCGATGGGCGGCATGGTGGCGATGGCCTACGCGCGGCTGTATCCCGCCGCGATCGGCGCCCGCATCGTCGGGGTCGCGCTCATCGCGACCGCTGCGTCGGGGCTCGCGGAACACGGGGTGGGTCGCTATCTGCGGCACCCGGCCGCGTCGATGCTGCACGGGGCGGTCGCGCGCGCACCTCGGGCGATGGAGGTGTCGAAACGGGCCGGTGGCCGGTTGTGCTCATTGCTGTCCCGCGGCCGCGAGGGCGACTCGTGGCTGCGGACCGCCGGACTGGTGCTGTCGAGCACCACGTCGGTGGTGGCGTGGTCGCGTCTGCTCGCGGCGTTCGCGGTGCTCGACGAATCCGCGGCGCTGGTCGCTCTCGCGAGGGTGCCGGTCGTCGTCGCCGCCGGAACCGCGGATCGATACGTCCCCATCGCGCATTCGGAGGCGATCGTCGATCTCCTGCCGCACGCCGAGTTCGTGCGGATCGTGGGGGCCGGGCATCGGATCCTCGCCGAATGCCCTGATCAGGTGGCGTCCGCGCTGGGACGGTTGCTCGGTGTTCTCAGTCCGGTCGACGGACCGCTGCAGCGCAGCGCGGTCTGATCGGTCCTCGCTCCGCGAATCGTTGCCCACGTCGAATGCCCGACGCCCGGGCCGTTCGGTCCGGTCCTCCCGTCCACCGGTACGGCCGGTTGTGCGGTTGCCGGTGCGGTGTGAGCCTCGGGCGATGACTCACCAGTCGAGCACCGATACCACGGCGATCACCAATCTGCTCTACCGCTACGCCGAGCACATGGATGCGGGCAGGTTCGAGGATGCGGCGTCGCTGTTCTCGCACGCCCGCGTGCGGTTCGGGGGCGAGCACGAGACCGTCGGGGGAGCGGGTCTGGCCGACATGTGGCGCTCGATGGTGAAGATCCATCGGTGCGGCACCCCGCGAACGAAGCATGTCGTTGCGAATCCGCTGCTCGACGTCGATGCCGCGGCCGGGCGCGCCACGTGCCGCTCGTACTACACCGTGCTGCAGGCGACCGAGGATCTGCCCTTACAGGTCGTCGCAGCCGGCCGCTACCTCGACGAGTTCGAGCGAGTGGACGGTCGGTGGCGCTTCGCGTTCCGTGACTACTCGTTGTTCGACCTGCCGGGGAACACGGGTGAACATCTGCGTGGCACCACACGCAGTCTCCCTACCGACCGCGCGGATGTCACCGCGGTGATCAACCGCTACTCGGATGCCCTCGACGACCGCGACTGGGCGAGCCTGGACGACTTCTTCACCGAGGACGCGGTGGCACGCTACGGCAGCGAGGGCAGCACACCGGTGACGGGGCGGGCCGAGATCGTCCGGATGATCCGGTCGAATCTCGACGGTTGCGGCCCGTCACAGCACCTGTTCGGCAATCTCGTCGTCGAGATCGACGGGGACGTCGCCAGGTCGTCGTGCAAGGCCCGCGTCTGCCACTTCGGTGCCGGCGAGCGAGCCTCGCTCGAGCCGTATGAATGCTTCGGCGTCTACCGGCACACGCTGCACCGGACCTCGGACGGCTGGCGGGTCACGGAGTTGCTGTTCGACGTACGTCATGCGGCGGGGGACATCCGGGTCCTGCAACCGCGCTGACGGGCCGGCCGTTGCGGTGGTGCCGGACGTATTCGTGCGGCAGTCTGGGGCCATGACCGAGACCAGTGTTGCTCCCGTTCTCATCGCCGTCGACGACGCCAGCGGAATCGGCGTCCTCACCCTCAACCGTCCGCAGCAGCGCAACCCGCTGTCGGTGGACACGATGCGCGAGGTGATCCGGGGAATGCGTGCGCTGTCCGCGGACAGCCGGGTGATCGTGATCCGGGCGGACGGTCCGGTGTTCTCGGCCGGGCACGACCTGCGGGAGATGATCGGGCGCACGCTCGAGGAGGAACGCGCAATCTTCGACGTGTGCAACGAGATGATGCGCACCGTGCAGTCGATTCCGCAGCCGGTCATCGCATCGGTGCAGGGCCCGGCCGTCGCGGCGGGATGCCAGCTCGTCGCGTCGTGCGATCTCGCGGTCGCGGCGACCGACGCGGTGTTCGGAACTCCGGGTGTGCGGATCGGCCTGTTCTGTTCGACGCCGATGGTCGCGGTGAGCCGCGCCGTCGGCCGCAAGCGTGCGCTGCAGATGCTGCTGACCGGCGACACGATCGACGCCGAGACGGCCGCCGACTGGGGGCTGGTGAACTTCGTCGTGCCGCCCGAGGAGCTGGAGATCCGGACGACGGAACTGGCGGCGAAGATCGTCTCGGCGTCCTCGGCGACGGTGCGGATCGGCAAGGAAGCGTTCTACCGGCAGATCGATCTGCCGCAGGACGAGGCGTACGAGGCGATGGCCGAGACGATGGCGGCGAATGCGGTGATCTGCGATGCGCAGGAGGGCATGTCGGCGTTCGTCGAGAAGCGTTCGCCGGTCTGGCAGGGACGCTGAACCGGGGTCGAAAGAGCGGTGATCTTGGGTCTCGACCAAAGGTTGGACGTCCTATAGCCTGACTTCCATGAGTCTCGATCCTCGCTCGAACACCGTCGACGGTGTGCTGCACCGCTCGGCTGCCCGCTTCCCCGACCGCGTCGCGCTGCGCTTCGCGGACCGCACGTTCACCTACCGGGAACTCGACGCCGCGGTCTCCCGCACTGCGGCTCACCTGCGATCCCTCGGGCTCGAGCAGGGCGACCGCGTCGCCGGATACGGCACCAACTCCGATGCCTACGTACTCGGCTACCTCGGTGCCGCGCGCGCCGGGCTCGTGCACGTGCCGATCAACTACGCGCTGCGCGGCGAGGAACTGAGCTACCTGCTCGGCCAGTCCGGGGCGAAGGCCGTGCTCTTCGACCCGCCGCTGCGCACCAACCTCGACGACGTCCTCCCGGTCGTGCCGGCCGAGCACGTGGTGCCGCTGCGCGACGCCGACGACTCGCTGCTCGCCGTCGCCTCGGCGGGCGAGGTCCCGGAGGTGGACGGCGGCGCGTCCGGCGGCGACCTGGTTCAGCTGCTCTACACGTCGGGCACCACGTCGAAGCCCAAGGGCGCCATGATGACCCACGGTGCGCTCGTCCACGAGTACACGTCGTCGATCGTCGCGCTCGACCTCGCCGCCGACGACAACCCGCTGATCTGCATGCCGCTGTACCACTCGGCGGCCATGCACGTGTTCCTCATGCCGTACCTCGCGGTCGGTGCCACGATCACCCTGCTGCCGTCCCCGGACATCCCGGAGATCCTGCGGCTGATCGAATCCGAGCGCATCGGATCGCTGTTCCTCGCTCCGACCGTGTGGGTGCCGCTCGCGAACCATCCCGATCTCGAGACCCGGGACCTGTCGTCGCTGCGCAAGGCCCAGTACGGGGCGTCGATCATGCCGGTGACCGTGCTGAACCGGCTGCGCGAGCGCTACCCGGATCTCGGGTTCTACAACTGCTTCGGACAGTCCGAGATCGGCCCGCTCGCATGCGTGCTCGGCCCCGACGAGCACGCCGATCGTCCGTCCTCCTGCGGCCGGGCCGTGCTGTTCGTCGAGACCCGCGTCGTCGACGCCGACGGCAACGACGTGCCCGACGGCGAGCCCGGCGAGATCCTGTACCGGTCGCCGCAGCTGTGCCTGGGTTACTGGGACAACCCGGAGGCCACCGCGGAAGCGTTCCGCGACGGCTGGTTCCACTCGGGCGACCTCGTCACCCGCGACGCGGAGGGCTACATCACCGTCGTCGACCGCATCAAGGACGTCATCAACACCGGTGGCATCCTCGTCGCGTCCCGCGAGGTCGAGGACGCGCTGTACACGCACCCGGCGGTCGCGGAGGTGGCAGTGATCGGCACGCCCGACGAGAAGTGGATCGAGGCGGTCACCGCCGTCGTCGTGCTCAAGGACGGCCACGAGGTCGCCGAGTCCGATCTCATCGTGCACGTCAAGGAACGGCTCGCTCCGTTCAAGGTGCCCAAGATCGTGCGCTTCGTCGACACGCTCCCGCGCAACCAGAGCGGCAAGCTGCTCAAGCGCGAACTGCGTGCGGTGTGAGCCGCGAACTACCGTCGGTGGGAATGCACGGCCGGTAGCGGCCGTCGAAAAGCAAAGGGAACCAATGGGGATCAAGCACGTGCCGTCCTGGCACGACGACGAAGTCCGGGCACTGTCGGAACTGGCCGGTGACTTCTTCGAACGCGAGGTGATGGCGCACGCCGAGAAGTGGGACGCGCAGCACCGCATCGACCGGCAGGTGTGGCTCGAGGCCGGCAAGCTCGGGCTGCTGCTGTGCTCGATTCCGGAGGAATACGGCGGCGGCGGAGGCACATTCGCGCACGACCTCGCGGTCCTCGAGGCGCAGGGCTACGCGGGTGATCTCGCGTTCGGTATCTCCATCCACAGCGGTATCGTCGCGCACTACCTCCTCGAGTACGGCACCGAGGAGCAGAAGCGAACCTGGTTGCCGGGCATGGCCACCGGCGAGATCCTCGGTGCGCTCGGCATGACCGAGCCCGGCGCCGGATCGGATCTGAAGGCGATCAAGACCACGGCGATCCGCGACGGCGACGAGTACGTCGTCAACGGCTCGAAGACGTTCATCACCAACGGCGCCTCCGCCGACATGATCGTGCTGGCGGTCAAGACCGACCCGAAGGCCGGCGCCAAAGGCATCTCGCTGCTCATCGTCGACCTGCGCGATTGCCCGGGCTTCGCCGTCGGCCGAGTGCTCGACAAGGTCGGCCAGCACGGCGCCGACACCTCCGAGCTGTCGTTCACCGACGTGCGGGTTCCCGTGTCGAATCTGCTGGGGGACAGCGAAGGCCAGGGCTTCGCGCAGTTGATGGCGCAGCTGGTGCAGGAACGGCTGATCATCGGCGCGCAGGCGGCCGGTGCGATGCAGCGGGCGGTCGACGAGACGGTGCGCTACACCAAGCAGCGGCAGGCGTTCGGGCACACGCTGTTCGACTTCCAGAACACCGCCTTCGAACTCGCCGAGTGTCAGACCATCGCCCGCACGTGCCAGGTCTTCCTGGACCACTGCATCGAACAGCACCTGAAGGGGCAACTCGATCCCGCGGACGCCGCGATGGTCAAGTACTGGCTGACCGACAAGCAGTGCGAGGTCATCGACCGCTGCGTCCAGTTGCACGGCGGCTACGGCTACATGCGCGAGTACCTGATCGCGCGGATGTACGAGGACGCGCGGGTGCAGCGGATCTACGCCGGCGCCAACGAAGTGATGAAGATGCTCATCTCGCGGTCGCTGTAGACGCCGGAGTGACGGGAACCGATCGTATCGGTTCCCGTCACCCGGAGCGCGAAGTCACCAGGGACGACTGGTGGACAGATATTCGGCCATTTCCTGACTCTGGCGGCGGTGGATGCGCCGGTGCTCGGCGCGTTCGTCGCCGCTCTTGTTGAGCCGGCGTTCCTCCTCGGACTCGGGCAGCACCGGGGGCACCTCGGTGGGCCGGCCCGCGTCGTCGATCGCGACGAACGTGAGGAACGCGGTCGCGGCGATGCGGCGATCACCGCTGCGCAGATCCTCGGCGGTGACCTTCACGAACACTTCCATCGAACTGCGGCCGGTCCGGGTGACGAACGATTCGAGGCACACCGAATCCGACGGGCGGACGGGTGCGAGGAACGCCACAGAGTCCGTCGACGCCGTGACCACCGATGCACGACTGTGCCGGGTCGCGGAGATCGACGCTGTCATGTCGATGTCGCTCATCAGTTTCCCGCCGAACAACGTGTTGTGGTCGTTGACGTCGTTGGGAAAGACCCTGCTGGTCTTGACAACTCGGGATTCGCGGCACGGTTTCGGCTGCACGATCGTCCTTTCGGGGGTTGCGTGCGGCGGGATCTCCGTCGCACGGCCCTTTCCAGCCTACGACTCGCGCGGGACCACGTGTCCGTTGTGCCGGGCACGGTCCCGGGTGTGATGGCCGATGATCTTCGTGAGCATCGCGGTCAGCTGTGCGCGTTCGTCGGCGTCGAGCGGCGCGAAGGCCTCGTCCTGCACGGCGGTGAGGACGTCGTCGAGCTCCGACAGGCGGTGGCGTCCCCTCCGGGTGAGGCTGATGATGTTGCGCCTGCGGTCCTTCGGATCGGGGGCGCGCTCGACGAAGCGGCGGTCGGACAGGGCGTCCACGGCGGCGGCGACGTCGCTGCGGTCGAGTCCGCACCGGCGGCCGAGTTCGATCTGGCTGGACGGGCCGCCCTCGCCGAGCGCGGCCAGGATGCGGTAGTGGTGGCCGCGGGCGTCGGCGGCGTCGAGTCGGTCGAACACCATGCGGTGCACGTGCCGTGCGGACTGCATCAGCAGGAAGCTCGGGAGGTGATCGAGCCGGGTCGGCACGGGGTAGTTGTCGGGGTCGGACACGGGTCCATCCTACCTATCGTTGGTGCAACCAACGAAATGTCAGTGGTGGCGGTGGTCGGTGATCGCGGTGCGGGGCCCACGCCGGGGCACCCGGCGGTAACCACCGGTCTCGGTGATCAGCCGGATCACCCGATAGCGGTGTGGCCGTAGCGGTTCCAGGAGTTCCACCATGCCCGCGTCGTCCAGCGGCCGCCCGAGCAACGACCATCCGACGACGGACGCGAGATGGTAGTCGCCGACCGAGAGTGCGTCGGCGTCGCCGAACGCGCGCTGGGCGACCTCCGCCGCCGTCCAGATGCCGACGCCGGGCACCGACCGCAGCTTGCGTTGCGCCTGCTGCGGGGATTCGGCGGTGAGGCGTTCGAGGCTGTCGCCGAGTTGCGCGCATCGCACGACGGTGCGGGCGCGGCCGGGGTCGACGTTCGCCTTGTGGAACTCCCACGACGGGACCCGCCGCCACGTGTCTGCGGACGGCGGCACCGCCATGCCGCGCGGTGCCGGGCCGGGCGCCGGGTCGCCGAACCGCAGCACGAGACGACGCCACGACGCGAACGCCGCGACGCCGTGCACGCGCTGCTCGAGGATCGCCGGCACGAGCGCTTCGAACACCCGGCCGGTGCGGGTGATGCGCAGCCCCGGCAGGCGCCGGTGCGCGTCGGCCAGCAGCGGATGCTCGGGGGCGAACCCGGATGCGTCGTCACCGGCCCCGAGCAGCGCGGGCAGGGCGGAGAGGAGTTCCTCGGCGCCGGGGCCCCACGCGAGGCACCGGGCGCCGGTGGGGCCGTCCTGACGGATGCGATAGGTGACGGGCCCGGACTCCATCCGGGACGTGCGCCAGACGTCATCGGCGACGTGCCGGTGACAGGGGTCATACGGTCCGCGCTGCAACGGGCGTAGGGTTTGAGCGACGTCGACGGGCCACGGCAGCTCGACCCGGGTGTCGAAAGGGGTGGCTTCACCGACGTACGCGGTCACCGGTTCACCGTACCTCGCACGGCGACCGCATCGGTTTCCACGGTGTCGGACGGAAAGGCTATGGTCTGCAACATGATCATCGTGAGCACCGACGGGTCCTGCCTGCGGAATCCCGGTGGCGCCATCGGGTGGGCGTGGGTCAACCACGAGGGCCCCAGCGCATCGGGGGGTGAGCGGTCGGGTACGAACCAGATCGCCGAACTGCGCGCGTTGCTCGAGGCGCTGCGTGCCCATCCCGGTTCCGAACCGATGATCATCGAATCCGATTCGCAGTACGCGATCAAGTGCGCCTCGGAATGGCTTCCGGGGTGGAAGCGCAAGGGCTGGAAGACCTCCACCGGCGCGCCGGTGAAGAACGTCGAACTCGTGCGCGCCATCGACCAGGAGATCGCGGAGCGCTCGGGTCCGGTTCGCTTCCGCTGGGTGCGCGGGCACGTCGGCAACCACTTCAACGAGGTGGCCGACACGCTCGCCGGTGCCGCCGCGCGCGAGGCCGCCGCCCGTCCGGGTCCGATCGAGGTGCCCCGGTCGGTGCGGCACGTCGTCAAGCCCGTGGTTGCGCGCGGTACGGACGACACGGAGCTGACGCTGTTCTGATCCGGGGCTGTACCAACCGGCCCGCTCTAGCGGTAGTAGACCGCCAGCGGGCCGTTGGGCCCGTCGACACAGGTGACGGGGGTGTCGAACACGCGTGAGAGCGTGTCGTCGACCATGATCTCCTCGGAGGTGCCGAACTCGACGACGCGGCCGTTCTTCACCGCGCAGATCCGGTCCGCGTAGTGCGCCGCGAAGTTGATGTCGTGCAGCACGATGACCACCGTGCGCCCGAGTTCGTCGGCCGCCCTGCGCAGGTGCTGCATCATGAGCACCGAATGGCGCATGTCCAGGTTGTTGAGAGGCTCGTCGAGCAGGACGTAATCGGTGTCCTGGCACAGCACCATGGCGACGTAGGCGCGCTGGCGCTGCCCGCCGGACAACTGGTCCAGGTACCGGTTCTCCAGCGGGCCGAGGTCGAAGAACTCGATAGAACGGGTGATGATCTCCTGATCCCGCTGCGTGATCCGCCCCTTCGAGTGCGGGAACCGGCCGAACCCGACGAGCTGGCGCACCGTCAGCCGGGTGACGAAGTGGTTCTCCTGACGCAGGATGGAGACGATCTTGGCCAGGTCCTTCGAGGGGGTCCGCGCGATGTCGTATCCGGCGATCTCGATGGATCCGGAATCGGCGCCGAGCAGTCGGCCGATGATCGTCAGCAGTGTCGACTTGCCTGCTCCGTTGGGGCCGACCAGCGCGGTGATGCCCCCGGCCGGAATCTGCAGATCGACCGGGCCGATCGACACCTCACTGTTGTAATCCTTACGGACACTCTTGAGTTCGATCACAGTCTGCCCTTTCGGAGGATGACGAAGAGGAACACCGATCCGCCGACGGCCTCGATGATGATGGACACGGCGCCCTCGGTGTAGAAGATGTTCTTCAGGACGAAGTAGGCCCCGGTGAGAACCGTGAATCCCGTGAGCACAGCCACGGGGAACACGTAGCGGTGGTCGTAGGTGTTCGCGAACTGGTACGCCAGCGTGGCGACGAGGAAGCCCAGGAAGGTCATGGGGCCGATGAGCGCGGTCGAGACCGCCATGAGGACGGACACGAGGAACAGCACGATCATGATCTCGCGGCGATGATCGAGCCCGAGGTTGGTGGTGACGTCCCGGCCCATCGCGACGAGGTTGAGTCTGCGTGCACGCCACCACAACGCGACCGCGGCCGCGACGCACAGGGGAATCGCGATCGGCAGGTAGTCGGCGTCCGCGTTGGACACCGACCCGAAGAGCCGGGCGGTGAGGACGTCGAACTCGCTCGGGGTGAGCAGTCGCTGCATGAAGGTCGAGACGGAGCCGAGCCCGCCACCGAGGACGATGCCGACGAGCAGCATGACCTGCAGGTTGCCGTACTTGCCCGAGAGCAGCCATCCGTAGAGCATCAGCGAGAAGACGACCATCAGCGCGATCTGCAGGATGAACTGCGGGGTGCCCTGGAGCGCAACCACACCGGTGGCGCCGAGGAAGTACACGGCGGCGGTGGAGATCGCCACGTACAGCGACTCGAACCCCATGATCGACGGCGTGATGATCCGGTTGTTCGTCGCGGTCTGGAACGCGACGGTGGCGGTGGCCTGGCACACGACGACGATCGCGATGACGATCAGGCTGGTCGCTCGCATCTCGGTGATCCGCCAGAAGCCGGCGCTGCCGAACGGCATGGGGTTGTCCCACACCAGCGTTCCGGCGGCGAACAGGCACGAGAGGACGGCCAGTGCGGCGAGGAGGATCCAGTAGCGGCGCCGCGACTTGGCATCGGGAAAGGCGTCGGACGTGGAGCCCCCCGCGGGCGCGGGCGCCGCGGTGATGTCGGCGTGCGGGGTCGAGGTTTCAAGCATGGCGGCGGCTCCGCAGCAGAAGGGCGATGAACACGACGGCGCCGACCACACCGAGGATGAGGGACACCGGAATCTCGAACGGCGCGATGATCGTCCGGCCGATGAGATCGCACACCGTCACGATGGCGATGCCCAGCAGGCACACCCACGGCAGATTGCTGCGCAGGTCGTCTCCGCGGAACATCGAGACGATGTTGGGCACGATGAGCCCGATGAACGGCAGGTTCCCCACGACGACCGTCACGACGCCGGTGGCGATCGCGATGAGGCCCGTACCCAGGAGGATGAGGCGGTTGTAGTTCAACCCGACGTTGGTCGCCACGTCCTCACCGAGGCCGGCGACGGTGAAGCGGTCGGCGACGACGAAGATCGCGATCGCGACGAGCGCCACGATCCACAGCACCTCGTACTGCCCGCGCAGGATCGAGGTGAAGCTGCCGGCGAACCACACGCTGAGGCTCTGGAGCGTGTCGGTGGCCAGGGCCAGGTAGGTGGTGACGGAGCCGACGACGGCGCCGAGCATGATCCCGACGATCGGCACGATCAGCGAGGACGACAACGCGACCCGGCGCAGGAACAGGAAGAAGATCATGGTTCCGACGAACGCGGCGGCGATGGCGCCGATCATCCGGGGCATGAGACCCGCGTCGGGCACGAGGATCAGCATCAGGATGAGGCCGAGACCGGCCCATTCCGTGGTGCCGGCGGTGGTCGGTTCCACGAATCGGTTCTGGGTGAGCAACTGCATCACCAGTCCGGACATCGCCATCGCGGCACCGGCGAGAACCAGCGCGATGGTTCGGGGGATGCGAGTGATCTCGAACATCTCCCAGCCCTGTTCGCCGCCGAAGATGTCGTAGACCCCCGTGAACAGCGACAGGGTCAGCAGGACACCGACGCCGAGGATGCCCAGGAGGAGTTTCCAGTCGAACAGGCGCCCTTTGCTGCGGGTGGGAGCTGTCGTAACGCTCATGTGGTGCCGTCGTCTTCCGTAGTGCACTTATGCCTGTGCCCCGCGGGCGGGCCCGCGGGGTGACAGGACGAGACGAGAATCAGGACTTCTGCTGCTCGAGCAGGTCCGCGAGAGCGTTGAAGAACTCCGTGTAGGTCTGGATGCTCTCGTTGGTGTAGGTGTCGGTGGGCAGGTAGATCACCTTGCCGTCCTTGACCGCGGTGACCGACTTCAGGGCTTCGGTGGTCTCGATGATGTTCGCGGCGGGACGGTAGCCCTCGGCCGAGGCGCCGGTGGCGGTGCCGGCATCGCGGTCCATCACGATGATCAGATCCGGGTTGGAAGCCGCGATGGCCTCGACCGAGATGTCGTCGCCTTGGTGGTTGTCGGTGCCTTCCGGAACCTCGAGAGCCGGGGTGAGGCCGAAGATGTCGAACATGGGGCCGATGGTGCGGCCGGTGCTCGGGGCGACGTAGCCGATCTCGCCACCCGAGGTGATCAGGCCCATGACCTTCGTGTCGGGGGAGTAGGCGGCCTTCACCCGTGCGATCGAGGCGTCGAGTGCGTCGTTGAGGGCCTGCGCCTCGGACTCCTTGCCGAAGATCTCGCCGAGCACGGTGGTGCCGCGCTTTAGTTCGGCGTCGAAGGGCTGGTCGTCGCGCGGCGCGACCTCGACGATCGCGGCGTCCGGCGCCAGCCGCTGGAAGTCCTCGCGGAACTGAGCGAAACGACCGCCGTTGATGATCAGGTCGGGCTCGACGGCGACGATGGCCTCGAGATTCGGCTCGCGGTGGCTGCCCAGGTTGACGATGCTGTCGTCCTGCGTGAAGCCGATGGTGTTGGGCATCAGGCTCACGGCACCCGCCGAGAGCTTCACACCCCAGGTGTCGAGGGTCTCGAACGTGCTGTTGTCGGTGGCCACGACCGACTTCGGCGGCACGGTCACGGTCTGCTCACCGAAGTTGTCCTCGACCGTGATCGTCGTCGCCGAGGCGGTGTCCTCGGACGAGTCCGTGGTGGAGGTCGAGCAGCCGGCCAGAGCGACTACAGCCAACGCGCCGACAGCGGCGCGCCGATACATGCGGGTGGCTTTCATACGGTGATCCTCGAGTTCTGCTTCGGGTGAGCGGCACGGCGCCGCAGCGGACGGGAGTTTACCCTAGGCTTACCTACCCATTCGTTCGGGACACTACGAGTAAAAGTCAAATCTTGAATGTTCCTGTGGTCTCCGTCTCCCCGGCGGGGCGTGCGCGGGTCCGGTTCCCCGGGCCGGTCGGTACGGTCGGGGGATGGACGAAGCGGAACGGATCGGCCGATTCCGGCGCGAACACGGACTGGCCGCACTCATCGACGTGCACACCCACTTCATGCCTGCGAACGTGATGGACAAGGTGTGGAAGTACTTCGACGCGGCCGGGCCGCTCGTGGGGCGTCCCTGGCCCATCACCTACCGGCACGACGAGGACGAGCGGGTGGCGACGCTTCGGTCGTTCGGCGTCTCCCGGTTCACCTCGATGCTGTATCCGCATCGCCCCGAGATGGCGGCGTGGCTCAACGCGTGGTCCGCGCAGTTCGCCGCCCGTACCCCCGACTGCCTGCACACGGCGACGTTCTATCCGGAGCCGGGTGTCGAGGACTACGTGGCCGCCGCGCTCGCCGACGGCGTCCGGGTCTTCAAGTCGCACATCCAGGTCGGTGACTACGACCCGAACGACCCGCTGCTCGACCCGGTGTGGGGGATGCTCGCCGACTCGGGTGTGCCGACGGTCATTCACTGCGGATCCGGCCCGGCACCGGGAACCCACACCGGACCGAAACCGATTGTGTCCCTGCTGCAACGATTCCCGGATCTGACCCTGATCATCGCGCACATGGGGATGCCCGAGTACGTCGATTTCCTCGACCTCGCGGAGCGGTATCCGCGGGTGTTTCTGGATACGACCATGGCGTTCACCGACTTCGCCGAGGAGGACGCCCCCTTCCCGGTGGGTGAGCTGCCGCGACTCGGCGAGCTGCGTTCGAAGATTCTGCTGGGCAGCGACTTTCCCAACATCCCGTACGGATACGTGCACCAGCTCGAATCGCTCGAACGGGTGGCCCCGGATTCCGCGTGGATGCGCGCGGTGTGTCACGACAACGCGGCCGCCCTGTTCGACATCGCCTGACGCCGGTCCTGTCCGGTACGGGGAGAGCAGGAGGCTCGACCGGACGCTATTCCCTTTCCTCGCTGTACCCGCTACCGTGCAGGAATCAATTTCAGTGTGGTGGGGAACACAGAAGGCGGAGGTGGGGGCGTGACCGTCGTGGATCGGCCCGTGGGGGCGTCGACAGGGCCGAGGCGAGACGAACCCCAATCGATGATCGCGCGCATGACGTGGATCCTCGACGCGTTCGACAGCCGGACAGCCCAGCTGTCCCTCGAAGACCTGGAGCTGCGTACCGGCCTGCCGCGATCGACGGTGCACCGCATTCTCGACCAGCTCGTCCGGCTCGAGTGGATCGACCGGGCCCCTCTCGGCTACCGGCTCGGGCGTCGCAGCAGAGGTACCGACGTCGTACCGGGGCACGACCGGCTCCGCGCCGCGGCGGCACCGGTGTTGCACCGTATGGCGCTGCAGACAGGCACCGTCGCGCATCTGACGGTCCTCGACGGAGCCGACAGCGTCTACCTCGACAAGGTCGGCGGCCGGCTCGCCGCGGCCCTTCCCACCCGCGTCGGCGGTCGCCGGCCGGCCCACGCCAACGCCGGCGGGAAAGCGATGCTCGCGTGGCTGCCCGACGAATCCCTGGCCGGCTTGTTCGAGGGCGGGATCCGAATGTGCACGGACCGCACGATCGCCGATCCGGACGTTCTGCGCCGCGAACTCGAGCGAATCCGGGAGCGGGGCGGACTGGCGTTCGAGAGCGGTGAATCGGTGCCGGGTGTCGCGTGTGTCGGTGCCGCGGTACTCGGTACGGACGGTCCGGTCGCGGGTATCTCGCTGTGCGGCGCGGAGCAGGCCGTCGACCCCGACCGGCTCGGTCCGCTCGTGGCCGCGGCTGCCCGGGAGATCACCCACGCGCTGTATCCGATGTCCGGCGACCCCGCCCGCCGTGCGCGATTCCGGTAGCGAGGGCTACCGAAAACGCGCACGAGGGGAGGGGCGGTCAGACGGTCACGTTGCGCCGCAGGACCTTTCCGGTTGCATTGCGAGGCAACAGATCACGAGTGATCCGCCACTGCGAGGGAACCTTGTAGTAGGAGAGGCGCTCGCGGCAGAACTTGCGCAGGTCGTCCTCGCTCGCATCGTGACCGGCCCGCAGCACCACGACCGCGGCGACCTCCTGGCCCAGATCCTCGTGATCGACACCGATGACCGCGCATTCGTGCACTGCGGGATGTTCTTCGAGGCACTGTTCGACCTCGGTGGGGTACACGTTCTCTCCGCCGCGCAGGATCAGATCCGAACGGCGGCCGGCCAACCGCAACCGGCCGTCCTCGACGACGCCGTAGTCGCCGGTGCGCAACCATCCGTCGGACGTGAGGGCGGCGGCGGTCGCCGTCTCGTCCTCCCAGTACCCCAGCATCACGAACGGACTGCGGACACAGATCTCGCCCTCGACACCGTCGGGCACCACCTCCCCGAAGGGATCGCGGATCTCGAGCGCGACGGTCATGATCGGGCGGCCCAATGTGCCTGGGAACGCCTCGAGTTCGGGTGCGGTGGCGACCGCGATGGCGGTGCTGCACTCGGTCAGGCCGTAGCTGTCCACCAGTGCCTGCTGCGCGAACGGGAACTTCGCGCGGAGTCGCTGCTTGAATTCCGGCGACGACGGCGCCGACGCCAGCGCGAACGCGGTCAGCGACGACAGGTCGTAACGGTCGGTGTCCGGGTGTTCGAGCATGCGCGCGGCCATCGTCGGAACCGCACCCCAGTTGGTGACCCGTTCGCGTTCGATCAGGCCGAAGACCTTGTCGACGTCGAAACCGCCCTCGGTCATGATCACGGCGCTGCCCGTCGCCAGTCGCGGGACCGCGAGATTGTGCAGGCTCGCGATGTGGAACAGCGGGGACGTGAGCAGGTAGCGGTTGTCGCTCGGCACGGCGTCGTCGTAGGTGCGCCCGTACATGTGCGCGACCAGCGCATCGGAGAACCGGTGGTAGTCGACGACGGCCAGCAGGTTCCGCTGCGAGTGCACGGCGCCCTTGGGGCGTCCGCTCGTGCCGCTGGTGAACAGGATGACCGCCGGGTCGTCCTCGTCCACGTCGGCCGTGGGCAGTTCCGCGCCGGCGCCGGCGGCGACGATGCGCGGCAGGTCGTCCTCGACGGTGAGCAACGCGAATCCGGACAGTCCCGAATCGGCAAGCAGTGCAGCGCGTTTGGCGTCGGCGACGATCACCTTCGGTCGCACCAGACCGACGCCGTACTCGATCTCCTTCGGTGTCCACCACGAGTTGAGACCGACCGCGATCGCACCCAGGCACTGTGCCGCCCAGAACGTGACGACCCACTCGGGCGAGTTCGCGGCGAGGATCCCGACCCGGTCGCCCTTGCCGACACCGTGGTCCTCGCGCAGTGCGGTGGCCACGGCGGCGACCGCATCGGCGTGCTCGGCGAAGGACAGGCGGCGGTCCGCGGTGACGAGGTAGTCGCGGTCGCCCCAGGTCTTCGACGCGGCAACCAGGTCGCCGACCCGGCGGTCGCGGTTGCGCACCACGGGAATTCGGTTGCCGCGCACCTCCTCCGGGGCGATCTCGAAGCGACCCCCCGGCCCGGTGAGTGCCGCGACGACCTGCTGAACCATCTGCTGTAGATCTGCTGGTGCTGACATGGACGTGCCCTTCCGACGAGTACCCGGCCCCGTTCTCGGCTGACAACATCTCATCAGAATCGACGTGAAAAGTGGCCTGTACCACTGAACGGGAGTGCACGCGACGGTGCGTGAACAGACAACGAGGCCCGCCCCCGGGAATCGGGAGCGGGCCTCGCGATGGATCCGCCGTCAGTTGGCGGCTGCGGCGAGACCGCTTTCGATGTCGGCGAGGATGTCGTCGATGTGCTCGATGCCGACCGCCAGGCGCACCAGGCCGGGCGTGACACCCGCGGCGAGCTGTTCCTCGGCCGTGAGCTGCGAATGCGTCGTCGACGCGGGGTGGATGACCAGCGAGCGGACGTCACCGATGTTGGCGACGTGGCTGTGCAGCGTCAGGGCGTCGACGAACTTCTTGCCGGCGTCGACACCGCCCGCGAGCTCGAACACGACGATCGCGCCGGTGCCGCGCGGCGCGAGCTGCTTGCCGCGTTCGAACCACGGGGACGACGGCAGACCGGCGTACGACACCGACTCGACCTCCGGCCGGGCCTCGAGGAATTCGGCGACGCGCTGGGCGTTGGCGACGTGCCGCTCGACGCGCAGCGACAGGGTCTCCAGGCCCTGGGCAATGAGGAACGCGTTGAACGGTGCGACGGCGGAACCGAGGTCGCGCAGCAGCTGGACGCGGGCCTTGAGTGCGTAGGCCGGCGCGCCGAGGTCGGCGAAGACGACGCCGTGGTAGCTCGGATCGGGCGTCGTGAAGTTGGTGTGACGCCCCTGCGTCCAGTCGAACTTGCCGCCGTCGATGATCACACCGGCGATCGCGGTGCCGTGGCCGCCGAGGTACTTGGTGGCCGAGTGCACGACGATGTCGGCGCCGTGCTCGAGCGGACGCAGCAGATAGGGGGTGGCGACCGTGTTGTCGACGATCAGCGGCAGGCCGTTGTCGTGCGCGACCCCGGAGATGCCGGGGATGTCGAGGATGTGATTCTTCGGATTCGCGATGGTCTCGCCGTAGAACGCCTTGGTGTTCGGGCGGATCGCCGCGGCCCACTGCTCGAGGTCGTCGGGATCCTCGACGAAGGTGACCTCGATGCCGAGCTTGGGCAGCGTGTAGTGCAGCAGATTGTAGGTGCCGCCGTACAGGTAGGGGCTGGCGACGATGTGGTCGCCTGCCTCGGCGAGGTTGAGGATCGCGAAGGTCTCGGCGGCCTGGCCGGACGACAGCAGCAGCGCCGCGACGCCACCCTCGAGCGCGGCGATGCGCTGCTCCACCGCGTCCTGGGTGGGGTTCATGATGCGCGTGTAGATGTTGCCGGGCTCGGCGAGACCGAACAGTGCGGCAGCGTGATCGGTGCTGTCGAAGGTGTAGCTGGTGGTCTGGTAGATCGGCAGGGCGCGGGCCTTGGTGTCGCCACCGGCGGGCTGGCCGACGTGGATCTGCTTGGTTTCGAAACTCCAGCTCGCCGTGGGATCGACGGCGTCGGGGGTGGTCTCGCTCATCGGTGCTGCTCCGTACTACTCGATATTTCTGGGACTTCGGGGAAGGAACTCGGCGGTGGTCCGGCACGAGGCGGCGTTCGGACAGACGGCTGCGGCCGACTCGCCGGCCGGCGCGGACACCACGCTGGGGAGGATCGGGCGGGGACGCTCAGCGACCCGAACACCCGCAGATACACATGTACTGCGCACGACGACGCATCGACGGGCGACCCGTCGACCATGCTCGTGTGTTGCTCACGAACCCGACAATAACCGGTGAACCTGATCCCGACCAGCGTTCCGGGGACGCGTCGCGTCGGCCCGGCGGGCGAGGGTCAGGCCGTTTCGAGGACCGTGCGGACCGGCGTCGCGTTGCGGGTCAGGTCGAGCACCGGGCAGTGTGCGTCGACCGCTTCCTGCAGTTCCAGGTAGCGTTCCCGCGATTCCGGTCCGGTGAGGGTCACGACGACGCGGACCTCGCCGAACCCCGCACGGACGGAGTCGTCGAAACCGAAGAAGCCGCGCACGTCCAGATCGCCCTCGGCGCGGGCGGTGATCCCGTCGACGGTGATACCGAGCTTGTCGGCCCACACCCGGTACGTCACGACCTGGCAGGACAACAGCGAGGCGAGGTAGTACTCGACGGGGTTGGGGGCGGTGTTCTCGCCGCCGAGCGCGGGAGGTTCGTCGACCTCGACCTCGAACCGGCCGAGGGTCACGGTGCTCGCGACCGCGGAGTGGGCTCGGGCGTCGGCGCGGAACACGACCGCGGCCTTGGTCGGGTCCTCGCTCACGGCGTCGTGGTTGGCCGCGACGACGGCCTGCAGGTGGGAGACGGGTGCAGTGGTCATGAGGGTCCTTCGAAGCGGAGTGCCGGTTGGGTATCGCGACGGAACCACATTTCCGATCTATGCACTAGGGAATTGCGCGCACGGATTTTCGGCCTTGCGCATTCGGCACTGCAGCGCTCACGCGAGCGTCGATACCGACGCTCGACGGCATTCGTGAGCGAGGATCAGCGCAGATCGCGCTGTCGGAACGCGAACAGACCGGCCACGATGAGGGCCGCGGCGACGGTGGTCAGCCACAGCACGGGTGTGGCCGTGAACTCGCTCCCGGGCAGTTTCGGTGCGTGGCCGAACGGCTCGAGATCGAGCACCCATTGGGGGAGATGCGCGATCGGCCCGATGAACAACACGGCCAGGAATGCGGCCAGCACGCCCCACGCGACCGGTGCGAAGCGCGGTGCCATACCGAACAGGGCGACGGTCACTCCGGTGAGAACCCATATGGCGGGCAGTTGGACCAGGGCCGCACCGAGCACCTTTCCCAGGACGCTGCCGTCACCGACCGCGACCGTGTAGGTCAGGGCCGCACTGACACCGGCGACGGTCATCGCCACGATCGGGCCCGCCAGCGAGAACACGATATGTCCGGCAGCCCAACGCATTCGCCCGACCGACCCGGCGAGCACCGGCTCGGTGCGCTGTGCATCCTCCTCGGAGTGCAGCCGCAGGGCCGCCGAGATCGCGTACGCCGCGCCGGCGACGCCGAGCAGACTCATCGCGTACCCGATGAACGAGAGTTCGAGCGACTGGGACCCACCCATCCGCACGACCAGGTCGCGGATCGCCGCGTTGTCGCCGAGCTGATCGCCGACACCCTTCGCTGCGCTTCCGATGAGCAGGCCGTACAACCCCAGGCCGACGGTCCAGGCGAGCAGGGTGCCGCGCTGCATCCGCCAGGCCAGTCCCAGCGGTCCGGCCAGAGCGGGCGGCGCCTCGGACGGCCCGGGACGTGGCTCGATCAATCCCGCACCGATGTCACGCCTGCTCGCGAGTGCATAGGCCAGGATGGTCGCGCCCGTGGTCGTGGCGAGCAGTGGCACGACCACCCACCACCGTTCCGCCGCGAACGGCCGCATCTGCAGTGCCCAGCCGAGCGGGGAGAACCAGGAGAGGGTCCCGGATCCGGCATCGCCGACGGCCCGCAACGCAAAAGCGGTACCCAGCACCGCGAACGCGATACCGCGCGAGATCCGTGCGCTCGCGCTGAGCTGTGCCGCGACCGCCGCGATCGCTGCGAACACCGCCCCGGACAGCGCCAGCGCGGTTCCGTAACCTGCCGATCCGCCGAGCGGCAATCCCTTGCCGAGAAGAGCTGCGGTGCAAAGGAAGCCGGTGAGAATCGATGCGCCGAATGCCATCAGCAGTGCCGCGGTGAGCCCGGCGTACCGTCCCACCACGGTGGACCCGATCAACTCCGCCCGCCCGGTTTCCTCCTCGGCTCGGGTGTGCCGCACGACCGTGAGGATCGTCGCTATCGCGATCAGCGTGAAGTAGGCGCCGGCCTTCCACAGGCCGACCGAACCGAGGCTCGTGCCGAACATCGGTCCGTACATGGCGATTTCGGCGTGACTCGCGTTCGTCGCCGCCGCGAAGCGGGCGAGCTCGGCGTCGGATGTGTACAGGCTCTGGACGCTCGCGACATAGAGGGGTGGGGCGATCGCGAACAGTGCGACCCACAACGGCATCGAGATCCGGTCGCGCCGCAGGTACAGACGCAGCAGCGCGCCGGTACCCGCGAGATCGTGACCGGTGGTCGAGGGGCGCTCGCGTGTCGTGGTCATCGCGGCACCCGTTCGGCATCGATGGGTGTATCCGTCCGGTAGTGCTGCAGGAAGAGCTCTTCCAGAGTCGGAGGCGCCGAGATCAGGCTGCGGACCCCGGCGTCGCCGAGCGTCCGGATCAGCGCGCCCAGGTGCTCGCCGTCCACCTGGCAGTGCAGGACGTTGCCGTCGCGCCGCACGTCCGCGACGCCGGGCAGGTGTTCGACGTCGCCCGGGTCCCCGAGCAGTTCGGCCGTGATCGACGTCCGACGCAGGTGCCGCATGTCCGCCAGAGACCCGGATTCGACCACGCGGCCGTCGCGGATGATCGTCACGCGTTCGCATAGGGCTTCCACCTCGGAGAGGATGTGACTCGACAGCAGGACCGTCGTGCCGCGATCACGGGCCTCGGAGATGCATTCGCGGAAGACCGTCTCCTTCAGCGGGTCGAGGCCGGTGGTCGGTTCATCGAGCAGGAGCAGGTCCGCGTGGGACGAGAAGGCCGAGATCAGCGCGACCTTCTGGCGGTTCCCCTTCGAGTACGCGCGGGATCGCTTGGTCGGATCCAGCTCGAAACGCTCGATCAGCTCGGCGCGGCGATCCGGGTCGAGACCGCCGCGCATCCGGCCGAGCAGGTCGATGACTTCACCGCCGGTCAAGGACGGCCACAGTGTCACGTCGCCGGGGACGTACGCCAGCGAACGGTGCAGGTCCACCGCATCGGTCCACGGATCGCGACCGAAAACGGTTGCGGTACCCGAGGTTGCGCGCAGACTCCCGAGCAGGATGCGGATGGTCGTGGACTTGCCGGCGCCGTTGGGTCCGAGGAATCCGTGGATTTCCGCGCGACCGACCTCGAGGTCGAGACCCGCGAGTGCGCGGGTGGAGCCGAAGGTCTTCACGAGGTCCCGCGTTTCGATGACGTTCGTCATTCCTGCTCCTGCCGGATGCCGGCCTCCTTCGCCCGCCGAGCGAGTCGCCGGAGAAACGCTCGGTGATCCGGCACCCTCGTCGATTCAGGGTGTGGCCGATGCGGTGGAGTCGGGTCCGCGTCCGGCGGGCTCGGCCGGATCGATTCGTCGGTCCTTTCCCGATGGTAGGAGCAGATCGACGGAATGTCCCGGCCCGTGCCCGCCGGAAGGTCCCGCAGGCGTGGGCGGAGAACTCAGAGCAGGTGCACCTTCTTGTACAGGATCTTCGACGGGCCGCCGATCAGTCCGACGCTGTCGAGGAACGTCATGAGCTTCGCGCCGGACTTGCGAACCCGGTCGTGGTAGTGCGTGTTGGCCTTCGCCTCGGCGACCGCGCGATCGCGGTCCAGGCCGGCGTTGGCGTAGACCTCTTCGCGGATCATGCTCTTGACCACGAAGTAGACCGTTACGGCCGTATTGATCCGCTCGACCTGCAGGCGCAGCTTGCTCGCGCCGGTCAGTCGCCGTGCGACCTCCTCGCGGGCGAACCGGATGTGCCGGGCCTCTTCGAGGACGTGGATCTTGCTGACCGTACGGGTGACCGGTTGCACGCGTTCGTCGCGCATGAAGTCGCGCTGCATCATGTCGAGGATCTCCTCGGCGGCCATGACGCTCGCGTAGGCGTTCGCGCCGCGGAAGAAACCACCCCACAGTCGGCCGAGGCGATGAATGTACGGCGCGGGTCCGTAGCCGGGCATGCCGAGGCGCTCGCCGGCGCGGGCGAACATCACCGAGTGGCGGCACTCGTCGGCCACCTCGGTGAGGGCGAACTGCACGTGACGTGAGTGCTTGTTGCGGTTGTACACGTCGCGCAGAAGCATCTGCATGAGCAGGATCTCGAACCACAGGCCGACGCTGGAGACGCTTGCGGCCTCGTGCTTGGTCAGTTCGATGCGCTGTTCTTCGGTCATCTCGTCCCACAGGGCGGTGCCGTACAGCGTGCTCCACTCGGGGGTCATGCCGTACTTGTCCTCGGGGATGGGTGCCTCCCAGTCGACCTCGATCATCGGGTCGTACGACTTCCGGGCGACCGATGCGAGCAGGCGCCGGGCCGTGTCCTCGCGGTCCGACAGGGCCACCTTCGGCACGAATCCCCGGGTGGTGGCGGTGTCGGCAACATCCTGGGAGCGCGTGAGCGATGCGGTCATGTCTCCACCTTTAGTGTGACGGACAGTAACTGTTAACCCGAGGCTACAGTCAGTGCCCGCACGGCACAATGGGTGAAGTGCAGCCGAGTGGTCCCGGCCCGCTGCAGCGGGCTCGCCGACGCGCATGCACAATCGACAGACCCGAAGTATCTGGAGGTACATCGCCATGTGTTATCCCGTGACCTGCCCGGTGTGTGGCAAGACCGGCTGGGAAGGATGCGGCCAGCACGTCGACGACGTGATGCGCGACGTCCCGGTCGCCGAACGGTGCACGTGCGCCGACCAGGCAGTCGCGGGACGCTGACGCCGCTGCCGCGAACCGGGGTCAGTGCGGTTCGCGGGCCTTCGTGACCCGGGAACGGCCCGGGGAGAGGAACGCCGCGACCACGGCGCCGATCGCGAGGATCACCGCGATCGTCCACGACGCCTGCTGCATGCCGGCGAGGAACGCCGACCGCGCCAGGTCCGCGAGTTCGTCCCCACGTGGTCCCGCGGCCTCCGCGACCTTCAGTGCCGACGCCAGCGAATCCGAGACGGCGGTACTGGCGGTCGGATCCGGAATCGCGGCCGCGACCGGTTCGATCTTCCGGCCGTACATCGCGGCGAGCATGCTGCCCGCGACCGCCACGCCGATCGCCGCGCCGAGTTCGCGGGTGGCGTCGTTGACCGCGGACGCCACTCCCTGCTTGTCGTCGGGCGTGCTCGACACGATCGCGTGTGTCGCCGGCGCAGAGACCATGCCCAGCCCGACGCCCGGCAGCAACAGGGCCACGTTGATGAGAACGGTCGACGACTGCGGATCGAGATTCCCGATCAGCACGAACGAGCCCGTGAGGACGGCGAGGCCGCCGGTGAAGAGGAAGCGCAGCCCGACTCGCGGGACGAGCGGTGGGATGAGCACCGACACCGTCATCACCAGCAGGATGAGCGGGATCAACTGGATCGACGAGCCGAGCGGCGAGTAGCCGAGCACCAGCTGCAGGTACTGCACGACGATGAAGAAGACGCCGAACATCGCGACGAACTGGAACAGCAGTGTCAGTGCCCCGGAGCCGAATGCGCGATGGGTGAACAACCGGACGTCGAGCAGGGGAGCGGGCGTCCGTAGTTCGGTGAGGACGAAACCCGTTGCGGCAGCGAGACCCAGAATGATGCAGGCGAGGACCGTCGCGTCGGTCCAGCCGCGGTGTGGCCCCTCCATGAGCCCGAACACGAACAGGCCCACCGCGATGATCGACAGGGCGCTGCCGACCAGGTCCGGCGGGAAGTGTTCGTGAGCCCGCGACGACGCGATCGTCAGCGACGCCACGAGCAGCACCACGGCGGCCACCGCGAAGCTGACGAAGATCATGATCCACGAGCTGTATTCGAGGATGACGCCGGAAACGAGCAGGCCGGCGATGCATCCCGCACCCGCGGTTCCGGCCCAGACACCGACCGCCCGTGCACGGCGTTCCTCCGGGAATCCGGCGGTGATCACCGAGAGGGTCGCGGGCATGACCAGGGCCGCGCCCAGTCCGGCGAGGCCGCGCGCGGCGATGATCCATGTCGGGCTGTCGAGCACGAGGGGCAGTGCCGACGATACGGCGACGACCGCCAGACCTGCGACCAGCACGCCGCGGCGGCCGTAGCGGTCGCCGAGTGCGCCGGCCGGGAGCAGGAACGCCGCGAGCACGAGCGTGTAGCTGTCCACGATCCAGGTCAGCTCGCTCTGGGTCGCACCGATGTCGACGGCGATGTCGGGCAACGCCATGTTCAGCGACGCCATCGCGGCGACGACGAGGGCCACGGCCGCGCAGGCGACGATCAGCAACCACCACTGCGCCCGCGTCAGGCGTGACGGGTGTTCGAGTGTTGCGGTGGTGCTGGTCGAGCTTTTTTCCGATGTTTCGGACACGAGCCGGCCTTCCCGGAGCGGGGTCACGAAGAAACGAGACTGTCGGTATCGTAACCGAACTGTCGGTATCACAGGCAAGGGCGAAGCCGAACGGATACAACTGTGGACGTGAGTACCCAGCCCCTGCCTGCCCCCGATGACGACGGTCGCGACCCGGTCGCCCCCGGTCGGTACGGCGACGAGGACCCCCGCAAGGCGAGGTCGCGGGCACGGCTGCTCGATGCTGCGACCGCACTGCTCGCGAAGGGCGGAGCGGAAGCGGTCACCATCGATGCGGTGACCGGACTGGCACGCGTCGCGCGGGCCACCCTCTACCGGCATTTCGCCAACGGCGAGGAACTCGTCGCGGCGGCCTTCGCGCGAATGCTGCCCCCGATCCCGCCCGTGCCGGACGGTGACCTGCGCGATCAGCTGGTGGCGCTGGTCGTCGCGCAGGCCCGGATCCTCGACGAGATCCCGATCCCGCTGACCGCGATGTGCTGGATGGGGCTCGGACCGGGGCTCGGGGACTACTCCAGCGCCGAGGCGCTGAGCCACGAACGCCCGGAACTGCTCTCGCTGCGTGAGCGTCTCGTCGAGCGGTACCGCGAGGCATTCGACCGCGTCTTCGTCACCCCGACCGCGCGGGAGCAGCTCGGTGACTTCGACTACGACCTCGCGCTCGCGCAGCTGATCGGGCCCGTCGTGTTCACGAAACTCGCGACCCTGCCGTCACTCGATCACGCGGCGTGCGAACGCATCGTCGACGACTTCCTGGCCGCACGGGGATGCCGCCCGGTCAGGAACGGGCCGCGCGCAGTACCGACGGTCGCAACCGATGAAAGTCCTTGACGCGTAGGTTCCGGATCGACCGCACCTCGAACTCGCCGGACGCGCGGAGCCGGTCGGCCAGTGCCGAATCGACGAGGATCGTGCCGGGGCGTGCCACACCGGTCAATCGCGCCGCGATGTTGACGACCGAGCCGAACAGGTCGCCGAACCGTGCCAGGGCCGGACCCCATGCCAGCCCCACCCTCAGCTCCGGGGCGTCCGGCCGGGCCCCGAACGACTCCTGCAGCGCCAGCGCGATCCGGGCTCCGTCGACGGGATCCTCCGCTGCGAACATCACCTCGTCGCCGACGGTCTTGATCACCCATCCGTGGCCCTGCGCGATGACGGTGGTCACAGCGGACTCGAACTCCTCGAGCAGGTCGCTGAGTTCGTCGGCCTCGATGCGGCTCGTCAGGCGCGTGTAGCCGACCATGTCGGCGAAACCCACGACCAGGTCGCGGCTCGTCGCGTCCTCGCGGGCCCGCACGATGTTGCGTTCGGTCGTCGCGACCAGGTGGCGGCGCCACACGAACATCTGGGTCTCCTCGACGAGTTGCAGGACGTCGCGCAGCAGGGTGCCGACGAACTCGTCGATCTCCGCGGGGGCCGGGGCGGTTCCCGCATAGGCCGTGTCGAGCCGGTCGAGGAGATGGGTGTTGAGCAGCGACACCTGCCATTCGGCGAGGCGGGACATCGACTGGCCGAGTGACCGCGCGGCGGGCACCTCCATGTCGGGGGAGACCGCGCCGCTGGAGACGAGCGCCGAGATGTTCCGCAGTGCCTGCACGTCCCCGTCGGTGAACATCACCGCACCCGGATCCGGGTCGACGGCGAAACCCAATGCCTGCCAAAGACGCTGGGCACGCTCGGTCGAAACCCCGGCGAGTTCCGCGGCCTGTCGCTGGGTGTAGCGGCGGTCGCCTCCGAGCAGGGAACGTTCGAATGCGCGCTGCACTCCTGTCAGCAACTCCGGGTCGAGCGACATGGTCGCCTCCGACACCGCCGACCCGCGGTCGTCCGTCTGCCGATCCGAAGCCTCCACGCCTGCTCTCCTCACCGCCGCCGGGGCGACCGACCACCTGCTCGGCGAACACCCACCGTTCACGCCGCGGACACGACGTGACCTTCGAAGAGTCGCACACGGTCGTGTCGTACCTCTGTGCGACAGTGTTCGCGATCCACCCACCCCGGGACCGAATTCACCCGAAGCCAGGAAGGACGTGGCATGCCGCCCCGCAGACGAGCCGGAGCAGACCACCTCAGCGACGAGCAGCTTGCCGAGCTGACCACCGCACTTGCTGAGGACCGGCGCGCGACCGTCTATCTCATCGAGGGTATTCCGAGTTTGGGCATCGAGCCGGGGACATCGGCGAAGGTCATCGGTATCGACGGTCGCACCGTCACGGTCCGGCCCAAGGGCGTCAACGACGAACTGCCCTTCGAATACGACGAACTGCGCCTGACCCGGCCGGCGACGCCGAAGTCCCGGGCCGCCGAGCCGACTCCGGCCGCGCCGCGCCCGTCCGCGAAACCGGCACCCGCTCCCGCACCGAAGCCGGCCGCCGCGTCCGTGTCGAAGCCCGCCGCCTCGAATCCGACACCGAAGCCCGCCTCGAACGCGGCGCCGAAGCCCGCGACGAAGGAGACCGCTGTGCCCACACCCCCCTCGCAGTCCGCCGAGCCCGCCCCGAAGCCGAAGACCGCGACCCGCAGGCCGAAGAAGCAGCCCGGCGTCAGCATCACGATCACGATCGACCCGGACAACGAATGGACGGTGGCGGTCGCACACGGTGCGCGACGGGTCGGAAAGCCCACGCCGGTCGGTCCGGACGCGGTCGAACGGGCCGTGCGGGAACTGGGTGACGAGACCGCGCTCGAGGCCGTGCAGTCGGTGATCGACGAGGCGCGGCAGGCCGCCGAGGAGCGGGTCGCTCAGCTCAGCGCTCAATTGGAGGAAGCCAAAAAAGCTCTGGAGAGCCTCGGAGCGACCGGCATCCAGATAGGCTGACTCGCTGACGCGGCCTGTCGTGGCCGGGCGGGAGGGGCCTAATGTTCAAGAAGTTGGCGATGGCGTTCGCGGCAACGATTGCCCTGATCGGAGGCGGCGCCGGGGTGGCGACGGCGGTACCCGGAGGGATACCGCTCGGCGGTGGGTCCGGCATCACGCTCGGTGACGGAACCACCGACATCTTCGACTGCACCCTGAGCACGATCGGTTACGACGCTGCCGGTCGTCTGGTCGGATTCACCGCGGCCCACTGCGGTGGCCCGGGCGCGACGGTCAAGTCCGAGCGCAACCTGGGCGCTGGCGTACTCGGCCGTGTGGTGGCCGGCAACGAGGCACTCGACTACGCGGTGATCCAGTTCGATCCGGGCAGGGTCACGCCGGTGAATCGGGTCGGGAACGTGACGATCACCGATGTGGGTGCGCCGCCGCAGTTCCCGAACCTGGCCTGCAAGGAGGGCCGCACCACCGGCAATACCTGTGGTCTCGTCTGGGGTGACGTGTTCGAGTCGCAGGAGACATGGACCCAGGTCTGCGTCGTCGAGGGCGACTCCGGTGCGCCTCTGGTCATCGGCACGACCCTCGTCGCGATGGTGAACGCGTACCTCGCAGCGCCGTGCATCGGCCCGGAGGTCGGCACCAACTTCAGCGCGATCCTGGCGGATGTGAACGCACGCGGCGGTGTCGGAAGCGGCTTCCGTCCCATCTGATTCCCGTGCTCGTGCGTGGTTCCGGTAGTTGCCGCTACCGAAACCACGCACGAGGGGTCAGACGCACACGGCGCCGATCGACGCGGACCCGACCAGCTTCGTGTACTTGGCGAGGACCCCGCGGGTGTACCTGGGCGGCAGCGGTTCCCAGCCGGTCCGGCGCTGCTCGAGTTCCGCGTCGTCGACGAGGAGATCGAGGGTGCCGTTCGCGACGTCGAGCCGGATCCGGTCGCCGTCGCGTACGAACGCGATCGGGCCCCCGTCGACGGCTTCCGGCGCGACGTGCCCGACGCACAAGCCGGTGGTGCCGCCGGAGAACCGGCCGTCGGTGAGCAGCAGGACGTCCTTGCCCAGACCCGCGCCCTTGATGGCTCCGGTGATGGCGAGCATTTCTCGCATCCCGGGCCCGCCCTTCGGACCTTCGTAGCGGATGACCACCACGTCGCCGGCGGTGATGGTGCCGTCCTCGAGGGCGTCCATCGCGGCCCGTTCCCGTTCGAAGACGCGCGCGGTGCCCTCGAACACCGATTCGTCGAATCCCGCGGACTTGACCACCGCGCCCTCCGGGGCGAGCGTGCCCCGCAGGATGGTGATGCCGCCGGTCGGATGGATGGGGTTGCCGAGTGCACGCAGCACCTTGCCGTCCGGGTCGGGCGGCGCGATGTCGGCGAGGTTCTCGGCCACGGTGCGTCCGGTGACGGTCAGGCAGTCGCCGTGCAGCAGACCGGCGTCGAGCAGGGCCTTCATGACCACGGGTACACCGCCGATGTGGTCGACGTCCTTCATGACGTGCGCCCCGAACGGTTTGACGTCGGCGAGGTGGGGGACCCGCGCGCCCACTCGGACGAAATCGTCGAGTGTCAGTTCCACGTCGGCTTCGTGCGCGATCGCCAGCAGATGCAGGACCGCGTTCGTCGAACCTCCGAATGCCATCACGACCGCGATGGCATTCTCGAATGCCTCCTTGGTGAGGATGTCGGCGGTGGTGATTCCGCGGCGCAGCAGGTCCACGACGGCCTGCCCGCTGCGGCGCGCGAAGCCGTCGCGTCGCCGGTCCGTGGCGGGCGGCGAAGCGCTGCCGGGCAGGGACATGCCGAGCGCTTCGGCGGCGCTGGCCATCGTGTTCGCGGTGTACATCCCGCCGCACGCGCCTTCGCCGGGGCAGATCGCTCGTTCGATGGCGTCGAGGTCGTCGCGGGACATCAGCCCCCGCGCGCACGCGCCGACCGCTTCGAACGCGTCGATGATCGTGACGTCGCGTTCGGTGCCGTCGGACAGCTTCGCCGTGCCGGGCAGGATCGATCCGGCGTAGAGGAACACGCCGGCCAGGTTCAGCCGTGCCGCGGCCATGAGCATCCCGGGTAGCGACTTGTCGCATCCGGCGAGCAGTACCGATCCGTCGAGACGCTCGGCCTGCATCACCGTCTCCACGCTGTCGGCGATCACCTCGCGGGAGACCAGCGAGAAGTGCATGCCCTCGTGTCCCATCGAGATGCCGTCGGAGACGGAGATGGTCCCGAATTCCAGCGGGTAGCCTCCCGCCGCGTGCACCCCGTCCTTGACGGCCCGGGCCAGGCGTTCCAGCGACAGGTTGCACGGGGTGATCTCGTTCCACGACGACGCGACCCCGATCTGCGGCTTGTCCCAGTCGTCGTCGCCCATGCCGACCGCGCGGAGCATGCCGCGGGAGGCCGCCTTCTCGAGACCGTCCGTGACGTCGCGGCTGCGGGGTTTGATGTCGGGGGCGCCTTCGCTCATGACGTGTCTCCTCGGGGGTCGCGGCCGGTCAGGGCGAGCAATCGGTCCTGCAGTGGTGCGTCGTCCGGGACCGGTACCGGGTCGGCGAACAGGCCGCTCGCCGCGAGCATGTCCTTCTGGGGCTGCAGGTCCGCCCACACCGCCGCCACCAGGTCCGGGTCGAGGCGGTCGTCGCCCCCGACGCCTCGGGCGAGATCCCAGGTGTGGATCGCGATGTCCGCGACCTGCTGTTTCAGATAGTTGAGGCAGGGCACGACGCCGTACGACAGGTGCACGGGAGCGTCCGGGGCGGTGGCTGCCCATGCGGTGGTCGCGGACTCGGCGTAGCGGGACCATTCGGCGCGCAGGTCGTCACCGATCGGCGCGAGCGAGGCTTCGGCTTCGGCGATGGTCATGCCCGCCAACAACGGCGGGATCCACCGCTGTTCGTCGACCATGTGCTCGACCAGTTGGGCGATGTCCCACTCGGTGTCCGGTGTGGGGGCCTTCCAGTCGGTCACCTGTGCGAGCCGCTCGGTGAATCCGCGGGCCGCCGTGCGCTGCAATTCGAGCCAGTCGACTGCCATGGATTCAGCGTAGGTCCGACGGTGTTGGGATCATCGCGATTTCAAGTCCTGCCTGCGTCGGGGATTTCGGGAAGGATCGAACGACGGATACGTGCCCGGGCTCCGCAGGCCCGGGAACCGAGGAATCACGAGGAGAGTTCATGCCCGTCCCCACCGTCGAACTGGCCCCCGGCCTGACCGTCAGCGCACAGGGCTACGGCGCCATGTCGGTCGCCCCCGTCTACGGCGGGACCGATCCCGACGCGGCGCTGGCGACGCTGCACCACGCCGTGGACCTGGGCGTGACGTTCATCGACACCGCCAATGTCTACGGCGACGGCCTCAGCGAGACCGTGGTCGGCAAGCTGCTGAAGGACCGCCGCGACGAGGTGCAGCTGGCCACCAAGTTCGGGCTGGTCGGCGCGCTGGGCGGCAGCACTCCCGCCGGCAACCGCCGCATCAACGGTCGTCCCGAGTACGCCCGGCAGGCGATCGACGAGTCGCTGCAGCGGCTGGGCGTCGACAGCGTCGACCTGTACTACCTGCACCGCGTCGACCCCGAGGTCCCGATCGAGGAGACGGTCGGCGCACTGGCCGAACTGGTCCGCGCCGGCAAGATCCGGAACATCGGACTGTCGGAGGCGACCGGCGACGAACTGCGCCGCGCGCACGCCGTCCATCCGATCGCGGCGATCCAGTCCGAGTGGAGCATCGTCTCGCGCGACGTCGAGAAGCACGTGGTCCCGACCGCCGCGGAACTCGGCATCGGGTTCGTGCCGTACTCGCCGGTGAGCCGCGGTCTGCTGACCGACGCGTTCGACGCGACGCAGATCGAGGAGAAGGACCTGCGTCGCCGGTTCCCGCGCTTTGCGGAGGATGCACTGCCGGGGAACCTGAAGGTGCGCGGTGAGGTCCGGGCGGTCGCCGACGAGCTCGACGCGACCATCGCGCAGGTGGCGCTGGCGTGGCTCGACGACAAGGCCCGCACGTTCGGGCTGCCGTCGGTGTCGATTCCGGGCACCCGTTTCGCCGAGCGGGTCACCGAGAACGTGGGTGCGCTGGACCTGACGCTCGACCGGGAGCAGGTCGCTCGCCTGGACGCGCTGGCGGATCTGGTGGTCGGTCAGCGGGCCGCCGACCCGACGTGGGTGTCCCTCGGCCGCGAGTAGTACCCGAAAGTAACCTGTCTGGACGGGTTAAGGTCTAGACATCATGAAGCGCGTGTGGCTGGTCTGGGGCATCGGAGTCTTCGCTTACGTCGTCGCAGTCCTGCACCGCACGGCCTTCGGTGTCTCGGGTCTGGCCGCAAGCGACCGGTTCGACGTCTCCCCGGCCGTCCTGTCCGGGTTCGTCGTCCTGCAGATCGTCGTCTACGCCGGCATGCAGATCCCGGCCGGGGTGCTGCTGGACAGGTTCGGTTCGCGCACGATGATCGCGACCGGCGCCGCGGTCATGGCGATCGCGCAACTCGTCCTCGCGACCACCGAATCGCTTCCCGTCGCCTACGCGGCCCGGGTGTTCGTCGGCGCCGGTGACGCGCTGACGTTCATCTCGGTGCTGCGGCTGGTTCCGGTGTGGTTCGAGCCGCGGCGGGTACCGCTGATGTCCCAGCTGACCGGCATCCTCGGTCAGCTGGGGCAGGTGCTCTCCGCGGTGCCGTTCGTCCTGATCCTGTCCGGCGCCGGCTGGACCGCCGCGTACGGAAGCGCCGCGGCGCTCGGCGTGCTCGCGTGTGTGCTGGTCGTCGCGATCGTGCGCGACGCACCGCCCGGCGTCGAGGTGCGCTCGGAACCGGCCGGTCTGCGCGCGGTCGGTGGGCAGATCGCCGTCGTGTGGAAGCGCCCGGGCACCCGGCTCGGGTTCTTCACGCACATGGGCACCCAGTTCTCGGTCACCACGTTCGCGCTGATGTGGGGCATCCCGTACCTGCAGTCCGCGCAGGGCCTGTCCGCCGCGGCGGCCGGTTCGCTGCTCACCGTGTCGGTGGCGACCGCCATCCTCGCCGGACCGATCCTCGGCGTGCTGTCGGGGCGGTTCCCGAACCACCGATCCTGGCTGGTGCTCGGCAGCGTGCTCGCCAGCGTCACCATGTGGTCGGTGGTGCTGGCGTTGCCGGGCCCCGCCCCGCTGTGGCTGCTGGTGCTGCTGATCATCGTCATCTCGGTCGGCGGCCCCGGTTCGATGATCGGCTTCGACTACGCCCGCGCCTTCAACCCGAGCACGGCGCTGGGCACCGCCAACGGCATCGTGAACATCGGCGGCTTCCTCGCGACCCTCATCGTCGTGCAGGTCATGGGTATCGTGCTCGAGCGGCTCGGCGGATACACGTTCGATTCTTTCCGGGTGGCCTGGCTGGCGCAGTACCCGATCTGGGCGATCGCGATCACCGGCATCCTGATCTCGCGCGGCAAGGCCCGCCGCGTCGCGGGGGTGTCACCCCGCACGCTTCGGCAGGTGCTGTTCGACCGTTCCGGCGGCCGTCGCAGAAAGCTGGCAGACTCGGACGAGAGCACGTTCGAGGAGGATTGACAGTGACAGCGGCGGTGGGCGACACGGATCACGGCGATCTGGTCGCTCTGCAGGATCCCGTGATCGACCCGATTTCCGAACACGAGCGTCCCCCGGTCGAGCTGCAGCGCGATATCCAGCGGTTCCTCATGGTGTACAAGTTCGGCATCGACGAGATGATGACGAAGATCAACATCCTGCGCGACGAGTTCTCGTACATCCACGACTACAACCCGATCGAGCACGTCAAATCGCGGCTCAAGTCCCCCGACTCGATCCTGCAGAAGGCTCGGCGCAAGGGCGTGCCGCGAAATCTCGAAGCCATTCGCGAGCACATCCGCGACATTGCGGGTATCCGCATCACGTGCAGTTTCACCTCCGATGTCTATCGGATCATGGAGATGATCACCCGGCAGGGCGACGTGGGTGTGGTCGAGATCGAGGACTACATCGAGCATCCCAAACCCAACGGCTACCGCAGTGTGCACGTGATCGTCGAGATCCCGGTGTTCATGTCCGACCGCGTCGAATCCGTGTACGTCGAACTGCAGATCCGCACGGTCGCAATGGATTTCTGGGCGAGTCTCGAGCACAAGATCTACTACAAGCACGACCGTGCCGTTCCCGACGAGCTGCGCGACGAACTGCGTCTCGCGGCCGACACCGCGCGCGACCTCGACCTGCGCATGGAGTCGCTGCACGAACGCGTCCACGGAACATTCTGATCGAAATCCGCACGGGCGGAAGGTATCCGCGCGCTGCCCGCACCGCGCGTTTGTCGTTTCGCTCGGTGGATTCCGTGACAGTCCGGACTCGTATCGGATCCGGGGAGCGCAAACTCATCGCGCCCGCTTCAGTGCACGGGCAACCCGAAAGCGATCGCGAAGTGGCGGTGGGCGCAGAAGTTCGACTGCGTCGGGCCGGGCGATGAGCGCGCGTCGATCGGGTTCGTCGCGCAGTTGCCTGAGGAGCCCGAGCAAAGTGTTGGGTTCGACAGGCAGTACGTGCGCCATCAGTGTGATCCTGTGCGCGTTGTCGTGCGGCGTTCGCGCGAACTCGGGTACGAACGCGGTGTGCAAGTCGATCGCAGGATGCTTGTCCGGACCGAAGTTCCCCCCGAGATCACCGACGTCGATGGCAGAGATTTCGTCCCAGGGAAGAAACAGTCGGGAAACCGTGGTGGAAAACAGTATTCGTCGTCGAACGTAGCGTTCGACACCGCCCTGATAAATGCTCACCGCTGTATCGATGCGGATCAGCGTGAACAACAGGATGAGGCTGATCGAGCCTGCCGCGAAGACCGCCATGAAGGTCGCATCGTCGCGAGTGTCGCGACCGGACGGAAGCAGAAATTCCCCGACGCCCAGGTGCCAGCCGATTGCGGCGGATGCGCCGTATGCGGCCCCACCGGCCAACGCTGTTGTCAGGAAGGGAACCAACTTCCGGCTCATCGGGATGTGCACTCCTGCGCCGTAGTCGGAATGTTCGCGGACGTGAACAGTGCTCGGCAGGCGGATATGTCGAAATCCTGATTCCCGGAACGAGACAAGGGAAAGCGAAAGCGTCACCGCTGCTCCACCGAAAAACCCGACGGACACGAACACGGGAGCGTGGGCCAGGTTGTGCAGGGAAAGAATGAGGCACAGCATTCCGATTCCCGAGAGCGCACACGACAGGAGGAGCGGTAACAGACGCAGGAACTGCGGCCACGGTGTGTGTTCCTCCCCGTCCGGAGTTGTTCCCACCCTCGGCGAATCGGATTCCGGCAGAGGCCCGGTCATTTGCACTCCAGTTCATAGGTGGTTTGCGGTGCTATTGCTCGAGCCACTGCCAACCTGCCTGCATGGACTTCGAAGTGAGGTATGTCGCGCCTGCACCGGCCAATGCGCCCGCCACCAGACCGACTGCGGTCCCTAAACCTGGAGCGATCATGGTTCCGAGAGCGGCGCCGCCCTTGGCCCCATAGAATGCAGCGCCGAAACCGACAGCAGAGCCGACGCTTTCCGTCACCACCGCTTGGGTCGGTTCCATGCCCCCTTCGATGTCGTTGTGGATGGCCGGGACGGTGCCGATTGCGGTAGCGAACGGTCCGAGCCCCCGCGCGACGCTTCGGGCGACGTCGTCGGCCGACGAAATCGCTGCGTTCAACAACCCCGTTCCGGTTGCGTCTGCCATCAGACCGATGGTCGAGGCTGCAACGGTGGCTTCCATGTCCGGTCGCCACGAAAACTCGCCGTTCTCGGAGCGAATGATCTTTCCGGGTATAGCTGCTCGACCTGCATCTTCGAGTGCTGTTACCGCAGTTCCGATTCGGGCAGATGCGTCGACGGCGGCAGCTTCGGCCTGGAGGAGTCCTTCGAGGACCGCGACGGTGAGCACAGCGGCATCCCGCTCGAGCCGGACTCGGGCGATCTCGAAGCTTTCCCGGTCCGGAAGAAGTAGTTGCAGCAGAGCGATCTGGGAGGACGCATCGACGATGCCGTCGTCGTGGACAGTGAACTCCTGTTGCTCGGCGCTGCGCACGACCGCCGTCAGATGCGTGCGCGCACCTTCGACGATGACGGCGCCTGTGCGATAGGCGTCTGCGACCTGTTGGAGAGCCCCGGCGATTGCGCTGCCCAGTGACCTTTCACGCACGATTCGTGCGGCCGCAGAACTTGCGGCATCACTCGTCCACTGCTCGGCGAGTGCGTCCTGGTCGTCGACGAGGCTTCTGAGGCGTCCGTCCAACTTCGCGACGAGTCCGTCGAGAGAGCCTGCCGTCCCCCGCAGCGCGTCGGGATTCCAGGCGGCTACGGCGGAGACCGTCGGCGTCACCGGGGCAGATCCATCGCGGAGAGTGCGGCAACGAAATCAGCTTCGGTGATCTCGTAGTCGTTCGCGGAGCCGTCGGCGAGGTCGGCGATCTCCAGCAACCGCGAGTGCACGTTGCTCAGTGCGAATGCAGCTGCCAGATTCGTGCGGACACACAGTTCTGCGAAATCGGTTCCGGGAAGCGCCGATTGCGACTGTTCGAACGGTTCTCCGATATTCCATTCGGCGATAGCTTCGGCCGTGCCGGTGACGGATGCGGCAAACGCACGTAGTGCCTCCGGATCGACCTTCAACGTCACTGTCCCCCCGAACAGAATCCCCCGATGTGTTCCGTCGAACCATAGCAAACGATGTGCCAGCCATCGGCGGCCAAGTAATGCCGATGGAATCCGCACGGGCGGAAGATATCCGCGCGCTGCCGACACCGCGCTGCTGTCCTTCCGCTCGGTGAATACAGAAACGCCCCCGCGGTTCCGGACGGAAACCGCGGGGGCGTCTGAGCTCAGGATCTACTTGTAGGAGTAGAAGCCCTCACCGGTCTTGCGGCCGAGGCGACCGGCGTCGACCATGCGGCGCAGCAGCGCCGGCGGCGCGAGGTGCGGCTCGGCGAACTCGTCGTACAGCGACTGTGCCGCGTTGAGCGCGACATCGAGGCCGACGGTGTCGAGCAGCGTGAGCGGACCCATCGGGTAGCCGCAGCCACCCTTCATCGCGGCGTCGATGTCTTCCTTCGTCGCGTAGCCCGACTCGAGCATCCGCACCGCCTGGCACAGGTACGGGATGAGAAGGGCGTTGACGATGAAGCCGGCGCGGTCGCCCGCGCGGACCGCCGTCTTGCCGAGGGTGTTCTTGACGTAGTCGAAGACGACGTTCGCGGCCTCTTCGTCGGTGGTGAGAGCCGAGATGACCTCGACCAGCGGCATCACCGGCACCGGGTTGAAGAAGTGGACGCCGACGACCTGGCCCGGGCGCTTCGTCGCCTGGGCCATCTTGATGACCGCGAGCGACGACGTGTTCGTCGCCAGGATGGCGCCCGGCTTCACGACCGCGTCGAGCTTGGCGAAGATGTCGGTCTTCAGGGACTCGATCTCGGGTGCGGCCTCGATGACCAGGTCGCGGTCGGCGAGATCGGCCATGTCGGTGGTGACGCGGACTCGCGCGACGGCGGCGTCGGCGTCCTCCTGGCTGATCTTGCCGCGGGCGACACCCTTGTTGATCGAAGTGGTGACGCGGTCGAGGGCCTTGGCGGCGAACTCTTCGCTCGTTTCGAGCACGATCACGTCACTGCCGGCCTTGGCGCACACCTCGGCGATGCCGGCGCCCATCGTGCCGCCGCCGACCACGCCTACCAGTTCAATTGCCACGAAATACTCCTCGGAGACGAAAGTTTGTCCAGACGAAAGTACTGCGGCGGGTTCAGCGGAGCAGCGCGCGGGACATGACGACGCGCTGGATCTGGTTGGTGCCCTCGTAGATCTGGGTGATCTTGGCGTCGCGCATCATGCGCTCGACGGGGAAGTCGGTGGTGTAGCCGGCACCGCCGAACAGCTGCACGGCGTCGGTGGTGACCTCCATGGCGACATCCGAGGCGAAGCACTTCGCGGCGGCGGAGATGAAGCCGAGGTTGCCCTCGCCGCGCTCGGCGCGAGCTGCGGACGTGTAGACCATCAGGCGGGCGGCCTCGACCTTCATGGCCATGTCGGCGAGCATGAACTGCACGCCCTGGTTGTCGGCGATCGGCCGGCCGAACTGCTTGCGCTCCTTGACGTAGGCGAGCGCCGCGTCGAGCGCACCCTGGGCGAGGCCGACGGCCTGCGCGCCGATGGTCGGGCGGGTGTGGTCGAGGGTCGCGAGCGCGGTCTTGAAGCCGGTGCCGGGCTCGCCGACGATGCGGTCGCCGGGAATGCGGCAGTTCTCGAAGTACAGCTCGGCGGTCGGGGAGCCCTTGATGCCGAGCTTCTTCTCCTTCGGGCCGACGACGAAGCCCTCGTCGTCCTTGTGGACCATGAACGACGAGATGCCGTTGGCGCCCTTCTCCGGGTCGGTGACGGCCATGACCGTGTACCACGTGGACTTGCCGCCGTTGGTGATCCAGCACTTGGAGCCGTTGAGGATCCAGTCGTCGCCGTCGGCCTTCGCGCGGGTGCGCATCGACGCGGCGTCGGAGCCGGCCTCACGCTCGGACAGCGCGTAGGAGGCCATCGCACCGTTGACGATGTCCGGCAGCACCTTCGCCTTGAGCTCGTCGGAGCCGCGCAGGATCAGGCCCATGGTGCCGAGCTTGTTGACGGCGGGGATCAGCGACGAGGAGCCACACACGCGGGCTACCTCTTCGATGACGATGCACGCGGCGATCGAATCGGCGCCCTGGCCCTCGAACTGCTCAGGCACGTGGATCGCGTTGAAGCCGGACTTGTTGAGGGCGTCGAGGGCCTCCTGCGGGAAGCGGGAGTTCTCGTCGACGTCCTTGGCGTAGGGGGCGATTTCCTTCTCGGACAGCGCGCGGATGGCCTCACGCAGGGCGTCGTGCTCGTCGCTGAGCTTGAACAGATCGAAATCGGCGTTGAGAGCCATGAGGGTGGAACTCCTATCGGCACGCGGTGCCATTCGTGAGGGTGGATCCGCGGCCCTTTCTCGATAGTCGGGCTCGCGACGTCACGGAATCACCCAATTCTAAACACGGCACGGAGTGCCAGGTCAATGGGTGTCGTGCGTGCTTTCGGTAGCGGGGGCTACCGAAAGCACGCACGGAGGAGCGGGGTCAGCCGCCGAGCTGGCGACGGACCTGCTCGGCGATCTCGTCGGGGGACGTGCCGATCGGGTACGTCAGAACCGTCACGGCACGCGGTGCCGAGTCCACCGCCGGCGCCTCGATACCGGGCACCACCCCGAACGTCAGCCGGAGCTCGAACAGCTCGCGTGCCAGCGCCTCGGCCGTCGCGGTCTCGTCCCCGCGGATCATCGCCCGCAGCAGGTAGTTGTGCGCCGACGTGATCGCCGCGGCGTAACTGACGATGCGGATGGGCTTCTCACCGGGCACGGCGGACCGCAGGTATTCGGTGAACAACCGCTCGTACCGATAGGTGGTGACGAGCTCGCGGTCGCGCAGCGCAGGAACCCGCTGCACCACCCGATACCGCCACACCGCGAGTTCCCGGCGATCCCGGAAATGCCGGAACACCAGCTGCGCGGCGTCGCAGGTCGCCGCCCACGGGTCGTCGAACTCGCGCGACAGATAGGCGGCGACCTGCTCGAGCAGCGACTCGTGGTCGGCGAAGATCACGTCCTCCTTCGACCGGAACTGCCGGAAGAAGGTGCGCCGGGACACCCCGGCGGCCGACGCGATCTGCTCGACCGTCGTCGACTCGTAGCCGTGCTCGGAGAACAATCGGATGGCCTGCGTGACCACGTGTACCCGGAACTGGGCAGGGTCGGGTCCCGCCGACTCGGAACGTCGCGCGGTACCGGATCCGGAGGTCATGGTTGTCGATTATCCAAGGTCACGCCTGAGCGTCCTGCGAAGCCCGCAATTCGAACTTGAGGATCTTGCCGGTCGGCGTGCGCGGCAGATCGTGCGGGAACACGATGTCACGCGGCACCTTGTACCCCGCGAGCTGCGCGCGCACGTGCGCGATGATCTCCTCGGCGGTGACGGATTCGCCCGGCTTGCGGATCACGAACGCCCGCGGCCGCTCGCCCCACTTCTCGTCCGGCACCCCGACGACGGCGACGTCCAGCACCGCCGGGTGGTTGACGATCGCCTGCTCCACCTCGACCGTCGAGATGTTCTCGCCGCCCGAGATGATGATGTCCTTCGCCCGGTCCTTGAGCTGGATGTAGCCGTCGGGATACATCACGCCGAGGTCGCCGGTGTGGAACCAACCGCCGGCGAATGCCTCGGCCGTCGCCTCCGGGTCCTTGTAGTACCCGAGCATCACGTTGTTGCCGCGCAGCACGATCTCACCCATCGTCTGCCCGTCCGCCGGCACGTCGTTCATCTCCGAATCGACCACGCGGGCGTTCTCCGCCTGCAGCATGCCCACGCCCTGCCGCGACAGCAGCGCCGCCCGCTCCTCGGCGGGCTTGTCGTCCCACGACTCCTGGTACTCACAGATCGTGTACGGCCCGTACACCTCGGTCAGCCCGTACACGTGCACGACGGTGATCCCGATGGCGTCGAGCTGCGCGATCACCGTCGGCGACGGCGGCGCACCGGCCGTGGTGATCCGCAGCGGCCGGTCCAGGACGTGTGCCTGCTCGGCGTTCGCGATCGTCGAGCACACCGCCGGTGCACCGCACAGATTGGTGACGCCGAGGTTGTCGATGGCGTCCCACACGGCGTCGGCCCGCACCGCCCGCAGGCAGATGTGGGTGCCGCCGGCCGCGGTGACCGCCCACGGCGTGCACCAGCCGTTGCAATGGAACATCGGCAGCGTCCACAGGTACTTCGTCTTGCCGTCGAACCCGTTGTGGAAGGTCTCGCCCATCGAGTTGAGGTACGCCCCGCGGTGGGTGTACATCACGCCCTTGGGCTTGCCGGTGGTGCCCGACGTGTAGTTGATCGCGATGACCTGCTGTTCGTCGTCGACGGTCCACGGCAGCGGCGTGCCGTCGGTGTCGGCGGAGGCGAGGAACTCGTCGTAGCGAGCGGTGACGATCCCGGCGGGCACGTCCGGATATGGCACCGTCGAGTCCGGCACCTCGATGATTTCGGCGACGGACGGCACGTTCGCCGCGACCCCCGAGACCGATCCGACCAGCTCGGAATCGACGAAGAGCAGCGAACTCTCCGAGTGGTTCAGGATGTACTCGAGTTCCGGTCCGGCCAGCCGGGAATTGAGCGCGATGAGCACACCGCCGGCGAGCGGCACCGCGAAGTGCGCGATCAGCAGTTCCGGCACGTTCGGCGCCAGGAACGCGACGCGGTCGCCGGGCTTGATGCGGGCGCGCAGTGCCTGCGCGAACCGCTGGGCCTCCGCGG
Source organism: Rhodococcus sp. NPDC003383 (assembly GCF_053589115.1). Classification (NCBI taxonomy): domain Bacteria; kingdom Bacillati; phylum Actinomycetota; class Actinomycetes; order Mycobacteriales; family Nocardiaceae; genus Rhodococcus; species Rhodococcus sp. NPDC003383. The sequence continues at coordinate 16,226 of NZ_JBSFRG010000022.1, read as the reverse complement.
CGAACTCGGCGTACGAGTAGCGACGGTCGCCGTGCACGATGGCGACCCGATCCGGGAACACGGACGCGGACCGCTCCAGGAACCGCAACGGACTGAGCGGGGAGTGGTTGGCGGTATGCGCCGTCGGCGTGGACACGATGACCTCCGGGGACGTGGGCTCAGCGGGAAAAGCGGGCAACTGTGATGGCAGCAACACCGGTCGGTTTGGAGGCTATGGGCCACGATCGACGGCCCGCTACCCTCTGAAGTGGGTAGTCGAGCGGTTTGCTGGCGGAAGGATTCGTCGATGACCAACGCATGGACCGATCCCCAGCCGATCGGCCGGCTCCGGCCCAGCGACGAGGACGCACTGCGCGCCCAACTGCGACTGCTCCAGATCTCCACCGGACTGCCCGTCCTCTTCGGCGGCGCCGTCCACGGCCGGGACATGACCCTGTCCGGATTCGTCGGGACCCGCAGCAACATCCTGCGCAACCTCGTCATCAGCTCCGAGTGCGGTGTCGGGGGCCGGGCCATCGCCGAGCAGCGGCCGGTCTCGATCGCCGACTATTTCGCTTCCGACCGCATCACCCACGACTACGACCCGCAGGTGGCGGGTGAGGGCATCGAATCGCTGCTCGCCGCACCCGTCGTCGTGCGCGGGCGTACCCGCGCCACGCTCTACGGCGGTCTCCGGGTCAACATGCCGATCGGCGACACGGTCGCGGAGAAGGTGATGGCCGGTGCGCGGGCGCTGGCCCGTGAGATCGAGATCCGGGACGAGGTGGATCGCCGAGTCGAACTCCTCGAGAACGCACGGGACGCGGGCGCCGGATCGACGGGAGTCTCGGCGTCGGTCTCGGAGGGCATCACCGAGAGCTACCTGGCACTGAGGGAGATCGCGGCGCAGACGTCCGACCCGGCGCTGGAAGCACAGTTGCGTGCGGTCGGGGAGAAGCTCCGCAGCCTGACCGCGGGCCGGGCGCCGGCCGCCGCGCGGGTGCACCTGTCCGAACGCGAACGCGACGTGCTCGGCTACGTCGCGCTGGGATGCCGCAACGCGGAGATCGCCGAGCGTCTGTCGCTCAGCCTCGAGACGGTCAAGAGCTACATGCGGAATCTGATGGGCAAGCTCGAGGTGCACAGCCGGCACGAGGCCGTCGTCGAAGCGCGTCGGCAGGGATTGTTGCCGTGACCGAATCGCAGGGTCAGGCTGTGCCGCGGATCGGCCAGGCCCCGTCGACGTCGGAGGCCTCGCGGCCCAGCTCCCGCAGATACTCGGCGAAGTTGCGCTGCCGCTCGGCGTGCCACGCCGCCTGATCGGCCATGATGTCCAGCTCGGCGAGTTGCGGGAAACGTTCGACGAGCGCGCGGGTGAGGAACCCGGCGGCGAGTGCGTCCGCCTCGGCTTCGTGCGCCGCGGAGAGCGCGACCCCGTACGCCTCGCACACCGCCTGCAGCGTGCGCTTCCCCTCCCGCGACCGATCCATCTCCCGATCGATCACATAGGGGTCGACGACGGTGCCCGTCACGAGTGGGGCGAGCCCCAGCCGGCGACCTTCCGCGTCGATCACCGTCAGGTCGTAGCTCGCATTGAACGCGACGACGATGTGGTCGCGCACCCAGGCCTCGCACAGCGCCTCCCGGATCTGCGCGTATCCGCTCGCGTAGTCCTGCCCCTCGGCGCGGGCGCGTTCCGTGGTGATCCCGTGGATCGCGACCGTCTCGTCCGGTATCGGGATGCCGGGGTCGAGCAGCCACGTTCTCGACTCGATGCGATCGCCGTCGAACGTTGCGACACAGGCCGACACGATGCGCGCGGTCCGCGGATCCCGATCGGTCGTCTCGAGGTCGAACGCACAGATCGGGCGGTCGGGCCAGCGCATCATCCGTGGGACCTCCGTCGTGGTGTCGTGCCGTGAGCGGTACTGCTGGAGGCATTGTGTCCGGTGGCACCGACAACCTCGGCGAATGGCTTCGCGGTGAGGTGCGGCGTACGCTGCACGAAGTTGTCGACCCCGGCTCGCATGCCGGACGAGGAAGAGGAGGTGTGGTGCTCCGATGAGCAGTCAGCCTCCCAGTACCGACTGACAGCAGCCCCGGCACGCGGTGATCGTGCGCGGCGCTGCTGTCCGCGTACACCCGGGCGGGAACGGTCCCGCCGCCGATCCCGTCCTGCGAAAGCCGTGCCGTCATGTTCCGGAACCGCCCTGTCCGTGCCCTTCTGCCGCGCCGCGCCGTGCCCACCTCCGGCGGTTTCGGCGAGAGCGAGAACTTCGCTGTCTCGCCGCACTCTCGCGTCCCGGTGCCGGTGACTTCACCCGACTCGCGCGCCGAGAGCAGCATCGTCGACAGCGCGGTGTACCGGGACGGCCGGCGCACGGCGTCCCCCGCGACCCTCGCCGACGCGCTCAACCACCTGCCGGGCGACGGTTCGATGGCCTGGATCGGGATGTACCGGCCCAGCGACGCCCAGTTGCACGAGGCGGCCGCGCAGTTCGGGTTCCACGAACTCGCGGTCGAGGACGCGATCGTCGCGCATCAGCGCCCGAAGCTCGAACGGTACGGCGACACGTTGTTCGTGGTGTTGCGCGCCGCGCGATATGTCGACGAATCCGAACGCGTCGACTTCGGGGAACTGCACGTGTTCGTCGGCCCGACCTTCGTTCTCACCGTCCGGCACAGCGAATCACCCGACCTGTCGGCCGTCCGGAACCGGATGGAACACGACCCGGAGCTGTTGCGGCGCGGTCCGGAAGCGGTGCTGTACGCGATCCTCGACGCGGTCGTCGACGGCTATGCACCGGTGGTCGCGGGTCTGCAGAACGACATCGACGAGATCGAGACGGAAGTGTTCAGCGGCGACCCGAAGGTGTCGCGGCGCATCTACGAGCTGTCCCGTGAGGTCATCGAGTTCCAGCGCGCAGCCAAGCCGCTGCTCGCCGTGCTGAGCGGATTGTCCGCCGGATTCGGCAAGTACCGCATCGACGAGGAACTGCAGAAGTACCTGCGGGACGTGACGGACCACGCGACCGCCGTCGTCGAGCAGGTAGACGGGTTCCGGCAGCTGCTCGGCAACATCCTGACCGTCAACGCCACCCTCGTCTCGCAGGTGCAGAACGAGGAGATGCGGAACCTGACGCGGGCGAGCTACGCGCAGAACGAGGAGATCAAGAAGGTGTCGGCGTGGGCGGCGATCCTGTTCGCGCCCACCCTGATCGGCACCGTGTACGGCATGAACTTCGACCACATGCCGGAGCTCCACTGGGTCGGCGGATATCCCTTCGCGCTGCTGATGATGGTGATCACCTGCTGCAGCCTGTTCGCGATCTTCCGCCGGCGCGGCTGGCTGTAGCACCCCGGCGAACCGGTGGTCGCGGTTGCCGGCGGGGAGCCGGATTCGCACGAATTCGGTTCATTGGAGGGCGGGTTCGACCGGTGGATGCCACCATGGTGCGGTGGATCTTCCCGTGGCTCCGCCGCTCGCTCCGATGCTCGCGAAAGCGGTCTCGGAGGTGCCTTCGCAGCCGTCCGACGGCCCGGCCGAATGGTCCTACGAACCGAAGTGGGACGGGTTCCGGGCCCTCGTGTTCCGCGACGGCGACGAGGTGGTGTTCGCGTCCCGCGGAGGCAAGGACCTGGCCCGGTACTTCCCGGAACTGGTCGACGCCGTGCGCGCGGAACTGCCGCGCAGGTGCGTCGTCGACGGGGAGATCGTCGTGCCGTTCGAACGTGACGGGCGTACCCGGCTGGACTGGCAGTCGCTGTCCGAGCGGATCCACCCGGCCGCGAGTCGCATCGCGTTGCTGGCCGAGCAGACACCCGCGCAGTTCGTCGGCTTCGATCTCGTCGCGATCGGCGACGAGAACCTCATGGACACGCCCTTCCGGGACCGGCGGACCCGGCTGCAGGAGATCGCCGGTGACGGTCCGAGCTGCCACGTCACCGTCGCGACCAGCGACGCGGCGACCGCGCAGCGCTGGTTCGAGGAGTTCGAGGGCGCCGGCCTCGACGGGGTGGTCGCCAAACGCCTCGACGGGCTCTACGTCCCGGACAAACGGGAGATGGTGAAGGTCAAGCATTCGCGGACCGCGGACTGCGTGCTCGCCGGATACCGGAAGCACAAGAGCATCGAGGGCGTCGGATCGTTGCTGCTGGGCCTGTACCACGACGGCGAGCTGGTGATGGTCGGCGGAGCGTCGGCGTTCACCGTGCAGCGCAGACAGGAACTCCTCGCCGAACTCGAACCGCTGCGCGTGGGAGCCGACGTCGTCGCCGAGGGCGAACCGACCCGGTGGCGATCCGCGATCGACCGCAGCTGGGTGCCGTTGCGCCCCGAGCGGGTCCTCGAGGTCGCCTACGACCAGATGGAAGGGTCGGTCGAGGGCGGCCTTCGCTTCCGGCACGCCGCGAGATTCCTGCGCTGGCGTCCCGACCGTGATCCGAAGAGCTGCACCTACGACCAACTGGAGGTTCCCGTGCGGTACGACCTGGCCGACGTTCTCGACCGATCGGAAAGCTGACCGTGGCGGGCGCGAGCAAACGGTCCCCGGCGGAGGAGCTCGACATCGACGGCACCGCCGTGCGGCTGTCGAATCCCGACAAGGTGTACTTCCCGCGGCTCGGCGCCGACGGCGGCACGAAACGGCACCTCGTCGAGTACTACCGGACCGTCGCGACCGGCGACGCGCCGCTCCTGACCGCACTGCGGGACCGTCCCACCCATCTGCAACGGTTCCCCGACGGCATCGAGGGCGAGGAGATCTACCAGAAGCGGGTCCCTGCGCGGCATCCCGACCACGTGGGCACGTGCGAGGTCACGTTCCCCTCGGGACGGAAGGCCGACGTGTTGCACGTCCGGTCCGCGGCGGACATCGTGTGGGCGGCGAACCTGGGCACAGTCACGTTCCATCCGTGGGCCGTGCGGTGCTCCGACGCCGACCGTCCCGACGAATTGCGCATCGACCTGGACCCACAACCCGGCACCGATTTCGATGACGCGCGGGCGATCGCGCTCGAGGTCGTGCGGCCCCTGCTCGACGAACTGGGGTTCACCGGATTTCCGAAGACGTCCGGGGGCCGTGGTCTGCACGTGTATCTGCGGATCGTTCCCGACTGGGACTTCGTCGGGGTGCGCCGGGCCGGGATCGCACTGATGCGCGAGATCGAACGCCGCAGCGGTGGTCGTGCGACGACCGCGTGGTGGAAGGAGGAACGCGGTGAGCGGATCTTCCTCGACTACAACCAGAACGCCCGCGACAAGACCATCGCCTCCGCGTATTCGGTGCGCCGCACGCCGATCGCGACGGTGTCGACGCCGTTGACCTGGGACGAGCTGGCCGACGCGGATCCCGACGACTTCACGATCGCGACGGTGCCGGATCTGGTGGCCCGCCGCGGCGACCCGATGGCCGGGCTCGACGACACCGCGCACACGCTCGACGTGTTGCTCGAGATGGCCGAGCGTGACGCGGCCGCCGGCCTCGGTGATCTGCCGTATCCGCCCACGCATCCGAAGATGCCCGGTGAACCCAAGCGGGTGCAGCCGTCGCGCGACACCGACCGGAAGGACCGCGCGCGGGGATGACCGCGATCCCTGCTGTTCCCGAAATCGCGTTCCGGTTGTTACCTCTGCTGTGAGCGGCACCTGTAGGAACCTCCGTAAACTGTTCGGGAGAACAGCTCGCCGACCGGTTCCGAGGAGGACTACCGCGGTGACGTGCCCCCGGATTCGACTACGCGCACTCGGCGGTGCGGTCGCGGTCGTTGCCGCCGCCATCACCGTCCCCCTTCTTTCCGCCGCATCCGCGCAGGCTCTGACGTGCGCGGCGCCCCCGGGAACCCCGGCATCGATCGTCGAGATCGAGGGCACCACCGGGTGCGGCGCCAACACGGATGCGACCAGCGGTGCGTGGGGCTACACCGACGGCGGTGTCGGCTTCGCGGACGCCAGCGGTGGTGCGCTCGTGGTCGGGGCCGGCCTGTCCGGTGGGGTCGGCGCGGGGGAGAGCCGCGGGGGACAGCTCGCGGCGCTCGGTTTCGGCGACGGGGCCCTCGCCCTGGGCGTTCTCGACGATCCGGCGACCGCGGTCGTACTGGCCGGACCGCAGTCGCAGGCGTATGTCGGCGACGGCGCCGATCCGATGCTGTGTGAGGGCTCGGCGGCGGCGGCGGTGAATCTCACGACGGGCCGGAGCTGTGTCGTCGTCGGGTCGTTCCGATACGCGGCACCCTGAGCGCTTATATCCCTTCCGTTCAGCGGAATCAACCCTTTCGTGGATGCAATCCGACACATAGTCTGTCGGAATTGCCGGGATGGGGAGAGTTCCATGACGATGCTGACGGATGTCCAGTTCGAGTACGAGGCCGACCAGCGGCCACCGACCGAGATGCATGTGGACCCGCGGTTCCTGCCGCTCGCCGACCGCTTCTTCGCGATGTACCGGCAGCCCCAGGACGGCGGCGGCGCTCTGTCCGCCTACCTCCACGGCGAGAAGGTCCTGGACATCTGGGCCGGGTGGTCGGGTCCGGACCGGCGCTGGAACCGCGACACCATGTCGCTGTCCTTCTCGACGGGCAAGGGCGTGGCCTCGACGGTCGTGCACCGGCTCGCGGAACGTGGAATCATCGACTACTTCGCTCCGGTCGCGCAGTACTGGCCGGAGTTCGCCGCGGCCGGCAAGGAATTGATCACCGTCGCGGACGTGATGACGCACCGCGCCGGTCTGCACCGGGTTCGGGGACTGGTTCCCGGCCGCGACGGAATCCTCGACTACGACACGACGGTCGCCGCGCTCGCCGCTGCCCGCCCGTCCCGTCGCCGTCTCCAGGGCACCGGCTATCACGCGGTCACCTACGGGTGGCTGGTCGCGGAGATCGTCCGGCGGGCAACGGGACTGCCCTTCGAGGACGTGGTCCGGCGGGAGATCGCCGAACCCCTCGGAAATCCCGACTTCTGGTATCGCGTTCCGACCTCGGAGCGGCACCGGATCGCCAAGCTGTTCCCCCGCATCAACCCGGCCGGGCTCCATTGGGAGATCAGCGCGTCGGTGCTGTCGAAGATCGCGCCGACGCGCGGCTTGGCGGAGGCCGCGATGCCCGACGGGTTCGACGATCTCGTTCGTAACCCCGCCGTGCACGACTCGGTGATGCCCGGGTGGAACGGGGTGTTCACGGCACGGTCCCTGGCACGGATGTACGGCGCGATCGCGGCCGGCGGCACGATCGACGGTGTGTGCTTCCTGAAGCCGGAGACGATCGAGGCGATGAACGAGGTCCGGGTGCGTGGCCGTGACTACGTGCTCGGGGTGCCGATGGCCTGGCGGCTGGGTTACCACCAGCCGTTGTTCGCGAGCCGGGAGCGGCCGCGTGGGGCACTGGGTCACTACGGCGTCGGCGGGTCGGGTGCGTTCGCGGACCTCGACAACGGATTGTCGTTGGCGTTCACCACCAATCGGCTCGGGGCCGGTGCGATGCCGCTCGGTGATCTGCGTCTCGCGCGGCTCGGTCCGGTGGCGCGCGAATTGGCTCGGAAGGCCTGACGCACGGGCCCTTCGTCCGGGCTCCCGTCCCGCCCCTTCGCGGGCGGACAATTCGGTCACTGTCGCGTTGCGATATTGCGCGCTGTCGCCTTGCGACATTTGTGGTTTCGCGCGTTTCGAAGACGGTGGCCGGGGTGCACTCGCACTATTGGATACAGGTGCTGTGTCTGGTATGAAAGGGAGGCACCACAATGAGCCATGTCTACCGAGTCATCGAGGTGGTCGGGTCGTCGACCGAAGGTGTCGACGATGCCATCGCGAGAGCAGTGGCAAGGGCCGCCGAGACGACGCGGCACCTGGAATGGTTCGAAGTGGTGAACGTGCGCGGCCACATAGACGACGGTGCGGTCGCGCATACGCAGGTCACCCTCAAGATCGGTTTCCGGATCGAATCGGGCGACGAGTTCGCGGATTAGACCGCGGGTTCGGCTTCCGGTTCCGCACCGGAACCCCTCGGGAAACCTAGGCATCGCCGGTGATCGGCAATTCTCGACCATAACTGCAACACGTTATAGTCTGGATGTGAAACGTCGTATCACACCGGCACTCTCAGGCAGGTATACCCGTGGCTTATGTAATCACCCAGGCGTGTTGTAACGATGCGTCGTGCGTCGAGGTCTGTCCGGTCAACTGCATTCACCCGACACCCGACGAGCCGCAGTTCGCCACCACCGAACTGCTCTACATCGATCCGGAAACGTGCATCGACTGCGGTGCCTGCGTGGACGAATGCCCGGTCGACGCCATCTCCGCGGACAACGAGCTGGCCGCCGAACACGAGCCCTACCTGAAGATTGCCGCGGACTACTACGAGCGGTACCCGATCGGCCCGGACTGGCCGGAACTGCGTGAGCGCAGGAAGATTCCTGCCGAGCTCGGCACCCTGCGGGTCGCGATCGTCGGGTCCGGACCTGCCGCCTGCTACGCCGCGATGGAACTGACGTCCCGCCCGCGCGTCGAGGTCGACATCTTCGATCGGCTTCCCACCCCGTACGGTCTCGTCCGTGCGGGTGTCGCGCCGGATCACAAGAGCACCAAGGCGGTCGGCGACCTGTTCCGCAGCGCCATCGGCCACAAGAACACCCAGTGCTACTTCGACGTCGAGGTCGGCACCCACATCAGCCACGACGAACTGCTCGCCCACCACCACGCCGTGATCTACGCGGTCGGGGCCGCCGGGGACCGGCATCTGGACGTCCCGGGTGAGGAGCTGCCCGGTTCGCACGCCGCCACGGAGTTCGTTTCCTGGTACAACGGGCACCCCGACTACGCGGACCGGCAGTTCGACCTGTCCGGCGAGCGCGCGGTGATCATCGGCAACGGCAACGTCGCGCTCGACGTCGCCCGCGCACTCGTGATGGATCCGGAGATCTTCGCCCGCACCGACATGGCCGACCACGCCGTGGAGGCCCTGCGCAATTCGAACATCCGCGAGGTCGTCATCGTGGGCCGTCGTGGTCCCGCCCAGGCCGCCTACACGAATCCGGAACTGCTCGCGCTCGGGCAACTTCGCGGCATCGACGTGATCGTCGATCCCGCCGAGGTCGAGCTCGATCCGGCCAGCCGTGCGCTTCTCGACGATCCCGACTGCGAACCGCGCATCGCCCTGAAGGTCGAGCAGGCCGAAGGATTCGCACGACGCACGCCCACCGAGGGCAACAAGCGCATCGTGCTGCGCTACCTCGCCTCGCCGGTGGAGATCAACGGCGACGGCAAGGTCGAGTCGATCACCCTCGAACGCAACGAACTCGTCGAGGTCGACGGACGCCTCGAGGCCCGGCCCACCGGTGAACGCGAGACGATCGAAACCGGTCTGGTGCTCCGGTCGATCGGCTACCGCGGCACGCCGCTGGCGGATCTTCCCTTCGACGAGCGTCGTGGCGTGATCCCCAACAAGGAGGGTCGCGTCGTCGATCCGCAGACCGGCGAGCCGCTCGCGGGCGTCTACACCGCCGGCTGGATCAAGCGCGGCCCGAGCGGCGTGATCGGCACCAACAAGCAGTGCTCGGCGCAGACCGTCGAGCGGCTCATCGACGACTTCGTCGCCGGGCGCCTCGCCACCCCGGCCGAGGACCGGGAGAAGCTCGCGACGCTCGTCGCCGAGCGCCGGCCCGGGTTCGTCGACTACAGCGGTTGGCAGAGGATCGACAAGCAGGAACGTTCCCGTGGTGCTGCGGCAGGGAAGGCGCGGCAGAAGTTCGTGTCCGTCGCCGAGATGCTCGAGGCCTCACGACTGGAGTCCTGAATACTCTGACCTGCGCAGACGCGCAGCAATGCGGGTGTGAGCCGGGCCGCTCGATTGGCGGTCCGAGATGCTGCTGTGTCTAATGGGTGGGCACGAAGCGCTGCGATCGGGGCAGGCAGAGAGGCAGCGCACGGTCTACACGATGGGTTGGAGCATGTCCTTGAAGCAGGTTCGGGTGACCGGTGGGAACCGGGCCGGACGATGGTCCGGGCGAGTTGCCACCGCACTGATCGGTACCACCGCCGCCGCACTCACGCTCGCCGGTCCCGCCGGCGCAGCGCCGCTGTGGCCCGGGGGCCCGGAGCTGCCGAGCATTCAGGAGGTCTTTCCCGGACTGGGCGGGCAGGTGCCCACGGCGCCGCCGGCTCCCGTGGTGGCGCCGTTCTCGGCGCCGTCGGTGAACCCCACCAACGGTGAGACGGTCGGGGTCGCCCAGCCGATCATCATCCGCTTCAACGAGCCGATCAGCGACCGCGCGGCCGCGGAGCGCGCCATCTCGATCACGACCAGCCCCGCGGTCGGCGGCCACTTCTACTGGGCGTCCGATCGTCAGGTGCGGTGGCGTCCGTTCGAGTTCTGGCCCGCCCACACGCAGGTCACGGTCGCCGCCGGCGACACCCACTCGTCGTTCACGATCGGTGACGCGCAGATCACCGTGGCGGACGACAACACCAAGACCGTCACGGTGACCCGCAACGGCGAGGTCGTGCGGACGATGCCGACGTCGTTCGGCAAGCCCGGCCACGAAACGCCCAACGGCACGTACATCGTGGGCGAGCGATTCCGGGACATGTACATGGACTCGTCCACCTACGGGGTGCCCGTGGACTCCCCGGAGGGCTACCGCACCTACGTCGAGTACGCGACGCGAATCTCCAACAGCGGCATCTTCGTTCACGCCGCGCCGTGGTCGGAGTGGGCGCAGGGCAACACCAACGTCAGCCACGGCTGCCTCAACGTGAGCACCGAGGACGGCAAGTGGTTCTTCGAGAACGCCCAGAAGGGCGATCCGGTCATCGTGCAGAACACCGACGGCGGTGTGCTGAACGGCTGGGACGGCCTCGGGGACTGGAACCTCTGATCCGCGAAAGTTCCTGATACGCAACGAGAACGCGCCGCCACCTCCGTGAGAGGTGGGGGCGCGTTTGTCGTCGGTGTGGTGCTATGTGGCGCTGTGCTGCGCGATGATCGACCGCACGGTCCGCCGGCACCGCCCGCAATCGGAGCCCGCCCCGCACGCCGCGGCGATCTCCTTCGAACTGCGCGCACCCCGGTCGACGATTTCGCTCACGGTGTCGCCGGTGACGCCGTGGCACAGGCAGATGTACATCGCACGCTCCGTCAGTCCAGGAACAGGTCGATCTGGGGGTTGTCGCCGCCGCCGTAGCGCGACAGGTCGGTGACACCGGCCTCGGTGAGCACGTCGGCGTCGATGAAGCACCGGCCGGTGGTCTCCCTCGCGGGACGGCCGAGGATCTCGACCGCGGCATCGGCCATGATCTCGGGGCTGCGCGAGGACGACAGGAGCGTGTCCCCGTCCTTCATGTTCGCGACCGCGGAGGTCGCGATGAAGGTCTGCGGCCACAGGCAGTTCGCGGCGATCCCGTCCCCGGCGTACTCGGCAGCGAAACCTAATGTCAGCAGCGACATCCCGTACTTCGACAGGGTGTAGGCCGGGTGGACTCCGAGCCAGTAGGGGTTCATGTTGACCGGCGGTGAGACGGTCAGGATGTGCGGGTTCGCGGACTTGCGGAGGTGCGGAGCCGAGGCCTTCGTCATGAGGAACGTGCCGCGGCAGTTGATCTCCTGTATGAGGTCGTACCGCTTGACCGGCAGGTCCTCGGTTGCACCCGTCGCGATCGCGCTCGCGTTGTTCACGCAGATGTCGATGCCGCCGAACCGCTCGACCGCGGTGTCGATCAGCCGCTGGACGTCATCCTCGTTTCGGACGTCGCCGACCACGGCCACGGCCTTGCCGCCGGCCGCCTCGATGTCCGCGACGGCGGTATGGACGGTGCCCTGGAGTTTCGGGTGGGGCTCGGCGGTCTTGGCGAGCAGAACGACGTTGGCGCCCTGTCTCGCCGCGGCGACCGCGATGGCCAGGCCGATCCCGCGGCTGGCACCGGAGATCACCATGGTGCGGTCGGACAGTGGATTCGGCTGGCTCGACATCGTTCTCCCTGCAATCGGTGGTTCACACGCAGCGTTCTCGCTGATGATATTGGCATTCTCATTTTCTGCAAGTATCGTATCCGGCGTGACCGATTTCGCTGAGACCTCGTCGGGAATCCCCCTGGATGCGGTGTACGGACCGGCCGACAGAGTCGGCGAACCGCCTGCACCGGGCGAATTCCCCTTCACCCGCGGCAACTTCGCGACCGGCTATCGCGGTCGGCTGTGGACGTTCCGCCAGTACTCCGGATTCGGGACCGCCGAGGAATCCAACCGGCGCTACCGGTACCTCCTCGACCAGGGCGGCACCGGGTTGTCCGTCGCGCTCGACCTGCCCACCCAGTGCGGCTACGACTCCGACGACCCGGAATACGGTGAGGAGGTCGGACGTGTCGGCGTCGCCGTCGACACCCTCGCCGACGCCGAGATCCTGTTCGACGGCATCCCGCTCGACAAGATCAGCACCAGCTTCACCATCAACGGCACGGCCGCGATCCTGCTCGCGTTCTACGTCGCCGCCGCGGAGAAATCCGGCGTGCCCCGCGAAAAGCTCACCGGCACGATCCAGAACGACATCCTCAAGGAATACGCCTCGCGCGGCACCTGGATCTGGCCGCCCGAACCGTCGCTGCGGCTGATCGCCGACACCATCGAGTTCTGCGCCGCGGAGGTTCCGCGGTTCAACGCGATCTCGGTGGCGGGCGCGCACTTCCGCGACGCCGGTGCGAACGCCGTGCAGGAGATGGCGTTCACCCTCGCCGACGGCGTCACCTACTGCGACACCGTCGTCGAACGCGGACGCATGACGATCGATCAGTTCGCCCCGCAGATCTCGTTCTTCTTCTACACCCACGGCGACTTCTTCGAGGAGATCGCGAAATACCGTGCGGGACGCCGCCGTTGGGCGACGATCGTGCGCGATCGCTACGGGGCGAAGACCGAGAAGGCGTCGATGTTCCGGTTCGGCTGCGTCGCCGGCGGTGCGTCGCTGTACGCCCCGCAGGCCCAGAACAACCTGGTGCGCGTCGCCTACGAGGCGATGGCCTCGGTGCTCGGTGGTGTCCAGTCGATGTTCACCGCCGCGTGGGACGAGCCGTTCGCGCTGCCCAGCGAGGAATCGGCGACGCTCGCACTGCGCACGCAACAGATCCTCGCGTACGAGACCGGGGTCGCGCGGGTCGCCGATCCCCTGGGCGGCTCATACTTCGTCGAGGCGCTCACCGACGCGACCGAAGCCAAGATCGTCGAGATCATGAGCGATCTCGAAGAGCACGGCGGCATGGTGCGCGCGATCGAGGACGGCTACCTGCAGGGCCTCATCGCGGACGAGGCCTACAAACTCCACCTGCAGATCGAGGCGGGCGAGCGCACCGTCGTCGGCGTCAACAAGTTCACCTCGAACGAGCCGCCACCGGAGATCGGCACGTACGAGCTCGACGCCGAAGGCCGTGAGCTGCAGCTCAAGCGACTCGCCAAGGTCAAGGCCGAACGCGATCCGGAGCTGGTCAAGACCAGTCTCGCCGCCCTGTCCCGCGCAGCGGAAGGAACCGACAACCTCATGCACAAACTGATCGACTGCGCCAACGCGTACTGCACCGTCGGCGAAATGGTCTCCGCGCTCAAGGCCGTGTGGGGCGAATTCCAGCAGCCGGTGGTGTTCTGATGACCGCCCGCATCCTCGTCGCCAAGCCCGGACTCGACGGCCACGACCGGGGCGCCAAGATCGTCGCGCGCGCACTGCGCGACGCCGGATTCGAGGTCATCTACACCGGCATCCGCCAGAAGATCGAGGACATCGTGTCCATCGCGCTGCAGGAGGACGTCGCGGTCGTCGGCCTGAGCATCCTCTCGGGTGCGCACATCGCGCTGACCACCCGCACGATCGAGGCGCTCAAGGCCGCCGACGCCGGCGACATCGCGGTGATCGTCGGTGGCACCATCCCGCAGGGCGACGTACCGAAGCTGCTCTCCGCGGGGGCTGCGGCCGTGTTCCCCACCAGCACACCGCTGGACGTCCTGGTGACCGAGGTCCGCAAGCTGACCGGTACCGACACCCCGGCCTGAGCGCAGCAACGTCAACAACAACACCGCCGCGACGCCCTACGGGGGTTGCAGCGGAACGGATCTCGACAAACGTGGAGGAATCGTGCGGATCGGAGTGATGGTCGGGCCCGAACAGGGCGACACCGCTCGCAAGGTCGACCGGATGCTGAAGGACGTCGAGTGGGCGGAGGCCGCCGGCCTCGACACCGTGTGGGTTCCCCAGATTCCCACGGACTTCGACGCATTGACCGCGGTCGCGCTGATGGGTACCCGCACGTCGCGGATCGAGATCGGCACTGCCGTGGTGCCGCTGCAGGCGCAGCACCCGGTGCATCTGGTGCGCCAGGCGCTGTCGACCCACGCCGCGCTCGGTGGCCGGCTCGCGCTGGGCGTCGGCCCGTCGCATCATTGGATCGTCCAGGACATGCTGGGTCTGCCCTACGACAAGCCCGCCAAGTTCACCCGGGACTACCTCGAGGTGCTCGGTGCGATCAAGGATCTGCCCGGCACGATCGACGTCGAGAACGACACGTTCACGGTGCACAATCCGCTCGACATCGCACCCGTGGCCCCGATGCCGGTGCTCGTCGCCGCGCTCGGACCGGTCATGCTGAAGATCGCCGGGGAACGCGCCGACGGCACCGTGCTCTGGATGGCCGACGAACGCGCGATCGGTGAGCACATCGCACCGCGTATCACCAAGGCCGCTGCGGACGCCGGACGACCGAGTCCGCGGATCATCGCCGGTGTGCCGGTGTGTCTGTGCGCACCGTCGGAGGTCGACGTCGCCCGTGAACGCGCCAACCGGATCCTCGCCGAGGCCGAGATCTCCCCGAACTACCAGCGGCTCCTCGAACACGGCGAGTCGAAGGACATCGGCGACATGGCCATCGTCGGCGACGAGGACGCGATCCTTGCCGGGTTCCGCCGGTACGAGGAGGCGGGGGTGACCGACCTGTCGATGCGGCTGCTGCCGATCGGCAACACCCGCGACGAGCTCGTCGCGTCTAAATACCGTACTCGCGAGGTCGTTTCGGAACTCGTCAAGGAACTGCGGTGAATGCGGGTCCGCTCGCGGGGATCAAGATCCTCGAAGTCGGCCACATCCTCGCCGGGCCGTACGCGACGATGATGCTGGCCGATCTCGGCGCGGAGGTCACCAAGGTCGAACCCCCGACCGGCGACCTCTCGCGTCAGGTCAGCGACGCCTACTTCGCGAGCCTCAATCGCGGCAAGCGCAGCATCTGCCTCGATCTCGGCAGCGACGAGGGACAACGCCGGCTCGGTGAGCTCGCCGCCGAATCCCATGCGCTGCTGGTCAATCTCAAGCCGTCGGCGATCCGCAAGTACGGTCTGACGTACGACGCTCTGCGCAGGTTCAACGACAAGATCGTGTGCGTCGCGCTCACCGGGTACGGTCTCGACTCCGGCGACGATCCGGCGTTCGACTACGTCATCCAGGCGGAGACCGGGGTGGCCGCGCTCACCGGCGACCCGGACGGTCCGCCGACCTTGCCCGGCTATTCGGCGGCGGACAATTCCACGGGCCTGACCGCGGCGCTGGGTCTGCTCGCCCAGGTCGTCTCCGGCCGCGGCGGGCAGGTCGACGTGTCGTTGCGCGACGTCATGCTCTCGCAGCTCAACTACCGCGCGTCCGCCTACCTGAACGAGGGCACCGAGCCGCGGCGTATGCCGTACGGCGCGCACTCGTACTACGTTCCAGCGCAACTCTTTCCGACCGCGGAGGGGTATCTGGCGCTGTTCGTCACGCACGACGGGTTCTGGCGGTCGTTCGCGAAGGAAGCGGGTATCGACGGTTTCGCGACGATGGCCGAGCGCGCGCAGAATCGCGACGAGGTGCTCGCCGCGGTGACCGCGGCGCTCGCGACCGACACCGCCGCCGGGTGGGAGGCGCGACTGCGGCCGCTCGGCGTGCCGTCCGCGGCGGTCCGGTCGTTGCCGGAGGCGCTCGCTCAGACCCCCGAGGCCGTGGTCACGGCGGGCGATTTCCGGCTCGTCGGCAGTCCCATCAAGGTCGCCGGCTACGAACCGGTCTACGGCGCGCCGCCGCGGCTCGGTGAGCACGGCGCACTTCCGGCACGCGCCTGACCCTGCCCCTCGTGCGTGGTTTCGGTAGCACCGGCTACCGAAACCACGCACGGGGGGGGGGGGAAAGGTAGTTGAGGATGTTAGTAGGGGTGTGCGGGCCGGCCGGGGCCCGGGTGTCCTTGGCTTACGAGAACACG
>NZ_JBSFRG010000021.1:0-102093 GCF_053589115.1 Rhodococcus sp. NPDC003383 | reverse complement strand
CTGAGGTGTGGTGTCGGTTTGCGGGGTGGCGTATAATATTCCTGTTACACCCCTGTATCCCTTTGTGGCGGCCCTGACCGCCACAAAGGCACACCGGCGGCGAAGCCGCACCTACGGGTAGTTGGGGTTGTTGAACGTCGGGATCTCGATGCTGATCGTCTGCAACTCCGACATGTACAACAACACGAACTGGCGCAGCAGTTCGTCGAACGCCCAGTAGGCGTCCGGTGCGAGCGGCAACGGCAGCAGGCCTTCGCGCACCGCGATGAACGGCCGCCACCCGACGTTCAGCAGCGTGCCCCAGACCGGCTCGGGAGGGATCTTCAGCCAGTCGGCGATCCGGTCGCCGAGCACGTAGCGGGTCAGTGCCCCCAGGATCGGCCGGGTCAGCAACGTGAAGTCCAGTCCCGCACCGAGATCGAGGAGCATGTCGGCGAGCTTCAGCCCCTCCGGGGTCGGCGCCAGGATCGGATCGAGCACCTGCGTCGCCTGGGCTTCGGCGTCTGCCCACGTCGCGGGAATGTACTGGTCCTGGACACCGAGCATGTGCGCGCTGACCTGCCACGAATGCAGGAACGCCTCGCTCTCGTCCGCGGCGACCGGCACCTGCCAGTTCTTCAGCACGCGCATCACCGAGGTCGGGAGGCTGTGCCAGGTGACCATGATGTCGTGCTGACTGATGGGATATTCCTCGGGCGCCACGTCGATCCAGTGCGACGACTGCGGCAGCAGGTGCCGCACCCCGGCGTGCGCGAGACGTGTTTTCAGGCCCGTCACGATCATCTCGCCGTCGGGCAGATAGGCGTTGCGCGAACCGATGTCGTAGCCGAGTTTCGCCGTCCGCGAGATGCGGCGCTTCATGTTGGCGCCGCCCTTGGAGTAGTAGACGGCGACCGATTCCTTCGGGATGACGGTGCTCATCATGCCGCTCGCGAAGCCGTAGAGGACACCGAGATAGAGCCCGCGCTTGTCGTTGAATTTCACTGCAGTGGCGAGCTTTCCGACATCCGCCCATTCCGGGAGCTGTCGATGCCGCTCGAGAAAGGCGTGCAGGTCGGCAGGCAGCCCGGCGGGGAGCGGCTGCCCGTTCTTCTTCCACCCGCGCAACAGGTCGTTGACCAAGGGGACCTCACCGCGCTCGAACAGCGACGCGACCAGCGTGTCCGCCTCCTCATCCCACACCAGGTGAGGATCCGCTCCGTCGCCGGTACCGGGTATCGACCCGGCCGGCGACCATCTCCACGGACGAGCCTGCGCCGGGGTCGCCGCCGCGACCGCCCCGAGCGCCGCGAGCGCCCCTCCGGCTTTCAGAACGTTCCGTCTGCTCAAATCGGACATCCGCAGCCCCCATTGGCTTCGATGTGGCAATGTAACAGCAGCAGTTACCCTGTATCAGGAGAGCACATCGCCACGATCCTCACGGAAGATTCCCGGAATCCGTCCCGAAGCGTCACCCTGTAACAGGGTCATCACAGGAGGTAGCCGTGGAATCAAGATCGTCGACCAGGTCGGGATTGTTCAGATCGACGTCGCTTCTCGAACGCGCGTACAGCGACGCCGTCGAGCCGGCGGACGACCCCGACACGACCCGAACCCGTCTGCTCGATGCGGCATACGACCAGTTCTGCCGGATGGGCATTCAGCGGTCGACGATGGAGGATGTCGCCAAGCGCGCCAACCTTTCCCGCATCACGATCTACCGCAAGTTCGACACCAAGGAGGCCCTGGTCGACCAGGTGATCCTGCGGGAGTTCAGCCGGTATTTCACCCGGTTCATCGAAGAGGTCGCCGGCGCCCCCACGGTCGCCGACCGTGTGATTCTCGGCTTCGTGAGCTCACTGCGGACGATCCGCACCAATCCGCTCGTCACCGCGCTGATCGAAACCGACCCCACCTCGTTCGCCGGATCCATCATCGGTGCGAACGGCGAAATGCTCTCGGCAGTACAGATATTCGTTGCCGGGCAGCTTCGACGCGAGCAGGCGTCCGGCACCGTCGCCGCGGAACTCGACGTCGACCTGGTCGCGGAGATGATGGTCCGGATCACCGGCTCGTTCCTCGCTTTTCCCAGTCGCATCGTCGATCTCGACGACGACGCCGAACTGACGGCGATCGCACGCCGATTCCTGGTGCCCATGCTGCAGGTGCCGCAACAGGAAGCCGGCTGAGTCACCCACCGAAGCAAGGATGTTCCCACCCCGCCGTCGTCGGAAGGCCCAACCGTGCACCACACGCTCGACGAACTGGGTTACTACCTGCTGGCCGGGGCGGGCGGCGACGGGCCGAGAACTCTGGTCGAGGAGGCCCGCCGCGGGGAGAAACTCGGCTTCGGCACCGCGTTCATCTCCGAACGGTGGAACATCAAGGAGGCCTCGTCGCTGACCGGGGCGGCGTGCGCGGTCACCGAGCGCATGCGCATCGCCACCGCGGCGACCAACCACAACACCCGGCACCCGCTCATCACCGCCTCGTGGGCCACCACGATGCACCGCCTCTCCGGTGGCCGGTTCACCCTCGGGATCGGCCGCGGCATCGCCGCTCTGTACTCCGCGTTCGGTGTGCCCGAGGTGACCACCGCGCAGATGGAGGACTTCGCGCAGGTCATGCGCAGGCTGTGGCGCGGCGAGGTCGTCGTCGGACATTCCGGTCCGATCGGTGAATACCCGCTGCTGTTCCTCGATCCCGATTTCGACGAGGACATCCGCCTCGCCCTGGTGGCGTTCGGGCCACGCTCACTCGCGCTGGGAGGACGGGCGTTCGACGACGTCGTCCTGCACACCTACTTCACACCCGAGACCCTGCAACGGTCGGTGGCAATCGTGAAGAAGGCCGCCGAAGAGGCGGGCCGCGACCCCGACGACGTCCGGGTGTGGTCGTGCCTCGCGACCGTCGGCGACCACCTGCCCGAGGAACTGCGGTTGAAGAAGTCGGTGGCGCGGCTCGCGACGTACCTGCAGGGTTACGGCGATCTGCTGGTGCGGACGAACAACTGGGATCCCGCTGTGCTGCAACGCTTCCGAAGCGACCCGGTGCTTCTCTCGATTCCGGGTGGGATCGACCACAAGGCGTCGGCCGACCAGATCGAGCACATCGCGACGCTGCTTCCCGACGAATGGCTCGAACCCGCGGCCACCGGATCCGCCGGGCAGTGCGCACAGCGGATCCGACGCGAGTTCGACTACGGCGCCGACGCGGTGATCCTGCACGGTTGCACACCCGACGAACTGGAGCCGATCGTCACCGCCTATCGCGCGAGGTGATCCGGGCACGGTCGTCCGAACGCACGACGACGCCGACCACCGACCCCTGATACCGTCCACGCGGATCAGGGGAGGAGCACACATGCACCGGCGGCCGCGAGCGACACGGTTCGGTACGATCGCCGTTGCCGCGGTCGCGATCGCCGGGCTCGCGACCGGTCCCGCCGCTGCGTCCCCGCCGGAACAAGGTACGTGTCCGCACACGATCGTCTTCGGTGTCGACGGCACCCTCAAGGTCGGCAAGCCCACATCGACGGTCCATCCGATCCTCGAGGGCCTGGCCGAACGCGGGGCACGCACCGTGCGGATCGACTATCCGGGGGAGATCAGTCCGCTCGGGAGCCACACGTACGACCGGTCCAAGGAGATCGGAGTCCGTGAACTGCACCGGCAGATCACCCTCGCCCACGCCGAGTGCCCCGGGGCGGCGTATCGCGTCGTCGGCTTCTCCCAGGGTGCCGCGATCGCCGGTGACGTCCTCGCCGATCTCACGCAGGACCTGGACCGCCCGGCCGATCTCGCCGGGGTGGTGATCGCCGACCCGCGTACCCCCGGCACCGGCGCGGAGGTCGTCGCGCCCGGTGCTCTTCCGGGGATCTCGTTCACGGGTGAGCGTGCTGGGTTCGGGACCGTTCCGGTCGCCACGGTTTGCGCCCTGGGCGACGCCGTCTGCGACATGGTCGACCCGCGCGCGGACTCCAGTGAAGCCGCGCGCCGCGTCGAGCGCTACTTCGCGATTCATCAGCACTATGTGGAACTGACCGTCGGCGACCGTCCGTTCGTCGACGCGATGATCGATCTTGTCGAGCATCCGCGGACCGCAGTGGTCCGGATCGGCTGACCGCGGCTCGTTGGTGTCCGTCACCGCGAATTCGGTACCGTTCGAGAGGACTCGCAACAGTGTGTGTCGCGTTCGGCTCGGCACAGCCGAAAGAGGGAGGTTCCCGTGGCTGGTGGTCTCGTCGCCCTGCTGGACGACGTCGCGCTGATTGCGAAGGCAGCTGCAGCATCCATCGACGACATAGGTGCAGCCGCCGGTAAGGCCAGCGTGAAGGCGGCGGGTGTGGTCGTCGACGACACGGCCGTCACCCCGCGCTACGTGCACGGGTTCACCCCCGACCGCGAGCTGCCGATCATCCGCAAGATCGCGATCGGATCGATCCGGAACAAACTGCTGATCATCCTGCCGGTCGCGATGATCCTCAGTGAGTTCCTGCCGCAGGCGCTGCCGTACCTGCTGATCGCCGGCGGCCTGTTCCTCTGCTACGAGGGCGCCGAGAAGGTCTACGAAGCGCTCACCGGCGGGCACCACGAGGAAGAGGGCGCCACCGCGGCCGAGAAGGGGCCCGCGTTCGAGAAGACGATGGTCAGCGGTGCGATCCGCACCGACCTGATCCTGTCCGCCGAGATCATGGTGATCTCCCTGTCGTCGGTCGAGAACGAACCGTTCCTCACCCGGCTGCTGGTGCTCATCGTCGTCGCCATCCTCATCACCGCCCTGGTGTACGGCGTGGTCGCGTTGATCGTGAAGATGGACGACGTGGGCCTGGCGCTCGCCGGACGCGAATCGAAGTTCAGCCAGAAGATCGGCCGCGGTCTCGTCGCCGCGATGCCCAAGGTGATGTCGGTGCTGACCGTCGTCGGTATCGCCGCGATGCTGTGGGTCGGTGGCCACATCCTGATTGTCAATGTCGGCGAGGCCGGGTTCCATTGGCCGGCCGATCGGCTCCACGATCTCGAGCACTGGTTCGGTGAGCTCGTGCACGGCGGGTTCGGTGGTGTCCTGTCGTGGACCGCGGGCACGGTGGCATCGGCCCTCGTCGGCCTCGTCCTCGGCGCGCTGGTCGTGCTGATCATGCACCTGATTCCGAAGCGCAAGAAGCACGCGCACGAGGTCCACTGAGGCGGTAGACAGCCGCGCGCTGCCGTCCGCGCGCCGCTGTCTTCTCGCTCGGCGGATCCGGTTCGCTACGCCCCTGCCCGGCCGATCCCGCGCACCGCGTCGGCGAACGCTCTCATCAGTTCCGGGTCCTTGACGCCGCGGCTCGACTCGATGCCGCTGGACACATCCACACCCCACGCACCCGACGTCTCGACCGCGCGGGCCACATTGCCCGGGTTCAGCCCGCCGGCGAGAATCCACCGGCCCTGCGGCAGTCCGCTGCGATCCTGCCAGTCCCACGTGACCCCGGCACCGGCGACCGCACCGTCGACCAGCAGGAGGTCGGCGCCGAAGTCCTCGTCGAGTGCCTCGGCACCGCCGGTGTTCACGGCGCGGATCACCGTCAGCCCGGCGTCGTGCAGCATCCGCACGTCGTCCGCGGACCGCAGGTCGTGCACCTGAACATGATCGATGTTCGCGGCTTTCGCGGTCGCGACGACCTCGTCGAGCGGCATCTTCACGTACACCCCGACCGCGAGGACTCCCGCGGGAAC
Source organism: Rhodococcus sp. NPDC003383 (assembly GCF_053589115.1). Lineage (NCBI taxonomy): Bacteria > Bacillati > Actinomycetota > Actinomycetes > Mycobacteriales > Nocardiaceae > Rhodococcus > Rhodococcus sp. NPDC003383. The sequence goes on along the minus strand of NZ_JBSFRG010000021.1, from coordinate 96,397 downwards.
CCGCGATCGCAGTTGCGCCGCCTGCTCGACGGACACGCGGCGCGGGCTCTCGGCGAAAACGAAGCCGACTGCGTCGACCCCGAGTCCGACGGCCAGCTCCACCGTCGCCTCGTCGCGCAACCCACACATCTTGATGAACGTCACCGCATGCCTCTCGTCCTCGCGTGCCTTCTCATCGACGATATTGCAGGTGCCGGTCTCCGGCGAACACGATCCGCTTCGGGAGGAACCACCCCCCGCGTGGGGGGTATCGGGACCACGCCCGGGGGCGCACGCTGAATCACACCAGCACCGAAGCGCCGAGCGACCGGGAGGAAATCCTTATGCATCGAATCATCCACGCCGATGCACTGTTCCGGCTCGGACCCGAACAGACCTGGGACCTCGTCTTCGGCAACCGGCTACAGCGGTTCGTGGAGTTGTCCCCCTCCATCGTCGCGGTCGAAGACTACGAGATGCGCGCGAACGGGACGCCGAGGTACGCGATGGTCTTCCGCATCGGTCCCACCACGATCCGCAGGATCTCCGACTATTCCGTCTACGACCGACCGCGCAGAACCGTCAACGCCGTGCTGGGCGGTCTCTTCGGGGGCACCTACGAGACGGTCTTCGGTCCCGAAGGACCGGATACCCGACTGTCCTACCGCTGGAGAATCGAACCCAACACACCGGTGGCCCGAGTCCTGCTGCCGGTGCTCGCACCTCTGCTCGCCCGCGCGCTCCGCAAGGACCTCCGCGCAATCGCGAGAGCCGCCCGGGGCACGCCGAAGGACGAGAAACGCTCCACTGCTCGATGACCGATACTGCAGCGCGTCGCCCCACCGTGGTGACGTCGCGAAGGACGGAGCGCCCTATCCCGCGGCCTTGCGCACGAGTTCCCGCAGACGCTGCTCGATCTCGTCGTTCACCTCGAGCACCGCGAAAGCCGTGGGCCAGAACGATCCGTCGTCGAGGAGGGCATCCTCGTTGAAACCGACCGTTCCGTACCGGGTGTCGAACTTCGACGCAGGTTGATAGAAGACGACGACCTTGCCGTCGCGGGAATAGGAGGGGAAGCCGTACCAGGTCTTCGGGTCGAGGTGGGGAGCCTCCTCGGTCACGATCGTGTGGAGACGCTCGGCGATCTGCTTGTCGGCGCCGGTCAGCGCGGCGATCGCGTCGAGGCACGCCTGCGCCTCACGCTCCCGCTTCGCGGCGCCCTTGCCGCTCCGGCCCTGCTCGCGGAGTTCGGCGGCGCGCTGTTTCATCGCGGCGCGCTCTGCCTCGGTGAAGCTCGTTTCGTCTCCGGTGTTCTTCGCCATCGGTTCCATCCCCTCGTGAATGCCGAAGCAGTTTCCGGGTGGGTCACGATCAGCGGCACCCGGGAGCCACGCCAGCATCATTCCACTCCTGGTTTCGGACGGGGTCGGAACAGGACGGAGGCGACGATGTCGAACCTCTTGTAGCGTCGTCCACACCGGGCGTGGAGTTCGGAACGGCTGTAGACGTATTGAATGGCGGTTGGCGTATGGATATTTCCGCACACCAACCACCATTTCAGGAGCGAATCCGGCGGATCGACTGTCGGGCCCGTTCGGTTGTGCCTCCCCAGATTCCGAAGGCTTCCCCGGTCTCGACGGCGTGCTGCCGGCATCGGTCGACGACTGCGCAGCGCGCACAGATTTCGAGGGCGGTTCGTTCTCGCCGGGCTCGTTCGCCTCGGGTCTCGTCGTCGTGACCGAAGAACAGGTTCGACAGAAAGTTTCGGCAGAGCGCCTCCCGTCGCCACGCCGCATCGTTCCGGTCATCTGCGGGTGGAGCAGGTTCTCGCGCCCGCCCCTCATACGTTGTTGCTTTCATCGGCATCGAGCGTGCACGCAGGTGGAATCCGTTCAGTGCATGTGACTTCCGCCGTTGATGTCGATGGTGGTTCCGGTGAGGTAGGCGGCGTCATCCGAGGACAGGAAGGTGATGACGGAGGCGACCTCACGGGTGGTTGCTGTACGGCCGAGCGGGACCCCGGCGCGGATCGCCGCTTCCTGCTCGTCTGTGCTGCCGACGCGGATGCTGGTGTCGACGGCGCCGGGGGTGACGGCGTTGACGGTGACTCCGCTGTCTTCCAGTTCGCGGGCGAGCGACTTGGTGAAGCCGAGGATTGCGGCCTTCGCGGAGGAATAGGGGACCTTGCCGAACACTCCGCCACCACGCTGGGCAGACACGGAGGACATGTTCACGATCCGGCCCCAGCCGTTGTCGATCATGGCCGGCAGGAATGCGCGCGTGACGAGGTAGGTGCCGGTTGCGTTGACCGCCATCACCTTGTTCCAGAGGTCGAGCGTCGTTTCCAGGAAGGGGACGGGGGAGGTGATGCCGGCGATGTTGGCGAGGGCACCGACCGGAGGCAGGTTGCCTGCCGCGACTTCCGCAGCGACGGCGGCATGCGCGCGATGCACGGAGTCCTCGTCGGCGACGTCGATGGCGTGGCCGAAAGCGGGCACCGAGTACTCGCTGCCGATCTCGGCGGCGACCTTGGCGGACTTCTCGCCGTCGAGATCGAGAACGACGACGGCCCAGCCGTCTTCGGCGTAGCGGCGGGCGGTGGCGAGGCCGATACCACGATCGGAGGTGGCTCCGGTGATCACAGCAGTGCGAGCGGTGGTGGACATGGGGATCTCCTTCTGGGTCAGGGAATGAGGGGGGAGATGAATCGTGCTGCCGCCGCAGTGGCGTCGGCGCGCTGGGGGTCGGTGACGTCGCGGGTTTCGAGTTCGAGACTGAAGTGACCTGCGTACTCGATGTCGGCGAGAGCACCTATGCCGCAGGCGAAGTCGGCGGCGCCGTTGCCGATGCTCAGGTTGATGTTGCCGGGGACGGCGTCGCGCAGGTGAACGTGGGTGATCCGGGGCCCGAACAGGTCGACGAACATGGCCGGATCGCTACCCGACGCGACGATGTGGCTGAAGTCCATGACGATGCCGATGTCCGGAGAGAGCCGCCCGGTCAGATCGGAAGCCCTGGTGATGTCGCGGCACAGGCGATGCAGGTGCAGTGATTCCGTCCACACAGCGACACCGAAGTCGTATGCGAGATCCGACGCCCACGACAGCGCGGCTGCGACGACATCGAGGTCCTCGTCGAGGGAGCGGACCGGGTCGTGGTCGAGCGCACCGCACGGCAACACCAGCGCCTCGGCACCGACTCCCGAGGCCAGGGCGAGAAGGTGCTCGAGATGCTCCTTCCGTACGTGCCGTTGCGGTCCTGTCAGGATCGCGTTCAGATCGCCGATATCGCCGTTGACGCTGCGTACCCGCGTTCCTGATGCCGTCACCACCGCCGTGACGGTGTCGACGGTCCGGCGGTCGAGCACGTAGGGGACGTGGTCGCAGACTCCGGGCAGCGCCCCGAGATCGATCTCGTCGAAACCGAGGCCCGCGATGGTCGCCAGCGCCGACTCGAGGTCGAGGTGACGGAAGCTGATCGTCGAACAGCCGAGCCGAGGGTGGATCACAGTCGCTTCCTCCTGGTGGTGGTGACGGGGACCACGGTATGCGTTTGACTGTTAACAGTCAACGGTCGCCGGTTGGTAGTTGACATCAATGGTGGTGCCGGTCACACTGGAGGTCACTGTTGACAGTCGACATACTTTCCTCATCGCCTCGCCGGGGATTTCCCGGTTCGTCAGGAGAACGACATGAGCACAGACGCTCTGCAGATGCGGGGACCGGTCCACGGAACGAAAGACGCCAAACGCGTCGCGATCGGATCCTCGGTGGGCGCGGTCATCGAGACCTACGACTTCATCGGCTTCGGTACCGCTGCCGCGCTCTACTTCGGCACCGCGTTCTTTCCGAGCGGGGATCCGGTCATCGGTACCCTCGCCGCCTTCGCCACGCTCGGCGTCGGCTTCGCCGCCCGTCCACTGGGCGGCATCATCGGCGGGCATCTCGGCGACCGCGTCGGCCGGAAGCCGGTGCTGGTCGCGTCCCTGATCATCATGGGACTGGCCACTTTTGCGATCGGCCTGCTCCCGACATACACCCAGGCCGGACTCGTTGCGCCGGCGTTGCTGGTGACGGTGCGCATCATCCAGGGCCTTGCATTCGGAGCAGAGTGGGGCGGCGCAATCCTCATGAGCTACGAGCACGCACCTTGGAAGTCCAAGGGGCGCTACACCGGCATAGTGCAGGCAGGGTTTCCGGTCGGACTGCTGTTGGCCAACCTGGTCTTCTTGTTCAGCGTCCATCTCGGAGACGATTGGGCGTGGCGAGTACCGTTCCTGGCCAGCATCGTCCTGGTTGTCGTCGGATTGATCATCCGCTCCAAGGTTCCGGAATCCCCGGTGTTCGAGGACGTCAAGGACAGTGGCGAGATCGCCGCGTCACCGGTCCTCGACTCGATCAAGAAGGACTGGCGCGACATCCTGCGCGGCATCGGCCTGCGGATCGCCGAGACCGCCGGCTATGCGGTCTCCATCACCTACATGATCTCCTACCTGCACGAGAACGGTCTCGCTGGTAAGTCGGAAACCCTTGTCGCACTGTGCATCGCCGCCGCAATCGGCATCTTCGCGACCATCGGATGGGCGACGCTGACCGACCGCGTCGGACGCAGGCCGGTCTACCTCGGCGTCTGCGCGTTCGCCACCGTGTTCGGCGTGCCGATGTTCCTTCTCGTCAACACCGGGACCTTCGCTCTGGTCATCGCCACCATCGTCATCGCCTACGCGGTGTGCCAGAACGCCCTCGCCGGCACCCAGGGCTCCTGGTTCCCGGAACTGTTCCGGGCAGCACGCCGCGCATCCGGCGCGTCCCTCGCCTACCAGATCTCCGCCATGATCTCCGGTTTCACTCCCTTCGTCACCACCCTGCTCTACTTCTCCTTCGGGTGGCTCGGTCCCGCACTCCTCTTCAGCGCTTACGGATTGCTCGGCCTCGTGACGGCGGTGTTCACCCGCGAAACCTGGGGGCCGGCGGAACGCCACCTCGCCGCAGAGGCCGGCCGTAACGACCACACCGAGCACGGTGGGTCCTCGCTCCCCCCTTCCACATCGACTCTCAAGGAAAAGGAACTGCTGTGACCACCACCGCGCCCACGGACGCCGTTCCCCGCGACGTACGGATCGCCGCCATCGACGAATTCGCCTATCGCGCCCGGCACAACGCCCTCGACATGGGCGAGGTACAAGGACAGGGCTACGTCGGACAGGCTCTCGGAGCTGCGGACATCCTCGCCACCGTCTACGCCACCCAACTGCGCTTCCGGCCCGAGGATCCCGAATGGGAGGACCGCGACCGGTTCCTGCTGTCGACCGGACACTATGCGATCGGGCTCTACGCCGCCCTCGCCGAAGCCGGCATCATCTCCCGCGACGAGCTGCTTACCTACGCCATGGACGACTCCCGACTCCCCATGTCCGGAATGGCCTCGTACACACCGGGAATGGAGATTTCCGGCGGGTCCCTGGGCCACGGGCTGACGGTCGCGGTCGGGATGGCACTCGGACTGCGGCACCGAGGATCGAAAGCGCGAGTATTCAACTTCCTGTCGGACGGAGAGCTCGACGAGGGGTCGACATGGGAAGCCGCGATGAGCGCCCACCACCACCGGCTCGGCAACCTCGTCGCGATGGTCGACATCAACTCCCTGCAAGCCGACGGCCCCACCCGCGGCGTCCTGAGCACCGAACCGGTGCACGACAAGTGGGCCGCCTGCGGCTGGCGCACCTATCGCGTCGACGGCAACGACACCTCCGCGCTGCTCGACGCCTTCGACGACGCGGTAGCAGGCTGCGCGGACCAAGGTGCACCGGCAATCGTGTTGTGCGACACCCGCGTCGGCAAGGGAGTCCCGCTGCTCGAGAACCGGGAGAAGGCGCACTTCATGCGCATCGAAGAAGACGAATGGCAGATCTGCCGAGACCAGCTGACCGCCGGACACAACCCCGAGGACCCGCGATGACCACCGCTACCCCCAAGCTCAAGACTTCGGCGATGATCGCCTCGTTCGTCGACCCCGGCCAGAAGACGGCTGCGGCACCGTTCGGGCATGCACTGGTCGCCGCGGCACAGCAGAACGACAAGATTGTGGGTCTGTCCGCAGATCTGGCGAAGTACACGGACATGCACATCTTCGCCGAGGCGTTCCCGGATCGGTTCTTCCAGATGGGCATGGCCGAGCAACTCCTGTTCGGTGCGGCCGCCGGGATGGCGGAGACCGGACTCGTCCCCTTCGCGTCCACATACTCGGTGTTCGCCGCCCGCCGCGCCTATGACTTCCTGTGCCTCGACATCGCCGAACCCAACCTCAACGTCAACATCGTCGGCGGGCTTCCGGGCCTCACCACCGGCTACGGGCCGAGCCACCAGGCCACCGAGGACATCGCCATCTTCCGCGGCATGCCGAACCTGACGATCGTGGACCCCTGCGATTCGGTCGACATCGAACAGGCGGTCCCACAGCTCGCCGCCAGCGACGGCCCGACCTATCTCCGGCTGCTGCGGGGCAAGGTCGCCACCGTTCTCGACGAGTACGACTACACATTCGAACTCGGGAAGGCGAAGGTGCTCCGCGGCGGGAACGACGTGGTGTTCGTCTCCAGTGGACTGATGACGATGCGAGCGCTGCAGGCCGCGCAGGAGCTGTCGCGTCACCACGTCGACGTCGCCGTCGTCCACACACCCACCATCAAGCCGTTCGACACCGCGACGGTGCTCGCCGAGATCGACACCGACCGGCTCGTCGTCACCCTCGAGAACCACACCGTCGTCGGCGGGCTGTTCGAGACCGTCGCGGCCACCGCCGCGCGCGCCGGCGTCGGCCGGAAGATCGTGCCGATCGCCCTGCCGGACGAGTTCCTCGACGCGGGCGCGCTACCGACCCTGCACGACCGCTACGGGCTGAGCACCGATCGGGTCGTCGCCAAGGTTCTCGCCGAACTCGGCTGAAACCGGTACGGGTCCGCACCGGCGGGCGCGCGGACCCGTACCATTGTCGACAGGACTGCTGTCAACAGTTACCCGCCGACACCGACCGGAGGCACCATGGCCGCCCAACCCGCACTCCTCGGACTGGAACGCACCAGCCTCCGGCAGCAGGCCGTTGCTGCGCTGCGCACCGCCATCACCAGTGGTGCCCTCGCTCCCAGCAGCCCCCTGGTCGAGACCGAACTGTCCGAGAAACTCCAGATCAGCCGCGGCACCCTCCGTGAAGCGATGCGCCAACTGCAGCAAGAGGGCCTGATCACCACCGGAGCCCGCGGCCGGCTCTACGTGCGGCACCTCGACGCCAAGGAGATCCGCGACATCTTCGCCGTCCGCGCCGCGCTCGAAGCGCTGGCGGTCCGAGAACTCGCCGCCCGCCCCGACCGCGCCGACGTCATCCCGGAGTTGCGCGAGGCACTCACCGTCATGGCAGCAGCCGAGGACGATCTCGAGGCCCGGATCGAATCGGATCTCGACTTTCACCGGTCCCTGTGCAAAGTCACGGGGAACGAGACGCTGATGCACTCCTGGCAGTCCCTCGAGGGATCCATCCGCATGTCCATCATGTTCGCGGGCCTCGAGAAAGCTGTCGGCAACATGGACGTGGGTCGCCACAGCGCCATCGTCGACGCGGTCGAAACCGGTGACGCAGACGAAGCGGCTGCAGCCGTACGAGCCCATATGAGCTGGGCAGCAAACAATTTGGTGTCATAACGTCAGGCCATGGTGGCCCTGGGGCCGTCTCGCACCTGCAAGACGGCCCGGTCCGGAATCTTCGGAGCTGATCGATAATCCGATCGACGCCTGTCGATCTCTTCACATCACCCTTCTGCCCCCTGCGTGTCCTGTCCGCTCGCGCCGTGGCTGCGAGCTTCGATGGCCTCCACGGACTTCCTGAACTGCTTACCCAACATTCGGGTTCCGACGATTCCGAGCACGCCCGCGAGAACCCTCCCCTTGAGGTTCTTGCCGTCACGGACCACAACGACGTCCACGTCGGTCTTTCCGGTGGACTGCGGCGTCAGAGTGTAGGTGTGGCTCGAGGCCCCGCCCCACAGATTGGAATCGGTGGTCGTCAGCACGACGTGGTGAGGGTCGCTCCAGTCGTAGTGCAGGCGTTCCCAGATTCCGCTCGAGCCCTCGGTGACGTCGGCGTCGTGGGGGCCTCGGTTGTGCACCTCGAGATAGTTGTCCGCGCTGTTGCCGAAGAGTTCCTTGCGACCGGGCCCGAAGTCGGTGAGACCGGCAATGAATTGCTCGGGTGTCGCGGTGGTCGTCTGGTGAAGGTGGATCGTGGTCATGGCGTGTTCCTCGATGATTGAGTGATCCGCTCCCGCCCCGGAGGCCGGGTGATGACCTGTCCAGCACACCACTGCTGAACACATCGCGAAAGAGGGTCCGAATCGCAACGCCTCGTGCCGCTCCCGACCAGGACGATCGGGAGACGGCAGGTATCGGCGTCCGGCACGGAACCGGACGCCGATACCGGTCACGTCATCTCGAAGCTGCGTCGGCAGCGCGGCCGAGATGGTGAGCGAAGTACCGCGCCGAGCTGTCGCGCTCGTAATCCGGGATGCGTCTGCCGGGATAGGCGTGCAGCGCCTTCTCCTTCGAGGCGAAGGCGTCGAACAACGCGACTCCGGATGCGTTGTCGAATTCCTTCTCGTCCCACGGAATTCGGCACTCGACCGGAACGGTGACCTTCCTTGCGGCCTCGATCAGATCATCGTTCACGAAGACTCCGCCGAAGCTGAGGGCAGCGATCCGGGGTTCGACCGCCGCCCACATCACCCCGGTTGCCACGCCCAGGTTCATGCCGCCGTAGCCGATCGGCGCTTCGACACCGATCTCGGGTAGTGCCCGTAGCGCGTCGAGGGTCGCCTGCCATTCCGGCACCGCACGCTCCGCCAGCGACATGTTGTACTCGGCGACGATCGGAGCGATCGGCTCGCCTTCCGTGCGCGCCCGATGGATGGCCTCGACCCACCGTTGATCCTGAGCGTTTCGCGGTCTGTCACCGTGGCCTGGCGCGTCGATGGCAGCGACGGTGAATCCATGAGCGGTCACGCCGTGGAGTGCGCCGGCCACCAGTCCCGGCGCCTTCTTGTGCATGCCGCCGGAGTGCCCGGACAGCAGCAGCGGTGCGCCTGAGGTTCCGGACGTGGGCGTCCAGAGCACACCGGTGATCTCATCCAGGGTGAATCGACGTTCGATGACACCGTTCGACGATGTCTCGGAGGTGAAGTGCATGATGCAGCCTTTCGGGGTTGCCTTGTTCAGGCGCTCCCGGCGATACCTGCATCGATCACCCGACCGCGAACACGAGTGGGAGCACCCACATGGTTGTTGCGTTCATGGGTCTCACCTCCTCGCGTGAAGTCACGGTCGGGCGCACGCTATCAATCCGAGCCGAAGCCCGTCCATTCAATTTTCTGCCCGCACACACGCTGAGCAGTTCCGGTCCATGAATGCACCGAAGTGGTGATCGGTGCACGGATATTTCCGTACACCAACCACCACTTCAGGAGTAGATCGGAGGCGCTCCGCCGGGCGATGTCAGTGCGTAGCGACAGGCTGGTCGGCCTGCTCCACGGCAGCACCGTCCGTCAACGGGTAGACCGGGTACTCCACGCCCGAGAGGTACTGCACGGTACGCACCACCTGGCAGGAGTAGCCGAACTCGTTGTCGTACCAGACGTAGAGGATGGCGGTGTCGCCGTCGACGATCGCAGCGTTCGCGTCGACGATGCACGCCGCGCGCGATCCGATGAAGTCGCTGGACACGGCGTCGGTGGCAGCCGTGTAGTCGAGGTTCCGGCTCAGCGCACCGGTGAGCGACTCCTGGCGGAGGTGCTCGAGCACCTCTTCCTTGGTGGTCTCACGGTTCAACTGCAGGTGCAGGATGGCGACGGACACATCCGGCGTGGGGACGCGGATCGAGTTGCCGGTGATCTTGGCCTTCAGGTCGGGCAGGGCCTTCGCAACCGCCGAAGCGGCACCGGTCTCGGTGAGCACCAGGTTGAACGGTGCGGAGCGACCGCGGCGGTCGGCCTTGTGGTAGTTGTCCAGCAGGTTCTGGTCGTTGGTGAACGAGTGCACGGTCTCGACGTGGCCGCGCAGAACGCCGAACTTGTCGTCCATGGTCTTCAGCGGCGGGACGATGGCGTTGGTGGTGCAGGACGCGCACGAGACGATCTTCTCGGCCGGATCGATGCTGCGGTGGTTGACACCGTGCACGATGTTGGGCAGGTCGCCCTTGCCCGGTGCGGTGAGCACCACCTTGGCGATACCGGGGCGGAGGTGCTTCGACAGTCCGTCACGGTCGCGCCAGATCCCGGTGTTGTCGATCAGGATGGCGTTGTCGATGCCGTACTCGGTGTAGTCGACGGTCGCCGGATCGTTGCTGTAGATGAACTTGATGACGTTGCCGTTGGCGATCAGGGTGTTGTTCTCGGTGTCGACCTTGATCGTGCCGTTGAACTGCCCGTGGACCGAGTCGCGGCGCAGCAGCGAGGCGCGCTTGGTCAGGTCGTCACCGCCACCCTTGCGAACCACGACGGCGCGCAGGTTCAGGCCGTTACCCGAGCCGGCCTTCTCGATGAGCAGACGGGCGACGAGACGCCCGATTCGCCCGAACCCGTACAGGACCACGTCCTGCGGCTTCGGAGTGTGCGTCTGGCCGCCACCGACCAGGTCGGCGAGGCTCTCGGCGACGAACTCGGGGATCGATCGTCCGGCGCTCTCGGCGTGGTACGCCGTCACCAGGAGGCCGAGGTCGATCTTCGACGGCCGCAGGTCGAGGTCGGTCAGCGCCTCGAGGAACGGGAAGGTCTCCTCGACGGACAGCTCGTCGCCGCGGATCTGCCGCGCGAAACGATGGGTCCGGAGAATGTCGATGACCGACTTGTTCACGAGGGAGCGGCTGTGAAGCAAGATCGTGACCGAGTGCCGGCGGTGCAGGCCGCCGATGATCGGGATCATCGCTTCCGCAAGCGCCTCTTCGGAGTTCCAATGTGCCAATTCCGGGGTGCTCACTGCGCTCCTCTGTCCTTCCGGCTCGACTGACCCGTCCGCAGGTTGGGTGCCACCCGGACGAGACGCACGTCACTCGCCGGTCAGCGTTCTGGATCGGTGGAACAGTTCGCGACCGACGCCGATTTCGACGTGTGCAGCGCCATCATATGAGAGCGCTCTTACAGGTCGACGCCCGGTAGCCGGAAACCGACCCTCGTGGGCCTGGTCGTCTCACGGGATGACCGGGAATCTCTCCCGGGGCGTGTCCCGGAAAGCACCCTCATGCCGATCCGGGCGGCACCGGAACCTTCCCGGAAGAAGGAAACCGGTCGGTACGGAGCAGGGTCCGAAACGGGTACCCCACCCCGCCGGTCGACCGTTTCCGAACTCCCGCGCGCACGCGATCCTCGAAGAACCCGAAACGCTCCACTCACCGTGAGGCACACATGTCCGACCCACCGGCCACGCTCTCACCCGCTGCGGTGATCGAACACGCGACCCCCGCCGGCGCTCAGTCATGGGCTCCCGCGGACCGAAGACCGGTCGCCTCCGCCGTCGAAAGGACCCCTGCGGCGGCGCAGCACGGACCACCGTCCCTGTTTGATTTTCGGCACCGAGTGTCGTAACCCTGAAGGAAAGGTGCGCAGCTGTCTCCGTCCGCTCGGACGACCTCGCTGCCACGAATCGCCCCCTGCGGCAGTTCGTGGAACCAGGGTCGACAACTCGCCCCACCCCATCCCGACGGCGACCCCAGAAAGAAAAGAACCCCTCCGATGATCACCTCGTTCGTCCTCCGACCGGTTGCTCGCACAATCGCCGTCGCCCTGATTCTCGCCGACACCGTCCTGGCCACCCGGATCCCGGAGCTGCCCGACTGGGACGAGGCAGGCAACCCCGTCCGCCACTGACACCCCACTCGCCCCGAACGAACTCCTGCGGCCCGACGCATCGACACTTCCGTCGTTGCATCACCGGTGCAGGCCAGGGCGAGCGCCACGCGGCTGCGGACAGGCTCCGCGGCGGCGACGGTCAGGATGCCCGACCACTGCACCTCGGAGGGAATCCGGGGCAGCTTCGTCAACCGGGACACCACACGCCGCGTCAACCGAGTGTGAAGCGGCCCCGGCCAACGGGATTGGACTCGCGCAAACCAGCCGTCCCTTGCTGCACTCGTGTGTCGACACCTCACACGTCGGGGACGGTGGAACGCCGTCTCAACAATCGGTCAGATGTTCAGATTTGTCTACACACGACGAAAATTGTGGTTGGCGTACGCATATATCGGTACGCCAACCACGATTTCGGACGCACCTGGGTTCAATCCGAGATGACGGACGGCGGAGCAACCGCACGCAGCGGCACCGCCGCGGTCTATCGGCTCAGCCTCGCGCCATGTCCACGAAGCGTGACAGGTGCAGCTGGTGCGCAACCGTGATCGTGGCCGTCGGACCGTTACGGTGCTTGCCCACGATGAGGTCCGCCTCGCCACCGCGCGGGTCGTCGCGTTCGAACGCGTCGGGACGGTGCAGCAGGATGACCATGTCGGCGTCCTGCTCGAGGCTGTTGTGCACCGAGATGCCGTCGGCCACGAAATTATGGGTGCCCGGGACGGTTCCGTCGAACACGTCCTGCTCGCCGAGGCTCTCGATGGAGACGATCTCGTCCCAGAACACGTTGTTCGTCGCGACCATGTCGATGTCGGCGGTGTCCAGGACACCGGCGACCTGCGCCAGGCTCGATCGTGCACCCGATGCGGACCGGGATACCGCGGCGGCGACCAGTTCGGCGGGGGCGAGGTTCTCGACCGCGAGGAGCCGGGCGAGTTCGGCCTCGATCTCGGGGGTGACCGTATCGGCGCTGTGCCGCACCAGCTTCGGGCCGAGCTGCGCGAGCACCCACTGCGCTGCGGTGCCGTACTTGCCGACGTCGTGCAGGAAGACGGCCTCGTTCTCGCGGCCGGTGACGACCACGCCCCAGCCCGCAGCGGTCTCGACGATCCGCGCGAACACACCGATCCGTAGGAGCAGGCGGGCCAGGTCGTCCGCGAGCCGCCGACCGGCGGACGGGAAGCGGATCACCGCGCGCGCGGCCTCGGCATCCCACGCGACCTCGCCGCCGTCCTCCCAAACGTGGCAGACGAACGCCGCAACCTGAGCCTTCGGCAGCGAAAATGCCTGTGCGGGAACACAACCCTGCGCGACCGCACGACCCGCGAGATCGAACACCTCGTCGTCCGACAGTTCGACGACCTCGAGCGGAGCAGGCAGGGCGCGGGGAACCGCGACACGCTCGCCGGCCATCAGCTCGCCGAGCGGAATCCAGCCGTCGACGGTGAGGAACGGATGGTTCGCCGTGGCCTCGACCCGACGACCCGAATCGAGCGTCAGCCGGAACACTTCCTTGCGCCCGGACGGGAACACCTTCATCATCGGGCGGGCGACCATGCGCATGCGCTCGTCGAGCGACCACACCTCCGGCTGTTCGCCGGACTCCAGCAACTCGCCGAGGGTGACCTCACAGCCGTTGTCCGCCCGCAGCACCCGAGTGCTCGCGGGAAGGCAGCCCGACTCGCGGAGGTCCGAAACCTGCGGCTTCTTGTCGGTGCGCTGCTCGGGGCCACGGTTGAGCTGACACACCGCGACGACCGGAACCTCGAGTTCCTTCGCGAGAAGCTTGAGGCTACGCGAGAATTCGGAGACTTCCTGCTGACGCGACTCGACCTTCTTGCCGGACGACATCAGCTGCAGGTAGTCGATGACGATGAGACGGATGTCGTGCTTCTGCTTGAGCCGCCGCGCCTTTGCGCGGATCTCCATCATCGTCAGGTTGGGGGAGTCGTCGATGAACAGCGGGGCCTCGCTGATCTCGCTCATCCGTCGGGCCAGGCGCGTCCAGTCGTCGTCGGTCATACGGCCGGACCGCATGTCGCCGAGCTTGATCTTCGCCTCGGCGGAGAGCAGACGCATGACGATCTCCGTCTTGCCCATCTCCAGGGAGAAGATGACCGACGCCATGCCGTGCTTGATCGAGCACGACCGCATGAAGTCCATGCTGAGCGTCGAATTGTGGGTGGGGACCATCGACCGGCCCGCCAGGTACAGGTGCTCGCCGTCGACCTCGACGCACCGCACCGGCACCGACGCGACGGGCCGTACCGCGACGACGCGGCGTTCCTGCGCGACGGCGGGACGGTTCTCCTTGTGCTGCAGGGCTTTGCTGGGCAGCACGAACACGTCGTCGTCGGCGGTGAAGGACACCGAACCGGATTCGAGGGTGCGGGTGTAGCCGAGGCCGGCGAGCAGTTCGGCGATGTCCTCGAGCAAGCGCGGGCAGTCGCTCTCGAAACGGACGGTGCCGTCGTCCTCGACGGTGGCCCCGGCATCGAGGACTCCGGCGAGCAGGTCGCGGCGCTGCCGTTCCGAGGCTCGCAGATAGGCCTCGGGGATGTGGGCGCCGAGCGTCATCAGCTCCTCGGCGAAGTCGCCGTCGCCTTCCATCCGCATGTGCAGGTCCGGGTCCTCGGAGGGCCCACCGAGCCACGCACCCAACGTGAACGGCGCGACCGGCAGGTCCGCGTCCGGCAACTGCAGCGCCGCACTGTTGGCGACGACGTGACCGTCCGCGACGGTCGCGGCCAGCTCGCCGGTGGTGCGGATCCCCGCGACCGTGCGCCACTGGTGCTGTTCGTCGGCGACGACGACGGTGCCGTCGGAGAATTCGATCTCGTAGCAGGGACGGCCGGTCATGACCGGCGTCGCGGCGACGACGCGTGTCGGCGCGCCGTGGGCGTCGAGCAACAGATCGCCCACCGCGACCTCGCCCATCGTGGTCCACCCGGTGGGGGTGGGCAGGGGAGTGTCCAGCGCGAGCGCCTTACCGACACCGGGGCGCGCGGCGACGATGATCATCTGCCCGGCGTGCAGGCCATTGGTGAGTTCGTCGAGTTCGGCGAAGCCGGTGGGGACACCGAGGGAGATGCCGCCGCGGCTGGCGATGGAGTCGATCTCGTCCATCGTCGGCTGCAGCAGTTCCTCGAGGGGAACGAAGTCCTCGGTGGTGCGTCGCTCGGCGACGTCGAAGATCTCGGCCTGGGCGCGGTCGACGACCTCGGCGACGTCCTGTCCTTCGGCGCCGGCGTAGCCGTACTGGACGATGCGGGTGCCCGCCTCGACGAGGCGGCGCAGCACTGCCTTCTCGGCGACGATCTCGGCGTAGTAGCCGGCGTTGGCGGCCGTGGGCACCGTCTGGGTCAGTGTCACCAGGTAGGCGGCGCCGCCGATGCGCTTGAGTTCGCCGCGGCGGTCGAGTTCGGCGGACACGGTCACCGGGTCGGCCGGTTCACCGCGGCTGTAGAGGTCGAGGATCGAGTCGTAGACGACCTGGTGGGCGGGCCGGTAGAAGTCGCCGGGCCGCAGCACCTCGAGGACGTCTGCGATGGCGTCCTTGCTGAGCAACATGCCGCCGAGCACCGACTGCTCCGCGACCATGTCCTGGGGAGGCTGCCGACCGAAGTCGCCGCCCGGTTCTTCCGGGGGTTCGTTGTAGTCGGAATGGCCTCGATCGTCCACAACAGCCACGCGATGCCATCCTTCCCCATCCGCGTTCCACGTTCGGTAGGGCGTGGTCGACGCGTATGTCCGTACACACGTTCTACTCGCCCCCACCGACATTCAGCGTGCAGGCTCGCTCGACGTTAGGGACTCCGACGCGCCGATCCAAATCGGGTTGTGCACATATCTGTGGATGAAATGTGGAAAGGGGAGGACACGCTTGTGCACCTCCTGTGGAAAAACTGGGGACAACACATCTCACACTTGGGATACGACCAGGTCATCGGCCCAAAATCGCTTTTCACAACTGTGTACAACGACGATTTCGGCGTGTCGCACACCGGGCGTGTTCGCTGCTTCGTTCCCGAAACGATATGCCGTAGGTCACATCGGAGCATGTCTATCCACAGGGTTGTGGATAGACGACGAAGAGCCCCACGCACTTGGTGCGTGGGGCTCTTCGGGAGCCGGAATCAGGCGCCGACGACGTTCAGGGTGAACTTCGCGGTGACGTCCGGGTGCAGCTTCACGACGACGGCGTGCTTGCCGGTCGCCTTGATGTGAGCCTTGGGCAGCTCGATGATGCGCTTGTCGACGACCGGGCCACCGGCAGCCTTGATGGCACCGGCAACGTCGGCGGCGGTGACCGAGCCGAACAGCTTGCCCGAGTCGCCGGCGGTCTTGACGCTCAGCGAGACGCTCTCGAGACCCTCGATGGTCTCCTTGAGCTCCTTGGCGTGATCCAGGCCGCGCACGGCGCGCGCTTCCTGGGCACGGCGGATGCCCTCGACCTGCTTCTGGGCACCACGGGTGGCGACGATCGCCAGGCCGCGGGGCAGCAGGTAGTTGCGGCCGTAGCCGTCCTTGACCTCGACGGTGTCGCCAGGCGCACCGAGGTTGTCCACGTCAGCAGTCAGAATGAGCTTCATCGGTTCCTCCCTTTCCTCAGCGAGCCGTCGAAACGTAAGGAAGCAGGGCGACCTCACGAGAGTTCTTCACAGCAACAGCGATGTCGCGCTGGTGCTGCACGCAGTTGCCGGTGACGCGGCGAGCGCGGATCTTGCCGCGGTCGCTGACGTACTTACGCAGCAGCGTCGTGTCCTTGTAGTCGATCTGCACGTTCTTTTCCTTGCAGAAGGTGCAGACCTTCTTCTTCAAAACCTTGTCGCGCGCAGGCGCCTTAGGCATGGTCTTTCTCCGTATTTCTGGATGTTCCGATCGAGGTCGGATCAGAACGGGGGCTCGTCGTCCCCGGGACCACCGAACGAGCCGGCCTGCGGAGCGCTGCCCCACGGGTCGTCGCCACCGGTGCTCGCGCCGGCGCTTGCGCGCCCGCCGCCCGATCCTGCGGAGGAACCACCGAAGCCACCGCCGCCGCCACCACGGCCGGCCTTGGTGACCTTGGCCGTCGCGTAGCGGAGCGAGGGGCCGATCTCGTCGACCTCGAGCTCCACGACAGTGCGCTTCTCGCCTTCACGCGTCTCGTAGCTGCGCTGCTTGAGCCGGCCCTGCACGATCACGCGCGAGCCACGGGTCAAGCTCTCGGCCACGTTCTCCGCTGCCTCACGCCAGATGTTGCAGCGCAGGAACAGAGCCTCGCCGTCCTTCCATTCGTTGGACTGACGGTCGAACACGCGGGGCGTGGACGCGACGGTGAAGTTCGCGACCGCGGCACCCGCCGGGGTGAAACGCAGTTCGGGATCGGCGGTCAGATTGCCGACCACGGTGATGACGGTGTCGCCTGCCATGTGGTTCCTCCTGCTGTGTGTGGAGTCCTGATGCGCCCGAGCCTACGGTCAGGCGCCGACAGGCTCACTTGTCGTTGCGCAGAACCTTGGTGCGGAGCACCGACTCGTTCAGGCCGAGCTGGCGATCCAGCTCCGCAACGGCAGCAGGCGTCGCGCTGATGTCGATCACCGCGTAGATGCCTTCGCTGTTCTTGGCGATCTCGTATGCGAGACGACGCTTACCCCACACGTCGACCTTGTCGACCTTGCCGCCTTCCTGGCGGATCACGTTGAGGAACGTCTCCAGCGAGGGAGCGACAGTGCGCTCATCCAGGCTGGGGTCCAGGATGATCATCAATTCGTAATGACGCATAAGACCTCATCACCTCCCATGGACTGTGAACGGTCACGGACGATCCGTGACAGGAGGGTCGTTGCGTCAGCAACCCAAGAAGGGTACATGACCACGCCTTGACCAGCGAAATTCACCTAGGGTGAGGAACATGCGCACGAGCACCCGGATCCCCGCGCTCGTCGCCGTCCTGCTGTGCGCGGTCACGCTCGTCCTCGGCTATCTCAACAAGGCACGTTGCGCCGGACCGCGTTTCGACGAGCTCGGCCGCACTCTGCGTTTCGAATCGGTCAAGGATGCCGACGTCTGCTACTCCGACATCCAGCAACTGTGGATCGGACGGGACATCAACCTGCACCGCTTCCCGTTCCTCGACGGCGCCATCACCGCCACCGGCCACCTCGTCGGCGGCACCGTCGAATATCCCGTGCTCAGCGGTGTGCTGATGTGGCTCGGGGCCGTCCCCGCCCACACCGATGCGGAATTCCTGTTCTGGTCGGCGATGCTGCTGGCACCGTTCGGTCTGCTCACCGCGTGGATGCTGGGCCGGCTCGCCGGCTGGGCCGCGCTGCTCTGGTCGGCGACGCCCCCGCTCGTGCTGTACGCCTTCCACAACTGGGACCTGCCCGTCGTCGCGACGACGGTGGGCGCGATCGCGATCGTCGCCACCCGACGCTGGTCGCTGCGTACCCGCGGGGTGCTCGCCGCGGTGCTGCTCGGCATCGGCTGCTGCCTGAAGCTCTATCCCGGGATCTTCCTGCTGACACTCGTCGCCTATGTCCTGACCCGCGGTGACCGCACCGATCGGGACCCGGCCGACCGCGCCGGAGCGGCTGCTCGCTTCGACGTGCGCGGTGCCGTAGCCGTGGCAGCCGCGGGTGCCGCGACCGTCGTCGCCGTCAACCTGCCGTTCGCGTTGCTCGGCTACCCGGGCTGGCGCGCGTCCTTCGAGTTCCAGAGCAACCGCGCGGCCGATTCGACGAGCAACTCGATCTGGTTCTGGGGACTGCGCCCGCTGCTGGGCGGCTACGAGGGCACCGAGGTCACCCCCGCCTACAACGGTCTCGTCTCCGTCCTGTCGCCGTTGCTGATCTGCGTGTCCTTCGCGGTGGCCCTGGCGATCGGCTGGCGTCGCTACCGGCGCGAGGGCACGTACCCGTGGATCGCGATCGGTGCGGCGATGCTGTGCGGGTTCCTGCTGCTGCACAAGGTGCATTCCCCGCAGTACACGCTGTGGTTGCTGCCCCTGCTGGTGCTCGTGCGCGTCCGGTGGTCGCTCGTCGCCGCGTACCTGGTCGCCGACGTCGCGATCGGCGTCGGCGTCTTCCTCTGGTTCGCCGCCACCGCCGGTCAGCGCGACATGACCACGGCGATGCTGCTCACCCACGTGGGCGTGTGGGGACGCGCGATCCTGCTGGCCGTACTCTTCGTCGTGTTCGCGCGCGCATCCCTGCGGATGCGTGCCCCCGCCCCGGCTCCCGAAAGGACCAGGCCGATGACGACCGCTGGACGTGCCCGATGAGCGAATCCTGGTACCGGCAACCCACTCTGGAAGGCACCCTCGTCCGCCTCGAGCCGCTCACCATGGAACATGCGCCGGGACTGCTGGCTGCCGTCGACGACGCCGAGGCGATCTTCCGGTGGACGTCGGTGATCATCGAGGAACTCGCCGACGCCGAAGCATTCGTGCGCGCCGCGCTCGACGACTCCGATCGCCTGCCGTACGCGATCGTCGACATCCGCACGAATTCGGTCGTGGGCACCACCTCCTACTACGGGATCGACCCCGCCCACCGGAAACTCGTCATCGGCTACACGTGGCTGTCGCGCGCCGCCCAGGGCACCGGCGTCAATGCGGAATCGAAACTGCTGTTGCTCCGCCGCGCCTTCGAGGAGCTCGGCGCGGTGCGCGTCGAGTGGCACACCGACGAACGCAACGCGCACTCGCGCGGGGCCATCGCCAAACTCGGCGCCGAATTCGAGGGACTGCTGCGCAAGCACCGTCGCCGGCGCGACGGCAGCTGGCGGACCACCGCGCTGTTCTCCATGACGGACGACGACTGGCCGCTCGCCCGCGCTCGCCTCGAGGCGCGGGTCGCCGACAGTTCCGCACAACCCTGAACACCGGGCGAGGACCACGACCGTGCACGCCGCGCTGAGCAGGCTCGCCGCCCCCGCCGGGGTGGCGGCCCTGTCCGCGTGCGTGTGCGCCGCCGTGGTGTGGGCCGACCCCACCACGCCGGGCGGACCGATCCCGCCGTGCCCCACCCGCGCCCTGTTCGGACTCTGGTGCCCCGGCTGCGGTTCGTCCCGCATGTTGTATTCGCTTCTGCATCTGGATGTTCCGTCGGCGCTGCGGTACAACGCCGTCGGTGTGCTCGCGGTGGTGGTTCTGCTGTGGTCGTTCGCGGTGTGGACCGTGGGACGGGCCCGCGACCGCCGCTACGTCCAGTGGTACCAGTGGCGACGGTCCCCACAGATCGTGCTGGTGGTCGTCTTGTGCTGGTTCGTGATTCGCAACATCCCCGTGGGGCCTTTCGCGTCCCTCCGGATATGAGCCTCCCGGCGGAACTCCGGCACCGGCCCGCATACTGCGAATTCGCGCCCGGGCTGGTTCAATTCACGCACCGGGTCCGGATCGGACCGGATACCCGGCCGACGAGCGAGGACCGACGTGAACCAGTATCCGCAGTACCCGCCGAACGATCCACAGGGGTACTACCCCCCGGCCGCACCCGCGGGCTACGGCTACGGGCAGTACCCGGCCGGCCCGCAGTTCGGGCCGCCGCCCGAGAACAACATGGTCTGGGCCATTCTGGCCACGGTGTTGTGCTGCCTGCCCCTCGGTATCGTGTCGATCATCAAGGCCAATCAGGTCAATACGCTGTGGGCACACGGGCAATTCGACGCCGCCCGCAAGTCCGCCGCCGATGCCAGGAAGCTCGCGATCTGGTCTGCGGTGGCGTTCGTCTCGATGTGGGTTCTGGTCTTCCTGTACTGGGTGGTCATGTTCGCCATCGTCGCCTCGTCGGGCTACTGACCGTCGCGAAACCCGAATCACTCCTGTGACTGCCGGGTCGCCGACCGCAACCCGGCAGTCACAGGGCTCATTGCCCGGCGCACGGATTCCGGTAGGGGACACCAGGGAGGTACCGCTCCCACTCGTCCTCTGTGATCGCGGATCCGGCGTTCTCACACACCCGGTCCGTCGCGGCCTCGGTGTCGGTGGTCCACAGTCGCACCAGCCGGTCCGGTCCACCCCCGGCGAGGATCTCGCCGTCGTGCGCCCACGTGGCGTCGTTGACCCGTGTCCCGGACGCGGACAGTACGGCGTAGGCCGCAGGGTGTTCCGCATCCTGCACATCCCAGAGCCATGCCGCGCCACCGCCGACCCCGGCGGCGAGCCGATCGCCGGACGGTGAGAACTGCAGCGAATACACCGCATCCGCCGGCCCCGTGATCCGAGCCCGATCGCGCGGCGCAGTGCGATCGGTGACGTCCCACAACCGGATGCTGCGATCGGCGCTGCCCGCGGCGAGCGTCGCACCGTCGGGCGTGAATGCGACCGCCTGCGCCTGACTGTCGAATCCACCGACGGTCGACAGCAGGGTCGGTTCCGACGACCCGGCGGTCGCCCACAGTTCGACCTCGCCGTCCGCGGTCGGCACCGCCAGGGTGCCGTCCGGGGCGAAGGCCATCATCTGCGGATAGTTTCCGGCCGTGAAGGTTCCGATCGTCCGCGGCGCGTTCCGGTCCGTCACGTCCACCAGCGCGACCGTCGCATCGTCCTGCGCGGACACCGCCATCCGGTGCCCCTCGTGGTCGAAGGCGACCACGCCGACCATTCCCGCCACCACGGGCGGCGTCGATCCCAGCGATCGGGGCGCGGTGGGTTCGGTGAGATCGAACAGTGCCACCGCACCCGACACCGTTCCGACGGCGGCCAGGTCGGCGTCGCTCGTGATCGCCGCCGCCCCGGTCTGCACTCCCGGTTCCACGACCAGTTCGGGCAGCGGACGCGGTCTGCGCAGATCGTCGATGTCCCACAACGGAATTCCGCCCGCGCGACCACCTGCCCCGGCGAGCAGCAGGGTGCCGTCCCCGATCGGGTTGACATACACCGTGTCGCGCGCGCCGGGCAGTGCCGGGCCGGGCAGCGGCCACCATCGGGTGACGCCGTCGAGCGCACCGGTGAGGATCGCCGATCCGTCGGGGGAGAAGCGCACGGAGGTAACGGGGTTCGCGCCGGGCAACATCTCCACCGGTTCGCCGTCGGCGGCCCGCCAGATCTGCACCGTGTTGTCGGAGCTTCCGGCCGCCACCCATGTTCCGGTGGAGTCGAAGGCGACATCGTTGACGTAACTGGAGAATCCGGTCAGCGGCGGCAAGGGAACCGGCGGCGCGTCGTCGGCCAGCGACCACCGGGCCACCTCGCGCCGGGTCGTTCCGGACGCCAAGGTGCGACCGTCCGGCGAGAACGTGGCGCTCAGGTGGTGCACCGTCGAGCCGTCCGGTGGCAGATCGAAGCGCGGCGTCATCGCCGTATCCCATCCGCTCGTGTCCCACAACCGCATCGATGCCTGGCGCCCGAGCGTCGCCAGGGTTCTCCCGTCCGGGGAGAAGGCGACGAATGCCGTTCCAGCACCGGGATGTTCGAGTTCGGGAAGCGCCGTGACGGCAGCGCCATCGATGTTCCAGCGCAACACGTGGCCGGTGGCGTCGCCGGCGGCCAGCCGAGTGCCGGTGGGATCGAACGCGAATCCGTAGATCACTCGATCGGTGTCCGTCAGCTCGGTCACGACCCGCGGGTTTGCGGGATCACGCACGTCCCACAGCCGTGCGCCGCCCTGCCCCCCGACGGCCAGGGTGCTTCCGTCCGGTCCGAACTCGAGTGCGTACAACGCGCCGTCCACCGTGGCCGGCAACTCGGCCACCGGTGTCACGGCGGGCCGCCCGCCGATGACCGGAAACAGACGCACCACGCCGTCGCTGCCGGCGGAGGCGACGATCCGGGCATCGGGATCCACCCGCGCGACCGATCCTCCTTCCGGTCCGGCGATCCGGGTCGGCGCATGCACGGCCGTCGCGTCCAGCAATGCGGACCGGGCCTCGAGGGTGTCGCTGACCTGATAACCGGCGGCCGCGAGCTGCGACGCCAGCGCGGGATCGTCGTCGCGCAACTGCGCGGACACCGTTGCGATCTGCCGGGACATCGCTTCGTCGCGTGCCGATTGCGCCTGGGCCCGTTCCCCGTTCGCCTGTAACCCCGCGGCGACCGCGGCCGTCACCGCGACCACGGACACGACGGCCAGGGCACCGACGAGCCGCCGCAACATCCGGGTGCGGCGTTGCTCGTCGCGGACGGTCAGGTCGCGGTGGCGAAGGCTGGCGTCGACGAACTCCAACTCCAGGGAATTGAGCGCGTCCCGCCGATCGTCGTCGACCCATTCCTCGAACAGCTCGAGCCGCCCTCCGGTGAGGAGCGCCCCGGTGTCGCGTCCGCTGTCCTGCCACACCTGCGCGGCGCGGGTCAGGCGGCGGTGCACCCCGAGACCGACCCGGTCCGAGTCGATCCACTCACGCAGCCGATCCCAGGCGGTGAGCAGCACTTCGTGGGAGAGCTGCACGGTGTCCTCGTCGACGGTGAGCAACCGCCGCGCGGCGAAACGGTCGACGACCGAGGTGACATCGGCGGTGTCCCCGATCGCGAGCTCGCTCCACGGTGTGCGGCGGCGGGTCTGCGTGTCGTCGTCGACGTTGACCAACCGCAGGAAGATTCGCCGGGCGAGCACCTGCTGCTCCGGGGTCAGTTCCGCGTAGACCTCCTCGGCGCTCTTCTGCACGGCGCCGGAGACACCACCGGTGGCCAGGTAGTCGGCGACCGTGAGGGTGCGGCGACGGGCCCGCTGCCAGGTGCCGAGCAGCGCGTGCGAGAGCAACGGCAACGTGCCCGGATCGGTCGCCGTGCGGGTGGTGCGCGGAGTGAGGTCGGCGAGGAGAACACGGACGAGTTCGTCGGGCACGGTGGCACCGGCCTTCTCGGCCGGGGCGACGATGACCTTCTCCAGGTCCGTGTCGGTCAGCGGTCCGACGACGAGCGGACCCGCCGCGAGGATCGGCACGAGCACCGGTTCGCGCGCGGCAGCAGGGTAGAAGTCCGCCCGCAACCCGAGCACCACCACGACGTCGGGGCCGACGGCGGCCAGCCGGGTGAGGACCGTCGCGCGGTCGTCGGGCCCGCAGTGGGTCCACAGTTCCTCGAACTGATCGACGACGAGCAGCGCGGGTCCGGTCTCGGTCAGCGCGGCGACCAGCGCGCTCACCCCGATACCCGCAGGGGTCACGACGGTGCGCCGCCACTCCGGAAACGCCTCGGCGACGGAGGCGGCCAGGCCGGCGCGCAGCAGTGAGGACTTCCCGGCCCCGGACGGTCCGATGACGAAGAGCACCCGGCCGGCGGCACCGGTGCTCGCGCCCCGGACGCGAGCGAGCAGTTCGGCGGTGAGGTCGTCGCGCCCGAAGAACCAAGGGGCGTCCTCTTCCCCGAACGGTGCCAGTCCCCGGTACGGGACGACCGACTTGTCGGCGCGGCGGATCGCGGCTTGCCGGGCCCGTCCGGCGGCGGCCTGCCAGGCCGCCACTTCCGCCTCGTCGTCGACCCCGCACGCGGCGAGCACCGCGGTCAGGGCGGCACTGCTCGCCTTCGTCGGCAGGTGCTGGCCGGCGAACCATCCGGCGACCGTGCCGTGCTGTGCCCCGGACGCGGCGACGACGTCGCGCACGGACAGTCCGGCCCGGGTGCGGAGCTCGGTCAGTGCCTCGGCGAACTGCGTTCTGGCGCCGATCCGTTCGGGATCCAGCGGCTCCGTGCTCTGGTGCGGCATCTATGCCCTTTCGTATCGGTGCAGGTAGAAGACGTTCTGCCGTACGGATTCCGTATCGAACCGTTCGGTGTACTTCTGACCGGGCCCGGGTGGCGGCGAGGATGGATTCCGGCGCGCTCGCGCCGTTCCCCTTTCCCGGCGTTCTCGCGCCGCACCCCGTTTCGGCTTCCTCCGGAAGGAGCTCCATGACTGCGCCCCAACCCGTGACCCGGATCCGTTCATCCCTGGTACGTCGACCGCTGCTGAGCGCCCGCGAGGTGGAGGTGTTGCTGACCTGGCTGTCGTCGGATTCGAAATCTCGCGCGGCGCAGGAGTTGTTCGTCTCGGAATCGACGCTCAACACCCACATCACGCGGATCCGTTCGAAGTACGCGTCGGTGGGACGCAGCGCACCCACGAAGGCCGCGTTGTTCGCGCGGGCCCTGCAGGACGGTCTGACGACGCTCGACGAGTGGTAGCCGACTACAGCTCGTCGAGGGTGACGAGGCCGTCCTGCAGGGCCCGAGCGGTGAGCGCGGCCTTGGTACCGGCATTCCGGCCCACCGCGGCGTATTTCTCCCGTATCCGGGCCAGATGCGTGTTGACGGTGGCGACGGAGATGAACAGCTCGGCGGCGACTTCGGTCTTCGAATCGGATCGGAGCCAGCCGCGGAGGACCTCGACTTCACGAGGGGACAGCGACGGGCGGCTCGGTTCGGGGTTTACGGCAGCAACCGACCACGAAACATCAGCTGACACGGGATCCTCCTCGATCGGCCCACCGCCGCAGGTCCCCCGACCTTCCGAAAAGTGATGTTTGGGATAATAACGGTTACGGACCGACGAGGCCGTCCGACGACTGCAAGGGAATCGTCACAGAGCGCAAACGTAACGTCGCGCCGACGTCATGCCACGCGCAGGGATTTCAACGCCGCGTGCTGTTCCAGCCGGACCCGGCCGGGGCTGATGCTCAACACCGCCGCGGTCTGTTCGGGATCCAGCCCGACGATCGTGCGCATGATCAGCACTTCCCGGCGCAACTGCACCGCCGTGTCCGTGGATACCGAATCGACGGCACGGGATGCGATCTCGTAGACGAGGGTGGCGAAGTTCCGATTCGCACCCGTGGGGGAGGAGAGTTCGGCGAGCACGGTCCGGCATGCGTCGAGAGCGATCCGGTCGGCTTCGGCGAAGGGGATACCACCGTCGTGGGCCCGGGCGCGGCAATAGCCCACCACCCGCGGGTGCAGCACACGCAACAAGGCCGGAATCGCGGACGAGTCGCCGCGAGCAACAGCCCACGCGAGTTCACACGGAACCGATCCGGTCGTCGCCTGCCCCGACGAGCCGCGGTGATTCGCAGCCACAGCGCCTCCTCACGTCCCCGTCGAGACTAGGTCGAAGCACCGACAGTCCGCGTCGTCCCATCGGATGACTTCGTGGGTGATTCGCGGCCGTCCCGGGGGCGCAGCACCCTCGGCCACCAGCGCGGGAAGTCGTCTGGAGCTTGATCGACGACCCCACCGATCGGGTCGTCGACGAACCCGTAACGCACGAGATCCTCGGCGGGTCTCCGGATCTGCCGGATCACCGCGACGCACAGCGCCAGCACCGCCAAGTCCCGGATCAGGACGGTGACGGTGAACCACTGTTCGGGCAGTCCCTTCTCCGCAGGACCGAGGTAGTAGTACATGCGCGGAACCCACACGAGCGCATCGATCGTCATCCACGCGAGCAGCGCCCGGCGATGAGGCAGCGCGAGCACCGCGAGCGGCACCAGCCACAGCGAATACTGCGGACTCCACACCTTGTTGGTGAGCAGGAACGCCGCGACCACGAGGAAACACAACTGGGCCAGCCGGGGCCGGCGCGCGGCGGTCAGGGCGAGCCATGCGATCGCCGCGCACGCGGCCGCGAACAACAGCAGCGACACCAGGTTCGACGTCTCCGGATCCCACCCGGACCACGTGGTGAGGGAACGCACCACGTTGTAGATCGAATCGGGATCGACGCCGCGTTCGGTGTTGAGACGGAAGAACTCGGCCCATCCGCGCGGGAACAGCAGCATGATCGGCAGATTCACGACCAGCCACGCCGCCGCAGCCGCCGCCGCGGTCCGGCCGAAGGCACGCATCTTGCCCGCGCGCAGACACAGCAGGAACAGCGGGCCCAGCAGCAGCAGCGGATACAGCTTGGTGGCGCCGCCGAGTCCGAGGAGAACACCGGCCAGCACCGGCCGGCGTCGCGCCCAGGCGAGCAGACCACCGGCAGCGCACGCGGTGGCGAGTGCGTCGAAGTTGGTGAACGCGTGCACGATCACCAGCGGGGACGCCGCGACGAGCGCGGCATCCCAGATCCGGCGGCCGGCGGACAGCGCCGTCGCCCACACCGTCACCAGCCATGCCATGGCCGAGCCGAGCGCGACGACGTTGAAGTAGATCGCCACCTGCAGGCCGCCGGGCAGCCACGACGCGGAATCCCACGCCTTCGCGACCCGCATCGACACGTACTGGTACAGCCCGGCGACCACCGGGTATTCCATGTAGCGGACCTGCGTGCCGCCGTCCGGTGCGGGTTCCTCCCACGACGTCGCGTACGGGAACGCGCCTTCGTTGAGGCGTTCGGCGCCGTACAACGGCACCACGTCCGAGTAGCACATCGCGACGTACTGGCGGTTGCCTCGCCAGTCGAGTCCCAGTTCACCGTTCGGTCCGATCGGCGCCTGCTGGATGCAGGCGGCCTTGGTGAACCAGCCGAAGGACAGGAACACCACGGCCAGAAGCAGCAGCACCCGCAGCGGGGTGAAGAAGCGGGTGCGGCCGAGCAGCGCGTACCGGCCGACCGGCCCACCGATCGCGGTGGACAGGCGCGACACCATCGGATCGTTCCATCCGGGGGTGTCGCGCCAGTCCGCCGAGCGGAGGTCGGGTGCGAGCGGTGCCGGCGACACGACCCTCGTCTTCGCGCCCGCGGGCCTGCCGGTCGCCTCCTTGTCGCTCACGGAGGCGAGGTTACCTGCCGGGTACTGCTCCGCCGGGTTGCTGCTGGCCGGCCTGTCCGCCCGGAGCCGGAACCGCTTCCTCCACGGACGGTTCCGTTCCCTGCTCGTCGCCCGAATCCTCCTCGGTTCCGAAACCGGGCGAGTCCTCTTCCGGGGTCGTCTCCGTCTCCCGGCCGGGCCGCTGCGGAGTGGTGGTCGGCTGTTGCGCCACCCCCGGCAGCTGAATGGTCACGCCCGGCAGGATCTCGACGTCGCGCGTCGTGATCTCGGGGATCTCCGGCAACGACGGAATCGTGCGGCTCGTCTCCGGGGCCTTGGTGGTCGTCGGCACAGCCGTGACCTCGGCCGTGAAGGCGGGCACACCGGACACGCCGGCGATGGCGCCCGGGGTCGGGAACTTCTCGACGTCCGTGCCCTCGAGAGCGCCGTCCATCGTCGCCTTCCAGATGTCGGACGGCAGACCGGAACCGTAGATCATGCCGCCCCAGCTGTTCTCGAGCGGCAGGCCCTGTTCGGTGCCGACCCACACCGCCGTCGACAGCGACGGGGTGTACCCGACCATCCAGGCGTCCTTGTTGGAACCGGTGTCGCCGAGCTGTGCGGTGCCCGTCTTCGCCGCCGACGGACGTCCGCCCGCGAGAGCGTGCCCGTTGGAGTACGCGGCGATCGGCTGCATGGCGGCGGTGGTGTTGTCGGCGACCGCGTCGTCGACGACCTTCTCACCGGTGGGTGAGCCGCGGTCGAGTAGCACGCTGCCGTCGGCGGTGACGACCTTCTGCACGAAGTACGGCTCGTGGTAGGTGCCGGACGCGGCGAGGGTCGCGTACGCGGAGGCCATGTCGAGGACGCGGGACTGGTACTGGCCGAGGACGATGCCGTAGTTCGGGCCGGCGCCGTCCGGTTCCGTGAGGGTTTCCCCGACACCGGGGATCTCCTTGGGGATGCCGAGCTTGTGCGCCATGTCCGCGATGGCCTGCGGACCGTTGTCCATCGACAGCATCATCCGGTAGAAGCTGGTGTTCAGCGACCGCTTCAACGCCTCGGCGATGGTGCACTGGCCGCACTGCTCACCCTCGACGTTGCCGATCTTGATGCCGTTCACGGTCAGCGGGCCGCTGTCGTAGGTCGTCGACAGGGGCTTGCCCTGCTCCAGGTTCGCGGCCAGGCCGAACACCTTGAACGACGAACCGGTCTGCAGGCCGGACTGTGCGAAGTCGAACCCGATGCCGCTTTCGCCGCCGTAGTACGCGCGGACGGCACCGGTGTGCGGGTCGACGGACACGACGGCGGTGCGCAGTTCCTCCGGTTCACCCTCCATCGTCGAGCGGACCGCGTCCAGGGCCGCTTCCTGTGCCTGCGGGTCGATGGTCGTGGTGATCTCGAGGCCCTCGGTGTTGAGGAGCTTCTCGTCGATGCCTTCCGCGGACAGCTCCTGCAGCACCTGGTTCTTCAGGAGTCCTTCGGGACCCGAGGATTCGTCTCCGTTGTCCAGTTCGGCGAGCGGCACGTACGCGGGGTACTTCATGCCGGCGCGATCCTGGGCGTTGAGGGTTCCGGCCGTCACCATGCCGTCGAGCACGTAGTTCCAGCGAGCCTCGGCACCCTCCGGGTTCTGCTCCGGGTCCAGCAGCGACGGCAGCTGGATCGACGACGCCAGCACCGCACCTTCCTCGACGGTCAGCGCGCCGACCGGCTTGCCGAAGTAGGCGTTGGACGCCGCGGCGATGCCGTACGCACCGCGACCGAAGTAGATGGTGTTCAGATAGGCGGCGAGGATGTCGTCCTTCGACCACTGGTTGGCCATCTTCGACGACAGCACCAGCTCCTTCATCTTTCGGGTGAGCGTGCGCTCCGACCCGACGAGGGCGGTCTTGACGTACTGCTGGGTGATGGTCGAGCCACCACCCGCGCTCTCACGGCCGAGGATGTTGTCGCGAGCCGCGCGCGCGAAGCCGGTGACCGAGAAGCCCGGGTTGGTGTAGAAGTCGCGGTCCTCGGCGGCGAGCACGGCGTTGCGGACGTGCTCGGGGATCTCGTCGAGCCGGACCTCGGTGCGGTTTCCTTCGGGCGGGATCACCTTCGTGATGACCGTCGAGCCGTCGGACGCGTAGATCGTGGCGACCTGATTGGTCTTGAGGTCGCCGGGCCGGGGCACGTCCTGGACGACGTAGGCGACCATGAACGTGAGAATCGGAACGATCAGGCCGAGCGCGACCGCCACGTAACCGATGCGCCGGATGGTGCGCCACCGGGACGACTTGCCGCCCTTGCCGCCACCGCTGTTTCCGCCGCCACCGCCGCGGGCGGTCGGGGGCGGAGTCGGCGGACGTCCACCCGGCGGGGTACCTGCGGGGCGTGACGGAGGCTGCCGGTTGGCGGCCACGGCCTGCCGGGCCTGATCCTGCGGGATCCGTACGGTCGGGTCGGCCTGGGGCCGGGCCCCTTCCTGCGGGATCCGTACGGTTGGGTCGGCCTGAGGCCGGCCGCCGGCGGGCTGCTGGGGACCCGTCTGTGCACGGTTCGGCGGCGCGGCGGCGAACTGCTGGGGACGCTGCTGCGGCATCGGTCCGCTGCGCGGGTTCTGTTGGGGCATGGGTCCGCTGCGGGGGTTCTGCTGGGGAACCGGTCCGCTGCGCGGATTCTGCTGCGGAATCGGCCCGCTCCGCGGAGACTGCTGGGGACGCTGAGGCCCCTGCGGATATTGGGGGCCCTGCGGTTGCTGCGGGCCCTGCTGCTGCGGTTGCTGCGGATTCCGGGGCATCGGGTTCCGCATCGGCGGCGGTCCCGGCGGGCCCCCGGCGCGCGGGCCGGGTTGCCCCTGCGGACCCGGCCGGCCCTGCTGACCCGGATAGGGCTGCGGAGGGTACGGCCGGCCCTGGCCGGGCTGCGGCGGCAGCGGCCGGTCCTGGGCGGATCCCCCGACCGGTCCCGGTCCCGGGACCCGCTGCTGGCGCGGATCGGCAGGGCCGGTCCGGCGCGGCGGGGTGGACCGATCGACCTGTGGATCGTTGTCAGGGGAATTCACGTACTCATCTCCAACTGGTTGCGCGGACGCGGTACGACACGTCCTCGTTTCACGCCGGTGGGCACCCGACAACATCGTCGGGCCTCAACGGACAGCGTTACGTTCAGGCAGCGTTCGATCACGGGACCGGGCGTCCTCGTTCACTCGCTCGCGGTGCGACGGCTCTGCCCCGTCGACCGGCGTCGCGGCCGCGGCGGCGCAGGCTCGGCGCCGACGACATAGGACTGGACCAAATGGTTCCAACTGCAGGTGCGGCACACCTCGACCACGTGGACCGAGAACGCCTCCTGGCTGGCTGCCAGGCGGTCGAGTTCCTCGGCGGTGCGGGCGGAACCGGACACCTGGCCCAGTTTCTCGCCGAACACCCACGAAACGAGTGTGAGCTGCTCTTTCCTGCAGATCGGGCAGACGACTTCGCTGCCCTTCCCGTGGAACTTCGCGGCACGCAGCAGATAGGGACTGGCGTCGCAGACCTCCGCGACACCCCGTCGTCCCGAGTAGACCTCGGCGAGCAGCGACCGTCGCTGCAACGCGTAGTCCACCACCTGCCGCTGTGTTCGCACGCGTTCCAGAGTACGTGCGGGTGCTGTCGAAGTGGTCGGGGTGTGTGCTGCGTGACGGTTTCCCCGCGATCGTTCGGGACGAATTACTCTGCACCGGTGTCCACCCGACAGACGCCGCAGACCCGGGCCCGCGACATCGATCGCGTGAACACGTGCGCCCGGCTGGACCAGGCCTACGCCGACGGCCAGCTCGACGCATCCGAGCACCGCGAGTTCGTGGCCCGGGCACAGTCCGCGAAGACACTGCGTGAACTCGCCGACCTGGTCCGCGACCTGCAACCACCGGTGGAATCCGTCGAGGTCACCTCTCCTGCGGCCCGCTCGGGGCGTGGCCGGAAATCGGCCTGGGTCGTCGCGGCCGCAGCCGTCGCGATCGCGGTCGCCGTCGTGGTGGCGAACGGGAGCGATTCCCCCGAATCCGGATCGCCGGCGCTTGCGGGCGAGGCCGCGCCGGCCGATCCCCCAGGTCCGGCCGAATCGAGCGCGGTTGCGGCCGTCGAACCGGTGCGCCCGCTCCGGCCCGGCGGCTTCCAGCGCGTCGTCGACAGCTACCGCGCGGAATTCGGCGACACCATCGCGTACGAGGTCATCCTGTATCCCGAACGGGCGGCGGCGGGTCGTGCGCTGCCCGAGGCTCCCGACCGCATCGTGCCCTACACGTTCAAGGGTGGCTGGGAGCGGACGAACGTGCCGGCGTCGTCGCGTTTCCCCGGCTTTCGCGATTTCGATGCCGCCCTGGTCGATGCTGCGGCCCTGGACGACCTGATCGCCCGGGCCCCGGGATTGCTGGGCGCGCCGGAGGGCGTGGTGACCCACGTCATCGTCCGGGACGACGGCACGCCCACGACCAACATCTACGTCGACTACCGCAACGACCTGGGAAACGGGTATCTGAAGGCCGGTTTCGACGGATCCGTCCTGCGCGAATACCGCTGACTCCGCGTCGGCGCGACCGCTCGATCCGCGCGGCGACCGCGGCGCCGGTCGGGTTCCCGCACGCCTCGAACAGGCCGGTCCCCCCGACACATGTGGCAAACCTATCAGCGCGGAGTATCGTCGTATATATCGGTGCGATATAGTTCCGCGTCGTATCAAGTCGGTTTTGTCGGATCGGGAGAGTCGAGGAGGTAACCCCTGTGCTCGAACTGGCAATCCTCGGGCTGCTTCTCGAGTCCCCGATGCACGGTTACGAGCTACGCAAACGTCTGACCGGACTACTGGGCGCCTTCCGCGCCTTCTCCTACGGTTCCCTCTATCCGACGCTGCGCCGCATGCAGGCGGACGGCCTCATCGAGGAGGACTCCGGAGTTCCCGGCACCGTCAGGCGGGCCCGTCGCGTGTACCAATTGACGGACGCCGGTCGGGAACGTTTTTCCGAACTGGTCGCCGACACGGGACCGCAGAACTACACCGACGACGGATTCGGCGTGCACCTCGCCTTCTTCAGCCGCACTCCCGCCGAAGCGCGGATGCGGATTCTCGAGGGCAGGCGCCGCCAAGTCGAGGAGCGCAGAGAAGGGCTCCGCGACGCAATCGGACGGGCAAGCGGCACTCTCGACCGCTACACCCGTCAGCTCCACCAGCTCGGTCTCGAATCCAGCGAACGCGAAGTCCGCTGGCTCAACGAACTGATCGCCGCCGAGCAGTCGACAGCACCCAGCAAGAAAGAAGGAGAACCCGACCATGGGTGAGAACAACACCTCGGTGCGCGTGGCCATTGTGGGCGTGGGGAACTGTGCCTCGTCCCTGGTCCAGGGCGTGCAGTACTACAAGGACGCGGACGAGACCTCGACCGTTCCCGGCCTGATGCATGTGAAGTTCGGTTCCTACCACGTGCGCGACGTCAAGTTCGTCGCCGCGTTCGACGTGGATGCCAAGAAGGTCGGCTTCGACCTGTCCGAGGCGATCCTGGCCTCGGAGAACAACACCATCAAGATCGCCGACGTCCCGCCGCTCGACGTCCCCGTCCAGCGCGGCCCGACCCTCGACGGCATCGGCAAGTACTACGCGCAGACCATCGAGCTGTCCGACGCCGAGCCCGTCGACGTCGTCCAGGCTCTCAAGGACGCGCAGGTGGATGTTCTCGTCTCCTACCTGCCGGTGGGCTCCGAGGAAGCCGACAAGTTCTACGCCCAGTGCGCCATCGACGCCGGGGTCGCGTTCGTCAACGCGCTGCCCGTGTTCATCGCTTCCGACCCGGAGTGGGCCGAGAAGTTCAAGGCGGCCGGTGTTCCGATCGTCGGCGACGACATCAAGAGCCAGGTCGGCGCGACCATCACCCACCGCGTGATGGCCAAGCTGTTCGAGGACCGCGGTGTCGTGCTGGATCGCACCTACCAGCTGAACGTCGGCGGCAACATGGACTTCAAGAACATGCTCGAGCGTGAGCGTCTGGAGTCGAAGAAGGTTTCCAAGACCCAGGCCGTGACCTCGAACCTCAACGGCCCGCTGGCCGGCAAGGTCCACGACCGCAACGTCCACATCGGCCCCTCGGACTACGTGGAGTGGCTCGACGACCGCAAGTGGGCATACGTCCGCCTCGAGGGTCGCGCGTTCGGTGACGCCCCGCTGAACCTCGAGTACAAGCTCGAGGTCTGGGACTCGCCGAACTCCGCCGGCATCATCATCGACGCCATCCGCGCCGCGAAGATCGCCAAGGACCGCGGCCTCGGTGGCCCGATCCTCCCGGCCTCGGCGTACCTGATGAAGTCCCCGCCGGTCCAGATGGCCGACGACAAGGCTCGCGCCGAGCTCGAGGCCTTCATCATCGAGGCCTGAGTCTCGAAT
The DNA here is from genome assembly GCF_053589115.1 of Rhodococcus sp. NPDC003383. Lineage (NCBI taxonomy): Bacteria > Bacillati > Actinomycetota > Actinomycetes > Mycobacteriales > Nocardiaceae > Rhodococcus > Rhodococcus sp. NPDC003383. The sequence goes on along the minus strand of NZ_JBSFRG010000021.1, from coordinate 62,556 downwards.
CTCACCCGACGGCGGTGGGTCGGTCCGGATTTCTCCGGGCGACCCACCGCCGTCGGCGTGTTCCCGGCCGGGACGGAACGGGACGAACACTCACTTCCACGAAAGCTCCAGTCGCGGTAGAACACTCGACTAGGCTCGGGCCAGCGGCGGTGGGTGGACCCGGTATGCGCCGAAGGAGCGGTCATGGACACCTGGTGGACGGCACTGCAACTGCTCGCACCCGCGTTCTGGCTCGGGTCGGTGTTCGCGATCTCGTTCCTCGAGGCGCCGTTGAAGTTCCGCGCGCCCGGCGTCACGATCCCGATCGGCCTGGGCATCGGGCGCCTGGTGTTCCGGGCCCTCAACATCACCGAAGTGGTGATCCTCGTGGTGCTGTGGATCGCGATCCTCGCCGCCACGGCGGCCCCGACCACGGCGATGTGGTGGCTGCTCGGCACGGTCACGGTGGTGTTGCCGGTGCAGGTGCTCGGGGTGCGGCCGGCCCTGACGAGACGGTCGGATCAGGTGCTGGCCGGCGCCGAGCTGCCCCGCTCGCGTGCCCACTACGTGTACGTCGCACTCGAGGTGGTCAAGGTGCTCGCACTGGTTGCGTTGATCGCCGTGAGCACCGACGCGTTGCTGTCGTAACGACGCCGGGCAGCGGCACCGTCGGATCAGAGGCGGGCAGAAGCGTATCCGTGCGCCTCGGCGACCTCGGCGGACAGCAGTTCCCCTCGGTGCGTCGAAAGACCTTCCGCGAGGCCGGGATCCGCCGCTACAGCTTCTTCCCAACCCTTGTCCGCGAGGGCTACGACATAGGGGAGCGTCGCGTTGGTGAGCGCGAAGGTGGAGGTGCGGGGGACCGCGCCCGGCATGTTGGCGACGCAGTAGAACACCGAGTCGTGCACCCGGTAGGTCGGCTCGGCATGCGTCGTGGGCTTCGAGTCCTCGAAGCAACCGCCCTGGTCGATGGCGATGTCGACGAGCACCGATCCCGGCTTCATCCGGGACACCAGGTGATCGGACACCAGCTTCGGAGCCTTCGCACCGGGCACGAGGACCGCGCCGATCACCAGATCCGCATCGAGGACCGCCTGCTCGAGTTCCAGCGTGTTCGAGACGACGGTCTTGACCTGGCCGCCGTACAGGGCGTCGATCTCACGGAGGCGGGCGACGGACAGGTCGAGGACGGTGACGTCGGCGCGCATTCCGTGTGCGATCGCGATGGCGTTCTTGCCGGAGACACCGGCTCCGATGACGACGACCTTGGCCGGACGCACACCCGGAACACCACCCATCAGGACGCCGCGGCCACCGCCCTGGCTCATGAGGTGGTACGCACCGGCCTGCGGGGCCAGGCGGCCCGCAACCTCGCTCATCGGCGCGAGCAGCGGCAGCGAACCGTCCGCGGCCGTGACGGTTTCGTAGGCGATGGAGGTGGTTCCCGAGGCGAGGAGCGCGTCGGTGCACTCCTTGGAGGCGGCGAGGTGCAGATAGGTGAACAGCACCTGGTCCCGGCGCAGACGCGAGTACTCCTCGGCGATGGGCTCCTTGACCTTCAGCAGCAGATCGGCACCCTCCCAGACCTGGTCGGCGTCGGAAAGGATTTGTGCGCCTGCGGCTTTGAAGTCCGCGTCGGCGAACGACGAGCCGACACCGGCGCCGGTCTCGATGAGCACCTCGTGGCCGCGGTCGACCAGTTCGTGGACGCCGGCGGGGGTGATCGCCACCCGGTACTCGTGGTTCTTGATCTCGCGGGGGATACCTACTCGCATGTGAAGCTCCGATGATGGGGGTCGCGTCGGCGGCGTTGCCGGACTGCGTGGGATTGTCGGACTGTGTGAGGGAGAGCGTCGGGAAGGTGATCGCTCACCGAAAATGTTGAAGAAACTGCACAATCAGCACAAGAGATCCGAACATAATTCTCTAGAATCGGGATATGCCTGGCGACAATTCGAAGAACCCGGTCGTCGGGGACGCTCGATCGAACGATGTTCGGCCGGGCGTCACGATCGACGCCGTCGACCGGATCATCCTCGACGAGCTCTCACGGAATGCGCGAATACCCAACAACGCCCTGGCCGCTGCCGCCGGTATCGCCCCGTCGACCTGCCTGGGCCGTGTGCGGTCGCTCATCGAGCGGGGAGTGATCCGCGGTTTCCACGCCGAGATCGATCCCGCGGCCCTGGGACGGGACCTTCAGGCGATGATCGCGGTCCGTGTCCTGCCGGGCGCACGCCGACATCTCGGACAACTCGCCGAACAGCTCAACGATCTCGACGAAGTCCTCAACGTCTACTTCCTCGCCGGTGCCGACGACTACCTCATCCACGTCGCGACCTCGAACACGGACGCGCTGAGGCGCTTCGTCGAGCACCTCAGCGCAAACCCCGCCGTCGCCTCCACCGAGACCAGCCTGATCTTCGAGCACGTACGGCCGAGCCCGCGATCGGAGAACTCCCCATAGCCCGACGCACCGGGGCGGTGACGGGATCGATCGGATCCCGTCACCGCCCCGGGTGGTCTCGGATTCGTCAGGCCATGCGCCGCACGACCGCCATCGGCAGCATCTTCATCGCGTAGGCGATCGGCGTCCACGGCCACGCCGGGACGTACGCGTTGGCCGGTTCCTTCTCGATAGCCGCAGCCAGTGCCCGGCAACCGGTTTCGGTGTCGACGATGAACGGCACCTTCTTCACCTTCTCGTTGATCTCCGACCGGATGAAGCCGGGGAAGATCGTGCTGACGTCGATACCGGTCTGCGCGAGGTCCGCGCGCATGCCTTCGCCGAGCGACGCCACCGCCGCCTTCGACGCCGCGTAGGTGGTGAGGTTGCGGGGCATGCCGCGCACCGCACTCACCGACGAGATGAGCACCAGGTGACCGGCATTGCGCGGCCGGAACAGTTCGAGCGCCGCCTCGCTCTGGGCCAGCGCCCCCAGGAAGTTCGTGCGGGCGGTCGCGACGTTCGCGTGGAAGTAGCCCGTGCCCAACGGTTGTCCCTTGCCGAGACCGGCGTTGACGACGACCCGGTCCAGACCGCCGAGCTCGTCGTCGAACTCCCGAAAGACGCGGAAGACGTCGTCGTGCACGTCCACGTCGAGCGTGCGGATCGCGACGGTGATCTGCGGGTGTGCGGCGAGTAGTTCGTCGCGCAGTTCCTCGAGCCTGTCGGTGCGGCGGGCAGCCAGCGCCAGATTGCGCCCGCGCGCGGCGAATTCACGTGCCATGCCGCGACCGAGCCCTGAACTGGCGCCCGTGATGAGAATGTTCTTGCGTGTCGTGCCCCTGCCCACTTACTTCCCCTCCGCCTTGTCGATCAGTTCGTTGCAGCGGGCGTCCAGGTAGCCCACGATCATCCAGAAGTTCTCGAACATCGGGTTGGTCGTCTGCCCGTGGTGGAAGCGGTAGTAGATCTGCTGGGCGATCACCGCGAGCCGGAAGACCCCGAAGACTTCATAGAAGCTCCAGTTGCCGATCGGCAGACCGGTTCGCTCCCCGTAGTATTCGACGATCTCGCGACGGGTGAGCATGCCCGGCAGGTCCGTCGGTTGCAGCTTGGTGGCGAGCATCGTCGGATCGTCGTCGGCCTGCACCCAGTACGCGAGGGTCGACCCGAGATCCATCAGCGGATCGCCGACCGTGGCGAGTTCCCAGTCCAGCACGGCGCGCGGCGTCAGATCGTCGCCGAGAACGATGTTGTCGAGCTTGAAATCACCGTGGATCACCCGGGAAGCGACGTCGGCAGGCTGGTTGTCCGCCAGCCATTTCGTCACGCGCGCGAAGTCGGGGACGTTGTCGGTGCGGACGGCAGCGAACCGCTTGGTCCACCCCTCGACCTGGCGCGCCACATAGCCCGAACCGTGGCTCAGTTCGACGAGACCGGACGCTTCGGTGTCGACGCCGTGCAGCTCGATGAGCAGGTCGATCACGCGCAGGCACAGCTCCCGCGTCTTCTCCGGGGTGAGCCCGAGATCCGCGGACGTCGACCCCGGGCGCACGATGGTGCCCTCGACCCTCTCCATGACGTAGAAGTCGCTGCCGAGCACCGACGGGTCGGTGCACAGCCCGATCATCTTCGGCACGTGCGGATATACGGGGGCAAGCAACGATTGGATCCGGTACTCCCGGACCATGTCGTGCCCGGACTTCGGCTTTGTGCCGGCCGGAGGACGTCGCAGCACCAGGTCGCGATCTGGATACCGCAGAAGGTAGGTGAGATTGGATGCACCACCGGCGAATTGACGCACCTCGGGAATCCCGGTGATACCGGCGCGTTCGGTGAGCCACGCGGCGACGGCGGCGACGTCGAAGTTGTCCTCGTCGCGAACGGGCCGGGCGTTGTCGGGAAGGCTGCTCACGGGTCCCCCTCAGTTGTACTTGCCGAGTTCGAATCGGGCCACGAGACCCTGGTGCACCTCGTCCGGACCGTCCGCGAGCCGCAGTGCCCGCGCGGCCGTCCAGGCACCTGCGAGCGGGAAGTCCTCGGAAAGCCCTGCACCACCGTGGATCTGGATGGCGAAGTCGACGATCTGCTGGACGACGCGTGGGGTGGCGACCTTGATCTCGGACACCGCCGACCGGGCCCCGGCCAGGCCCTGGGTGTCGAGCAGCCAGGCGGTGTGCAGGACGAGCAGCCGCAGCTGGTTGATGGCGATGCGGGCGTCGGCGATGCGTTCGCGGTTGCCGCCGAGGTTGACCAGGGGCTTGCCGAACGAGACCCGCTCGAGGCCGCGGCGGCAGGCGAGTTCGAGGGTACGTTCGGCGAGACCGATCAGGCGCATACAGTGGTGGATGCGGCCGGGTCCGAGGCGCCCCTGCGCGATCTCGAATCCGCGGCCGGGCCCGGCGATGATCGCGTCCAGCGGCAGGCGCACATCGGTGAACGACACCTCGCCGTGGCCGCTCGGCTCGTCGTAGAAGCCCATCGTGGACAGCATCCGCTCGACCTTCACACCGGGGGTGTCGATCGGCACGAGCACCATCGAATGGCGTTGGTACTTGTGGGCTTCCGGGTCGGTGAGGCCCATGAAGATCAGGACCTTGCAGTCCGGATGCCCGACACCGGTGCTCCACCACTTGCGGCCGTTGAGGACGACCTCGTCACCCTCGACGACCGCGGTCGCGGCCATGTTGGTCGCGTCCGACGAGGCGACGGCGGGTTCGGTCATGCAGAACGCGGAGCGGATCTCGCCGTCGAGCAGCGGACGCAGCCAGCGGTCCTTCTGCTCGGCGCTGCCGTAGTGGTAGAGGACCTCCATGTTCCCGGTGTCGGGGGCGGAGCAGTTGAAGACCGCGGACGCGAACTGGGAGCGACCCATCTCCTCGGCCAGCGGTGCGTATTCGACGTTCGACAGACCGGCACCGAGCTCGGCGTCCGGGAGGAACAGATTCCACAGCCCCTGTTCCTTGGCCTTGCGCTGCAACTCCCGGAATTCGGGCGGCACCGACCAGGTGGCCGCCCCGGAGCTGTCGCCGCGCTGCGCGAACGGTGCGACGCGCGCCGCGTGCATCCGCTGTTCGAACGGTTCGACCTCGCTGGCGATGAAGGTTCGCAGACGTTCGAGGTTGTCGCGGGAACGTTCCGACTGTGCGAAATCCATGGGTTCCTCCGTCGAGCTCTAAATGAGCAATGCTCAGTTAGAGTATCGGGGTGACCCCAGCACGACAAGCACCACCGCAGCCCGCACCCCGGCGGCGACTGCCTCCGGAGGAACGCAAGCGGCAACTCGTGGCCATCGGCCTGCAGGAACTCGCCGCGCGTCCCATCCACGCGCTGTCCGTCGACCGGGTCGCCGAGATCGCCGGCATCTCCCGCGGCCTGCTCTTCCGCTACTTCCCGACCAAGCAGGACTACTACGCCGCGGTCGTCGGTGCGGCCGCCCGCCGCCTGCTCCGCGCCGCGGTGCCCGACCCCGGCGACGACGACCCGCTGCGCGGCATCGTGCGGGCGTTCGTCTCGTTCATCGACCGGCACGGCCGGAACTACCAGATGCTGTTCCACGGAGCCGGATTCGGTTACGACCCGCAGATCCGGGAGATCCACGAGAACGTCAAGACCACCATGGCCGCGCGGATCCTCGACGCCACCGGCACCCAGGCGAGCACCGCCACCACCATGAAGGTGTGCGGCTGGTGGTCGATGGTCGAATCGGTCGCGATCGACCGCACCACCGAGCCGTCGGTCACGGTCGACGACGTCGTCGACTTCGCCCTCCGCACCCTGCGGGCCGTGCTGGCGTGAAGGACATCTACGACCGAGCGTCCTCGACCGCGGCCTTGGCGAGCGCGAAGGCCCGGTTGCTGTTGGGTACCCCCGCATAGACGGCGGTGTGCAGGAACACCTCGACGAGCTCGTCGGGGTCCACACCGGCGCGCAACGCCGCCCGGATGTGCATGTCGAGTTCGTGCTCGTTGCCGACGGCGGTGAGGATGGCGAGGGTCAGCAGCCGACGGGTGTGGTGGTCCAGACCGGGCCGCGCCCAGATGTCGCCCCACGCGGTGCGGGTGATGAAATCCTGGAACGGCGCGGTGATCTCCGTGGCCGCCGCCATCGCGCGGTCGACGTGGGCGTTGCCGAGCACCGAGCGCCGCACCCGCATGCCCAGTTCGAACGCGGCGGTGCGCTGGGCACCGGCGGGGGTCGCGCGGGTGAGGTGTTCGCGGACAAGGGCTGTGACGCGGCCCGCCTGCTCGACGCTCGCCAGGTGCGCCGCGGGATCGACGACGTGGAAGCCGGCACCGGCGATGCCGTCGGCGAGCCGGCGCATCACGTCCGGCGGGGTCGCCGGGTCCTGGGCGCCCGCGATCACGAGGGTGGGCGCGACGATCCGGGCCAGGTCGGCGCGGCCGTCCCACGTCGCGAGGGCCTCGCAGCACCCGGCGTAGCCCTCGTCGCTCGTCGCGGACACCATCGCGACGTGGCGGTCGATCAGGTCGCGGTCGCGTGCGGCGAGCTCGGGGGTGAACCAGCGACCGACGATCGACTCGGCGATCGAGGCCACGCCCTCGGCGCGGACGGTCACGGCCCGTTCCCGCCACGGTTCGGCCGGGAGGAAGGCTGCCGAGGTGCAGAGCAGCGTGAGCGTGCGAACACGTGCCGGATGATGCGCGGCGAGCCACTGTCCGACGGCCCCGCCGAGGGACAACCCCACGACGTGGACGGTGTCGAGAGCGAGTGCGTCGAGCAGCGCGACGACGTCGCCGCCGAGGTCGTCCATCGTGTACGGGCCGTCGACGACCGGTGACTTGCCGTGCCCTCGGTGGTCCACCGCGACGACGTGCGCGAGCGGTGACAGCGCGGCGATCTGCGGCTCCCACATCGACAGGTCGGAGCCGAGCGACCCGAGCAGCAGCACCGCGGGGGCGGTGGGGTCGCCGTGCTGTTCGTAGTGGAGAGCGACGGTCATGCCGGTCCTTCCGTTGTGTGGTGGCGGGCGACCGCGCGGTCGACGAGATCGCCCGCGTGACCGAGATAGTGTGTGGGGTCGAGCAATTCGCGAACGCGGTCGGCGCCGAGAGGTCCGGTGATCGCCGGGTCGCGGTCGAGTGGGGTCCCGGCCAGGGCCGCGGCGGTGACGATGTCGCGGGCGTTGTCGGTGTGCTCGGCCAGCGCCGCGGTGACCTTCTCCGCGAGGATCGCGCCGCCGGTGAGCCCGAGGTTGCGGGCCAGCGCGTCCGGGTGCACGTGCAACCCGCCGAGGCTCACCGAAAGCTGGTGTGCCGCACCACCGGACAGCCGGATCAGGTCGGTGAGTGTCTCCCACTCGGCATGCCAGGCACCGGCTGCGCGGGCGAACTCGTGGTCCGCCGCGGCGAGCACCGTGGCGACCAGACCCGGCACCCGTCGCGCGGCGGCCCGCGCGGTGATCGACGCGACCGGATTGCGTTTGTGCGGCATGGCGGAGGACCCGCCCGGTGCGTCCTCGCCGACCTCGCCGAATTCGGTTGCGGCCATGAGCACGACGTCGGTGGCGGCCTTCGACACCGATCCGGTGGCGACACCGAGCGCGGAGGCGAGAGTCGTGACCGGGGTGCGCACGGTGTGCCACGGCACGATCGGCCGGGCGAGGCCGAGCAGGTCCGCGAGCGTGTCGGCGAACGCGAGACCCTCGGGATACACCGCGGCGAGAGTTCCTGCCGCACCGCCGTACTGGACCGGAAGCATGTCCAGCGCCCGCTCGATCGCGGCGACACCGTCGTCGAGCGCGACGAGCCAGGTCGCCGCGAGCGCCCCGAAGGTCGTGGGCAACGCCTGCTGGCCGAGCGTGCGGGCGACCATCGGGGTGTCGCGATACGTGGACGCGAGCCGTGCGGCGGCATCCGCTGCGGCCCGTAGGTCGGCGACGACGCGTCGACCTGCCTTGCGGGCCAGCAACATCAGCGCGGTGTCGAGCACGTCCTGGCTGGTGGCGCCGACGTGCACGGCGGCGGCCGGCGCATCGGCGCGTTCCCGCAGGATCTTCACCAGCGGGATCACCGGATTGCCGCCGGCCGCGGAGAGCGTGCCGAGTTCGGCCGGGTCCAGTTCGCGGGCGATCCGCGCGGCCGCCGCGGCGACCGCTGCGACGTCGGCGGCGGTGGCGCGGCCGTGACGTTCCGCGGCACGGGTGATCGCCACCTCGACGTCGAGCAGGGCCGTCAGCCATGCGTGATCGGACAGCATCGGCGCGAGCTCCCCGGCCCCGAAGACCGGGTCGAACAGGCTCCCGCGGGTGTGGTCGGACCGTGCCGGCTCGGACAACGCAGGCTCCCGTCTAGATCGAGAAGAACGGTGTCTCGACACCGTTCGGATCGAGGTCCTGAACGTACACCGTCCACTCGTAGCCGTCGCCGGTCTTGTCGGCGACGAGCTTGGCGCGCTGCGACTCGGGTAGGGCCGTCAGTACCGGATCGGTCGCGTGCTCCGCGAGGTCCTCGGGGAAATACATGCGCGTGTACAGGCGGTCCAGCGTGCCGCGGGCGAAGATCCCGACCAGCAGGTGCGGCGCCTGGCCGTCGCCGGAACCCGGCTTGACGGTGTGCACGACGGCCGTTCCCGTCTCGTCGGCGGCGCTGCGGGCGAAGCCCCGGAATCCCGGTGCGCCGTAACGGCCGTCGGTGTCGGCCTGCCACGTCTCGAGCATCGCGTCGGCCACGGGTTCGCGGTGGCCGTCGAGGACCGTGATGCGGACCGTGATGCGGCCGGGAGTGTCTGCGGGGACGACGTTCTCGCCGTCGGTGCCCCAGTCGAGACCGATCTTCCAGTAGGGTCCGACGGTCTGCGACGGTGTCGGGCCGAAGGTGGCGGTGCTCTGGTCGCCGGGGGTGACGGGGTAACGGGGAGCGAAGTCACTCATCGTCGTCCTCCTCGTTCTCGAAGGGGGTGGCCTCGCGGCCGCGCAGCACGATGTCGAAGCGGAACCCGAGGGCCCAGTTGTCGACGGTGGCGTCGTAGTCGAACACGCTGACCATGCGGTGCCGCGCCTCGGCGGGCACCGAGTTGTAGATCGGGTCCTGGAAGAACAGCGGGTCGTCCGGGAAGTACATCTGGGTGACGAGCCGCTGCGTGAACGCCGTGCCGAACAGGGAGAAGTGGATGTGCGCGGGCCGCCACGCGTTGTGGTGGTTGCGCCACGGGTAGGCACCGGGTTTGACGGTGGTGAAGCGGTATTCGCCCTGCGCGTCGGTGACGCAGCGGCCGACTCCGTTGAAGTACGGGTCGAGGGGAGCGGGCCAGCTGTCGTTCACGTGGCGATACCGGCCGGCGGCGTTGGCCTGCCACACCTCGACGAGGGTGTGCGGGACGGGCTTGCCGTCGCTGTCTAGGACGCGACCGTGGACGATGATGCGCTGGCCGGCTGCTTCGCCGCCGTTGGCGAGGGTCAGGTCGGCGTCGCCGTCCTGCACCCGGTCCTCACCGAAGACGGGGCCGGTCAGCTCGCCGAGGCGCTGCGGGATCAGCGTGAGGGGCTGGGCGGGGCGGCGCAGGGCGGTGGTCCGGTAGTCCGGGAAGTCCAGTGGTGGGTGCACGCCCTCGGGGCGGACGAATCGTGGTGGCAGATGAAGCACGGGAACCTCGCGTGTCGAATCGGGAAGGGACGGGGCGACGTGGTGTCAGTTGTCGGGGCCGCCGGTGTACGCCTCGGCGAGGTACTGCCGGCCGTACCGGGAACCGGTGACGGCGGCGAGCTCGCCGAGGGCGCGACGGCGTTCGAACGATGTTGCATCGGAACGGGTATGGAGCATGGAGGTCATCCGGTAGGAGAAGTTCTGCGCCTTCCACACCCGCTGCAGCGCGGTGTCGCTGTAGGCGTCGAGCAGCGCACCCGAACCGGTCGAGAAGAAGGAGTCGAGGGCACGGAACAGCACGCGTACGTCCGCCAGCGCGAGGTTCAGGCCCTTCGCACCGGTGGGCGGGACGGTGTGCCCGGCGTCGCCGGCCAGGAAGAGGTTGCCGTGGCGCATCGGTTCACACACGTAGGACCGGAACGGCAGCACCATCTGCTCGAAGATGCGGCCGCGCTTCAACTCGAGACCGTCGGGGCCGTCGACGCGCCGCTGCAGTTCGTCCCAGATGCGTTCCTCGCTCCAGCTCGAGGCGTCCTCGGCCGGGTCGCACTGGAAGTACATGCGCTGCACCGTCTCGCTGCGCTGACTGATCAGCGCGAAGCCGTATTCCGAACGGGCATAGATCAATTCGGGTGCGCTCGGCGGCGCTTCGGTGAGGATGCCGAACCAGGCGAACGGATACTCGATGAAGTGGTCGGTGCGCACGTCAGCCGGAATCGCCTTGCGGCAGATGCTCTGTGATCCGTCCGCGCCCACGAGGATGCGGCAGTGGATCTCGACCTCGGTGCCGTCGGCCTCGGTGACGCGGATCTTGGGCGTGTCGGTGGTGACGTCGAGAACCTCGGTCTCGCGGACGCCGTAGCGGACGTCGCCGCCGTCACGCTCGCGCGCCGTGGCAAGGTCCACAAAGACCTCGTTCTGCGGGTACAGCCACACCGACTCGCCGACGAGGTCCTGGAAGTCGATGCGGTGGCTGCGCCCGTCGAACCGCAGGTCGATGCCGTCGTGCCGGTGGCCTTCGGACAGGACGCGACCGTTGACGCCGCTGTCGGTCAGCAGCTTCACCGATCCGTGCTCGAGAATGCCCGCGCGGTGGGTGGTGCGGATGGTCTCGCGGTCGCGCTTCTCGACGACGATGTTGTCGATGCCGGCCTTCGCCAGCAGGTGCGAGAGCATCAGCCCGGCCGGACCGCCACCGACGATGCCGACCTGCGTGGTGACGGTCGTTCGGGGTGCGGTCATCGGATTCCTCCAGGGGTGCTCGGATGAACGCAAGTGTGGTGCGCACCTCACCCGAAGCGAACAACTCTTCTCATTGAACGAGAAAATCGGAGGTGGTCGGGGGCTGTTCCCCGGCGGCGCGGGCGATGCCCCGCGCCGCGGCCATGAGCACCGCGATGATCGCCTGCCTCTGCGCGATCCCGGTGGGAACCACCACGCCGAGCGCCGCGAGGGCGTGCCCGGACCGGCCGACGACCGGAACCGAGATGCCCGTGGTGCCCACGTCGAGGACCCCGTCGTAGCTCGCGTAGCCGCGGCGCCGGATCTCCGCCAGATCGCGACGGAAATCCCTTGTGGTGGTGGGAGATCGGAGATTCACCTCGGGGTGGAGTCGTTGATACTCCTCCTGCACGTCGGCGGGGGAGAACGCGAGCATGACCATGCCCATCGACGTGTCGTGTGCCGACATCCGGCCCGCCACCGAAGCCTGGTTGATCACCGACCCGGACGATGAAAGCCGATCGAGCACGAGAACCTCACCGTCGCGCAGCACCGACAGTTGCGTGTGCTGGTGCACGACCGACTGCACATCCTGCAGGAACGGCAGCGCCGCCTCCCGCAGGTCCTTCGCCGGGGAACTGCGCGCGACGAGTTCCCACAGACGCATGCCCAGACGCACCGTGCCGTCCGGTTCCCGCGCGAGGATGCCGTGGTGCACCATCTCGCCGACGAGCCGGTACATCGTCGCCTGCGGGATACCGGACCGGCGGGCCAGGGCGCTGACGGTCAACGCCGGTTGCGCGTCGTCGAAGGATTCGAGGATGCGCACGACGCGGTCGAGAATCGAGTCACCGGACGGCGAATTGGCCATGCCCCGATTATCGGCGCCGCGGCACCTGCGCCCGCGTCAGCCGGGGATCCTGATCGTGATACCGGGGAACACCTCGATCTGCGGCGGCAGGTCGATCGGTACGTCCGGGATGTCCACCGGCGGCGCTTCCAGGGTGATCGGCGGCAGTTCCGGCAACGTCAGCTGCGGCAGCGGGGGAGCGGTCGTCGTCGTCGTTTCGCTGATCCCCGCGTCGGCGGGCACGCCGGCCTGACCGTCGATCGGGTCCGGCCACGGGAAACTCTCGAAGTCGGTGCCCTCGAGCGCACCGTCCATCGTGCCCTTCCAGATGTCCGACGGCAGGCCCGAACCGTAGATGGATCCGCCCCAGCTGTTGACGATCGCCTCGCCGTCCGGGGTACCGACCCACACCGCCGTCGACAGCGACGGCGTGTACCCCACCATCCAGGCGTCCTTGTTCAGGCCGGTGTCCCCGAGCTGGGTCGTGCCGGTCTTCGCCGCCGACGGACGACCCCCGGCCAGCGCGTGACCGCGCGAGTACGCGGCGATCGGCAGCATGGCCTGCGTGACGTTGTCGGCGACCGCCGGATCGAGCCGGAATTCGCCGGGGGAGGCGGGGCGGTCCAGCAGCACGTCACCGTCGGCCGTCTCGACCCGCTGGACGAAGAACGGCTCGTGGAAGGTGCCGGACGCGGCGAGCGTCGCGTAAGCCGAGGCCATGTCGATGACGCGGGACTGGTACTGCCCCAGAACGATTCCGCCCTCCGGCGGGCCGCCCTCGTGACTCAGCGTGGTCCCCTCCACGCCCGGGATGGTCATGGGGATGCCGGCGTCGTGCGCGGCGTCGGCGATCGCCTGCGGGCCGTCGTCCATCGACATCATCAACCGGTAGAAGCTCGTGTTCAGCGACCGCTTGAGGGCCTCGGCGATCGTGCACTTGCCGCACGAGGCGCCCTCGACGTTGCCGATCTCGATGTTGCCGACCTTGAGCGGCGAACTGTCGAAGCGGGCGTTCAGGCCGATGCCCTGCCGCAGAGCCGCGACCAGACCGAACACCTTGAACGACGAACCGGTCTGCAGCGGCGCTTGCGCGAAGTCGAAGCCTGCGCCCTCCTCGCCGCCGTAGTAGGCGCGCACGGCACCGGTGCGCGGGTCGATCGACACCACCGCGGTCCGCAGGCTCTCGTCCTCACCGTCGAGAGTGCTGCGAGCACTGTCGATCGCCGCCTGCTGCGCGACCGGATCGATGGTCGTCGTGATCCGCAGACCCTCGGTGTTCAGCGTCTGCTCGCTGATGCCCGCGGCGGACAGTTCACGCAGCACCTGGTTCTTCACGTGACCTTCCGGTCCGGTCGAATCATTCTGCTGCGCAAGCTGATTCGACGGCACCGTCGGCGGGAACTGCTGCCCGTCACGTTCGCCAGCGTCCAGCACGCCCATCTCGACCATGCCGTCGAGCACGTACGTCCAGCGCGCCTCGATCGCCGGCCGGTTGAACTCCGGGTCCAGCGACGACGGGCTCTGGATGACCCCTGCGAGCACCGCCCCCTCGGACACCGACAGCTCGCCGACGGGCTTGCCGAAGTACGCCTCCGACGCCGCCGCGATGCCGTACGCACCGCGACCGAAATAGATGGTGTTCAGGTAGGCCTGCAGGATCTCGTCCTTCGACGACTGCCGGGCCATCTTGGTGGAGACGACCAGCTCCCGCATCTTGCGGGTGATCGTCCGGTCCGCGCCGACCAGCACGTTCTTCACGTACTGCTGGGTGATCGTCGAACCACCACCGGCGGTTTCCTTGCCCATCACGTTGTCGCGCGCCGCGCGCACGAACCCGGAGATCGAGAAGCCGGGATTGCTGTAGAAGTTGCGGTCCTCCGCGGACAGCACCGCGTTGCGGACGTGCTCGGGCACTTCCTCGATGTCCACCTCGGTGCGATTGCCCTCGGGCGGTACGACCGTGCTGAGCACCGTGGTGCCGTCGGCCGCGTAGATCGTGGCCACCTGATCGTTCTTCATGTCCGACGGACGCGGTACGTCGACCGACATGTATGCCACCGCGAAACCGATGCCGGGCACGATCACCAGGAGCGCCACGACGGCGAGCACCAGGTAACGGACAAGGCGCCACCCCCGTGACTTGGCGGGGGTGGCAGGTCTGGAAGGCGACGACGACGAAGAACTCACACGGGCTACTTTCTGGCGAAATCCGGGCTCGACAGATCATCGCACCCTGTCATCCGTATGGTACGTAGTCCGGGACAACTGTGATCGAAGGCGCACGGGCCGTGTCCCGTGTCTATATGTGGCGCCTCCCACCGCCACAAAGGCACACCGGCGCCTACGGCGCCCTCCGCCAGGCACGGAACGCGAAACCCCACGCGGTCGCGAATCCGAGCAGCACCAGTCCCGGGACGATACCCGGCGCCGGGGACCACAACTCGGCGACCGCGGCGATCAGCGCCATGACCGTGAACACGGTCAGGAACCCCAGCAGCATCTCGAGCCGCTGCCGCCGGGGGACTCGTCTCACGACTTCACGCCGCCCGCGGTCAGACCCGAGATGATGCGGCGCTGGAAGATCAGCACCATGATCACCAGCGGCACCATCACCAGCGTGCCGCCGGCCATGATCGAGGCGTACGGCGTCACGTACGGGTCGGTGCCGGTGAACCGTGCCATCGCGACCGTCACCGGCGCGGTCTTCTCGCTCGACAGCTGCGACATCAGCAGGTACTCGTTCACGGTCGCGATGAACGCCAGGATCGCGGTGGTGAACATCGCCGGCGCGGCGAGCGGCAGCATCACCAACCGGAACGCCTGCCCGCGCGTCGCACCGTCCATCCGGGCCGCCTCCTCGAGTTCCCACGGCAGTTCCGAGAAGAACGAGGTCAACGTGTACACCGTCAGCGGCAGCACGAACGAGATGTTCGGGATGATCAGCGCCTGGTAGCTGCCGATCCAGCCGATGTCGGTGAACAACTGGAACAGCGGCGTCACCAGCGCCACCACCGGGAACATCGACGCGCCCAGGATGATGCCGGTGACGAAGTACTTGCCCCGGAAATCGAACCGGGCCAGCGCGTAGGCGGTGAACACACCGAGCAGCAGCGCGACCGCGGTGGTCGCACCGGCGATGATGACGCTGTTGACCAGCGCGCGGGAGAAGTTCACCTTCGCGTCGGGATCGAGGGCGTCGGCGAAGTTCTGCAGCGTCGGGTTCGCGGGCCACAGCGACGTGCTGAACGTCTCGGACGGCTCGCGCAGCGCCGTGACGATCATCCAGTAGCAGGGCGCCAGGCCCCACAGGACGATGAGGATCACCCCGGCATACGTGCCGGCCGAGCGCACCTTCGTGCCTCCGGTACCGGGACTGCTCATCCGACGTCTCCCTTCCGCTGCGCCTCCTGCGTCTGCACGGCGTTGGCACCGAGGAACCGCACCAGCACGAACGCGACCGCGAAGATGAGGAGGAACGTGATCGTCGACAGCGCGGACGCCGAGTTCGCGCCCTGACGCATCTGCTCGACCACCAGCACCGAGATCGTGGAGGTCGCGGGGTTCGAGCCCATCATGATGGCCGGCAGGTCGTACATGCGCAGCGCGTCCATCGTGCGGAACAGGATCGCGACCATCAGCGCCGGCTTGACCAGCGGCAAGGTGATCATCTTGAAACGCTGCCACGCGTTCGCGCCGTCGACCTTCGCGGCCTCGTACACCTCCGCCGGGATCATCTGCAGGCCGGCGAGGATCAGCAGCGCCATGAACGGCGCGGTCTTCCACACGTCCGCGACGATGATCGCGAACCGGGCCGGCCACGGATCCGCCGTCCACAGGATGTCCGTGCCGAGCATCTTGTTGGCGATGCCGTCGTTGGCGAAGATGAAGAACCACAACTTCGCGGTGACCGCGGTCGGGATCGCCCACGGCACCAGCACCGACGCGCGGAGCAACCCACGACCGCGGAACGATTTCGCCATCACGACCGCCATCGCGAAACCGATGACGGTCTCGAGTGAGACGGTGACGACGGTGAAGAAGAACGTGTTGAAGATAGAGCCCCAGAACTGGGAGCCCAGCGTGCCCGGCGGGCACGGAATGCTGCCGGTGGCGGTACCGCAGGACTGGGTGATCCACCGGACGTAGTTCTCGAAACCGACGAAACCGCCCTCGACGAACCGGCCGGTTTCGGGATCGAGTTTCTTCGCGTCGCCGTGCAGCGACATCCAGACCGCCCGCCCGAGCGGGTACAGGATGATGACGGCGAGCACGGCGAGGGACGGCGCCACGAACATCCACGGAGGGATCCGGCGGCCCTGCTTGATCGCGGGCGCGCTCGGCTCCGGAGGTTCGGTCACCCGGTGCCGTCCGTGCACACGGTCGCGGTCGGGACCGAGGTACTCGGTCCCGACCGCGGAATCGTGTGGCGGATCCGCGGGAACCGGTCGGCGGTCTTCGTGACCGGCTTGGACCTGCGGTTCTGCCATAGGTACTGCTCCTAGTGGATCAGTTGCCGGCGGTTTCGATGCCGGCCTTGATGTCGGCGAGCGCCTGCTCGACCGTCTTCTCGTTCCGGATCGCCGCGTACGAGTTGTCGGCGATCGCCTTGGACACGTTCGAGTAGTACGGCGAGGACGGACGCGGCTTCGCGCTCTCGAGCGCCTGCTTCAGCGTCGCGAAGTACGGGTACTGCTCGAGGATCGCCGGGTCGTCGTAGACCTCGGCGAGGACCGGCGCGCCGCCGACCTCGGCGTAGTAGGTCTGCGACTGGCGGGTCTGCATGAACTCGAGGAAGTCACGCGCGGTCGCCGGCGCATCCGAGAACGCGCTGATGCCGACGTTGTAGCCACCGAGGGTGGAGACGCCCGGTCCGTCGACGCCGGGGAGCACCGCGATGCCGTAGTTGCCGGCGATCGAGGAGGACTCGCCGTCGGTGAAGAAGCCCGGCCACGTGCGCAGGAACAGGGCCTTGCCGTCGCCGAACGCGGTCTGCGACTCACCTTCGGTGTAGGTCTGCGCGGCCGCCGGGATCGTGCCGTCCGCGAAGCGGTCGACGATGAACTGCAGACCCTCGCTCGTCTTGTCGTCGATCGACGGGGTGAGGCCGTCCTCCGAGACGAAGCTGCCGCCGAAGGCGTTGGCGATCTCGGTGACGTTGACCGTCAGGCCCTCGTAGTCCTTGAACTGGCCGAGGTAGCAGTCGATGCCCGCCTCGACGGCCTTCGGGCACTCCGCCTGCAGTTCCGCCCACGTGGCCGGGGCCTTGTCGACGAGGTCGGTGCGGTAGTACAGGAACGCGGCGTTGGTGTTCTTCGGGGCCGCGAACAGGGTGCCGTTGTAGGTGCCCGACTCGACGGTCGCGGGCAGCAGGCCGTCGGTCGAGATCGCGTAGTCGCCCTCGAGCGGCAGCAGCCAGCCGTTGGCGGCGAACTCGGCGGTGTTGGTGACGTCGACGGCCACGAGGTCGTACTCGTCGCTCTTCGCCTGCATGCGCTGGGCGATGTCGGCGTACTGGTCGTCGGCTTCCTTCGCCAGCGGCTTGAAGGTCACCTTCTCGTCCGGATGCTCGGCATTCCAGTCGGAGATGATGTTCTCGAGCGCCGCATTCAGGGGGTCCTGGCCCTCGACGATGGTGATCGGGCCGCGCCCTTCGCCTGCCGCGGACGCCGAGCCGCTGCTGTCGCTGCTCGAGCTGTCGTCGGAC
The DNA here is from genome assembly GCF_053589115.1 of Rhodococcus sp. NPDC003383. Lineage (NCBI taxonomy): Bacteria > Bacillati > Actinomycetota > Actinomycetes > Mycobacteriales > Nocardiaceae > Rhodococcus > Rhodococcus sp. NPDC003383. The sequence continues at coordinate 44,752 of NZ_JBSFRG010000021.1, read as the reverse complement.
GAGCAGGCCGTCAGGACCAGCAGCGACGCCGCCGATGCAGCGATCGCTGCGCGGCGGACCGCCTTCGTGTTCAGAACCATGGATTACTCCCGTTCGGATTCGGAAAACTCCTCGTCGGCAGCCTATGGCCACCGACACCGGCACCTACTCTGGCATGCGAGACCGGGAAAAGGGGATATTGCTCCCAACCTGAATCGGTCATGTCCGTTCCCGCAGGCCTCGTCGTCGGCCGTGCTCAGCCGAGCCGGCGACCGTCCTTCGTCGAGAACACATGCACCTGCTCCGGATCGAAGTTCAGGTAGATGCGCTCGCCCTTCTGCGGCGGATTCCGCCAGTCGCCGCGCGCCACGATCTCCTGCGAGCGACCCGCGATGTACGCGCGGCCGTACACATAGGCGTCGGAGCCGAGCTCCTCGACGACGTCGACGTCCATCGCGAGACCGTACTCGGTGATCTGGATGTGCTCGGGACGGATACCGACGACGACCTCGGTCTCGTGGACCTCACCGACGACGTCACGCGGGATCGGCACGTACGTCTCGCCGAGGATCGCGCCGCGGTCGAACACCGGCAACGTGAACAGGTTCATCGCAGGTGAGCCCATGAATCCGGCGACGAACACGTTCGCGGGCCTGTTGTAGAGCACCCGCGGCGACGCGCACTGCTGCAGGATGCCCTTCTCGAGAACCGCGACCCGGTCGCCCATGGTCATGGCCTCGACCTGGTCGTGGGTGACGTACACGGTGGTCGTGCCGAGGCGGCGCTGCAGCTGCGCGATCTGCGTGCGGGTCTGCACCCGCAGCTTCGCGTCGAGGTTCGACAGCGGCTCGTCCATGAGGAACACCTGCGGCTGCCGGACGATGGCGCGGCCCATGGCGACGCGCTGACGCTGTCCACCGGACAGTGCCTTGGGCTTGCGGTCGAGGTACTGCTCGAGGTCGAGCATCTTCGCGACCTCCTCGACCCGCGCGCGGATCTCCGCCTTCGGGGTCTTCGCGAGCTTGAGCGCGAAGCCCATGTTCTCGGCGACCGACATGTGCGGGTACAGGGCGTAGTTCTGGAACACCATCGCGATGTCCCGCTGCTTCGGGTCCTGCCCTGTGACATCGGTGTCGCCGATGAGGATGCGGCCGCTGTGAACCTGCTCGAGACCTGCGAGCATGCGCAGCGACGTGGACTTGCCGCAACCCGACGGACCGACCAGCACGAGGAACTCCCCGTCCTCGATCTTCAGATCCAATGCGTCGACCGCCGGCGTGGTCGAGCCGGGGAAGAGGCAGGTCGCCTTGTCGAAGGTCACTGAGGCCATGGCACGAGAGAATAGGCGACAAAGCCGAACGCGCCTATTCTCTGTCGGTGAGTTCCGACCGGATGCTGACCCGTATCGGCGGCCTGCTCCGCCAGGCGGAATCGACCGACAACCAGCACGAAGCCGACGCGTTCCTGGCGGCTGCGCAACGTCTGGCGACCGCGTCGTCCGTGGATCTCGCGGTCGCGCGTGCCCACACCGCGTCCCGGGAACGCCGGGCCACGCCGGTGCAGCGGCTCATCACGATCGGGGAGAGCGGGAAGAAGGGGCTGCGCACGTACGCGCAGTTGTTCCTGGCGATCGCCGCCGCCAACGACGTGCAGTGCGACATCACCGCCACCTCCACCGTCATCTATGCGTACGGGTTCGCCGACGACATCGACGTGTGCGAGGCGTTGTACTCGTCGCTGCTGGTGCAGATGGTGCGGGCGTCGGACGCGTACCTGCGCGCGGGCAGCTATCGGGAGGAGACGACGGTGCGCACGGTCGTCGAGCAGCGCGGGGGACGGCGGGTCCGCACGCGGGTGCGCAAGCCCGTCGCCGGGGTGACCGCGCGCCTGAACTTCCAGTCGGCGTTCGCGGCGCGGATCGGGGCACGGCTGGCCGAGGCGAAGCAGCAGACCGAGCAGGAAGCGGAGGTCGCGGTGCCGGGCACGGAATTGGTGTTGCGCGACAAGCAGCTCGAGTTGCGCGATTTCTACACCAGCACGTCGCAGGCGCGGGGCAGCTGGCGCGGCAACCGTCCGACGGCCGCGCACTCGTCGGACGCGCAGCGGGCCGGGGACCGGGCCGGGCGGCGGGCGCGGCTGGGGACGGCGCCGGAGCTGCCGTCCGGGGGCCGGAGGCTGACCCGATGACCCGCGTTCGGGATACGCAGCGGGCGGCGGTGTACGAGGCGGAGTCGCTGGTGCGGCGCATGTTCGACCTCGCCGACGAGCGGGGGATCCGGGAGGTGGAGATCGCCGGGTCTCGTGTGACGCTGCCGGTGGAGCGCCGGTTCGCGTCGATCGAGTCGGTGCAGGCGTATCTGGATGCGGTGCTGGCTCTGAACTGGGTGCGGGAGCGCTGGCCGCGCGCCGCCGTGCGGGTACGGGTGCGAGCGCGCGCCGGGAACACGGCAGCGCACTACGAAAGTGATTCTGCGGTCATCGCACTGCCGGAGCACCGGGCGAACACGGCGTGGGCGTTCCGGGAACTGGTGGTCCTGCACGAACTCGCGCACCATCTGGATCCGTCGGATCCGGACGATCCGGCCGAACCGGCACACGGGGCGGCGTTCGTCGACCGCTTCCTCACGCTGGTGGGCGAGATCATCGGACCCGAAGCGGCGTTCGCGTTGCGTGCGTGCGGCTTCGCCGCCTGCGAATGACGGTGGTGAAGTTTCCGGGCGCGGTCAGGGCATGTCGGGGCGACGGTGCGACCACCGGCGCACCCGTGAGCGTCCGTGCTCGGCCGCGTGAATAACTTTGTCTCCCAGCTTCTTCGACTCGGCGACGAAGCGCTGCCGACTGCCCTTGTCCTCGGCGCGCCGGTTTCCGGTCCACCGGCCCAGCGTCTGCTTCGCCTTGCCGGCGGCAGCCTCTGCGCTGTGTTTGATCCTGTCCGCGAGGTGCGCCATGGTGTGCTCCTGTCCGGCCACGTGCGGTCGTTCGACGATTTCGGATACCCCCACAACTCGGAGGAAAACCGGACGCGAACATACCGACCGGTCCGCATTATAGGGTTGAAGATCAACTTCGGATTGATGTTTCACGAAGTGTGACGCAGGTTACTCCAGTCCCACGTGCAGGCGGACGCCCGCAGAGTTTCGATCGCCGACTCTCCCCACGGGACGGGTCGCAGCCGAAGGAGATGACCATGAAGGGTGGAGCACGAATTGCCGCGGGGGTCGGCATCGGCTACATGCTGGGACGTACCCACAAGATGCGACTCGCGCTGATGCTCGCGGGGGCGGGATTGAGCGGGCGCCTCCCCGGTACCCCTCAGGAATTGATGAAACGCGGTGTATCCGCTCTGGGGTCCTCACCTGAACTGAGCAAGATCACCGAATCCGTTCGGGGCGAACTGCTCGGCGCGGCGCGGGCCGCGGCCGTGACCGCAGCGAGCAACCAGATCGACTCGCTCAACGAGCGACTCCAGCAGGGCGGGGGTCTGCTACGCAGCAAGAGGAGTACCAAGTCGGAGGACGAGGACTACGAGGAACCCCAGGACGAATACGACGAGGACGAGCAGGGAGCCTACGAGGACGAGCCGACCGACACCGCCGACGAAGAGGACACCTCGGACGAGGACACCGACGACGAAGGCACGGGCGAAGAGGCCTCGGGCGAAGAGGACACGGAGGACGTCGATTCCGAGGAGGAGCGGAAGCCCGCGAAGAAGCGGCCCCCGGCCCGGCGCCGGACATCCGAGAGCGCCTCGTCGACACGATCACGATCCGCTCCCCGCCGGAAGAAGTCCGATGAGGACGACGAACAAGCGCCCAAGCCACGCCGCCGAAGCTCCCGGACCGAGAGTTCGGCATCCGGGCGCGCCCCCGTGCGACGTACGAGGAGCTGAGTCCCATGACCAAGGCACTGTCCGATACCACCCGGAAGGTGGGTAAGGCCGCGACCGGCGCGGCAGGAAAAGCCGGCAGGACCGCAACCGGCGCCGCGGGCCGAGCCGGTAAGGCCGCGACCGGGACGGCGCAGAAGGCGGCCAGCGCGGCCTCGCCGACCGGGCATCTGCAGAACGCGCTGCAGACCCTCGCCGGAACCGTCACCGAGCGGGCCGTGGACACCGTCACCGACAAGATCACCGGAACGGCCGGGCGACTGCACGACTATGCCGAAGGCACCGGCAACACCGGTCTGCTGTCGGCGCTGACCGGCGTCGACAAGCTCTCGGAGGGCGCTTCACCGCTCAAGGCCGCCATGAGCGCCGGTTTCGAGGGCGTCAAGGGCACGGCCAAACAGAAGTTCCAGGACGTGAAGGAGTCCTTCGGCGGCGGCGGTGGCCGGAAAGGCTCGGGCGGCAAGAAGATCAAGCTCACCAACATCGTCGAGCAGATCGACGTCGGGGTGCCCGTCCGGCTCGCCTACGACCAGTGGACCCAGTTCGCCGACTGGCCGAAGTTCATGAAGAAGGTCGAGCAGGTCGAGCAGGCCGCCGACGAGAAATTGCAGTGGACCGGCAAGGTCTTCTGGTCGCGCCGGAACTGGGAGTCGACGATTCTCGAACAGGTTCCGTTCGAACGGATCGTGTGGCGTTCCAAGGGCGGCAAGGGTTACATCGACGGCGCGGTGACCTTCCACGAGATCACCGAGAACCTCACCCGGATCGTTCTGGTACTGGAGTACCACCCCCGCGGCCTGTTCGAGAAGACCGCCAATCTCTGGCGTGCCGTGGGACGGCGATCCAGACTGGAACTCAAGCACTTCCAGCGTCACGTCATGACCGAGAGCATCCTGCATCCCGACGACATCGCGGGGTGGCACGGCGAGATCCACGAAAGCAAGGTGGTCAAGGACGACGAGACCGCTCGCCGCGAGGAGCAGGAGGAACAAGAAGAGGACGAAGGGTACGAGGAGCAGGACGAATCTGCCGAAGAACCCGAAGAAGAGGAAGAAGGGGAGGAGCCGGAGGACGAGGAGCCCGAGGACGAATACGACGAAGACGAGTACGACGACGAGCTCGAGGACGAAGAGCCCGACGAAGAGGAGCCCGAAGAGGGCGAAGCAGAGGAGCCCGAAGAGGACGAAGCAGAGGAGCCCGAAGAGGACGAAGCAGAGGAAGAACCGCCCGCTCGCCGTAGGGCCCCCGCGCGAAGCAGGGCACGGTCCACGGCCGGCACGAACCGAGGAGCCAGGAAATGACCATCCAACCCGCCGGTGGCGGTGGCGGCGGTGGCGGCGGGATGGCACGCCCGAACTCGTCCGGTCTCGCCGAAGTCATCGACACCATTCTCGACAAGGGTCTCGTGATCGACGCGTTCGTGCGGGTCTCCCTCGTCGGTATCGAACTCGTGACGATCGACGCCCGCGTGGTAGTCGCCAGCGTCGACACCTACCTGCGTTTCGCCGAAGCGGTGAACCGTCTGGAGATCTCCGACAGTGAACCGAAGGGTCTGCCCGATCTCGTCGGTGACATCACCTCCGGCGGTGCGAAACACAAGACCAAGGGAGCACTGGAAGCAGCTACCGAGAAGGTCTCCGAGTTCCTCGGAGACGTCGACGACAGGCGGCAGCGCGCCCCGCGCGGATCGAAGAGAGGGGAGTAACGATGACCGACACGTCGGCGGACGAACGCACGCCGGAAGAGCAGGGCATCACCGGCAGCACGGGCATCTACGTCTACGGCATCGTCCCGGGGGACGTGGAAGCGGAATCGCACGCCACCGGTGTGGGCGACCCCCCGAGCAACGTCTCGGTCGTGCGGAGCGGCGAGATCGCTGCGCTGGTCAGCGAGATTCCGGTCGACCGGCCCCTCGGCACGCCCGACGACCTCAAGGCCCATGCGGAACTGCTGGACGGGACCGCCGCCGTGGCACCGGTGCTGCCGCTCCGGTTCGGGGCGGTGCTGTCGGACGAGGACGCGGTGTCCGAGGAACTGCTCGACGCCCATCGCGACGAGTTCGAAGCGGCGCTGAACGAACTCGAGGGCAAGGCGCAGTTCGTCGTCAAAGCACGCTACGACGAAAGAGCGGTGCTCAGTGAGATTCTCGAGGAGAACGCCGACGCGGCTCGCTTGCGCGAGGAGATCCGCGACAAGCCCGAGGACGCGACCCGCGACGCACGAATGATGCTCGGCGAGATCATCACCCAGTCGATCGAAGCCAAGCGCAATGAGGACACCCAGCGGGTCGTCGACGCGCTCGAGGACCTCGAACCGATGGTCAACGTCCGCCAGCCGACACACGACGAGGACGCTGCGCACGTGGCGGTGCTCATCGAATTGTCCCGGCAGGGCGATCTCGAGGACATCGTGCGTTCTCTCGCGGAAGAATGGGAGGGCCGGGCGAAGATGGATCTGCTCGGGCCGATGGCCGCGTACGACTTCGTGATGAAAAGAGCACCGGAGGACTGAGCCGTGGGACTGATCTCGTCCGTTCTCACACTGCCGATTGCCCCGATCCGGGCGGTGCTGTGGCTCGGCGAACTCATCCAGGACCAGGTCGAGCAGCAACTGCACGACCCGGCCACCATCCGCCGGGAACTCGAGGAGATCGATGAGGCGGCCGCCGTCGGCCGCCTCACCGACGAAGAGAAGGCCGCGGCGCAGCAAGCCGTCCTCAACCGGATGATCCGGCCGGATACCGGCGCCCCGCCGATCTAGGAAGGGGACCACGATGGCCGGACGTACGACCCGCAAGGACAGCGGCAGTTCCGAGCCTGAGCCTCTGCCCCCTTTGTCCGCAGCGGAGGTGGCCCGTTTCGCGGTCGAATATCTCACCGAGTTGACGACGAAGGACCCGCAGGGCGTCACGTCGGTGTCGCCCAGCGACGACGGGTGGACGGTCGAGATCGAGGTGATCGAGGACCGGCGCATCCCGTCCACGGCGGACATGCTCGCGTTGTACGAGGTGCGACTGGACCCGGACGGAGAACTGTTGTCCTACCGCAGAACCAAACGCTACGGACGCGGCAGCACCGACCTCGGAGGTAGCAGATGACCGTGATGGGTGGCGGCTCGTCGTCCCCGCAACCCTACGGCGGCGGGCACCAGTCGACGAATCTCGGCGACATCCTCGAGCGGGTCCTGGACAAGGGCCTGGTGATCGCCGGGGACATCCAGGTGAATCTGCTCGACATCGAACTGCTCACCATCAAGCTGCGCCTGGTGATCGCGTCGCTGGAGACGGCGAAGGCCGTGGGCATCGACTGGTGGGAGACCGACCCGTGGCTCAGCAGCAAGGGCAAACGAGCGGAAATCGAAGGCGCACAACAGGATCTCGAAGTCGAGAACCGGAAGCTGCGGGACCGCATCGCGGAACTCGAGGCCGCACGGAGGGAACCGGTCGCCGAACCGGTCGAGGTCGAGGATGCCGAATTCGAGGACGACGAGGTGGACGATGACCGCTGATCACGGCGTGTGGGTGTACGCGGTGGCGGGTGCGGACCTGCCGGACGAAGCCGTCTCCGACGTGACGGGGGTTGCTCGCGAGCCGGTCCGCGCCGTGTCCGCCGCCGGACTGACCGCCGTCGTCGGCACGGTGCCGCTCGGTGAGTTCGGGGAAGAGGCGTTGCGCAGCAACCTGGAGAATCTCGAATGGCTCGAGACGGTGGCGCGCACGCACGATGCCGTCGTGTCCGCCGTGGTGCGGTGGGCTCCGGCGATTCCCTTGCGGCTGGCCACCGTGTATCTCGACGACGCGCGCGTCTGCGACGTGCTCGAGGCGCGCCGGGCGGACTTCGACGCGGCGCTCACCCTCGTCGCGGGACGTACCGAATGGGGTGTGAAGGCGTACGCGGACGTGGACGCGATCGCCGCCGGCGCGGTGGAGACTGCGGGATCCGGAGCCGAGAAGGGAACCGGCACAGCCTATCTGCTGCGGCGTAAGGCGCAGCTGTCCGCGCGGGAGGACGCCGAACGCGCCGCAGCGGACCGAGCCGACACCCTCCATGCGTTGCTGCTGCAGCACTCGGCCGCAGGGCGCCGGCAACCGCCGACCGACCCGACGCTGAGCGGCCGGCGGGACCGGATGGTGCTCAACGGCACCTACCTCGTGGACGACGCGCGTAGCGACGAGTTCGCCGAAGCGGTCGCGGCGGCGCGCACCCAGTTCGACGGGCTCGAGCTGGAACTCACGGGTCCGTGGCCCCCGTACTCCTTCGCGGGTGTGGACCGGGGGAACCCGTGAGCGAGGTACCCGAGGAGCGTCGGATCGCGCTCGTCGACCTGCTCGACCGGGTGCTGGCCGGGGGTGTCGTCATCGTCGGCGACGTGGTGCTCTCGGTCGCCGACGTGGACATGGTCCGCATCTCGTTGCGCACCCTGATCTCGTCGGTCCGTGCCATCGCCGAGGACCAGGGGATCGAACAGCAGGGAATCGAACAGCAGGGGATCGAGGGTCCGTGACCGAATTCGGCGGGCTGCCACCGCGTATCGACTCCGACCCCGAATCCGTGGAGCGGGGTCTGGTCACCCTGGTGCTGACCCTCGTCGAGCTCCTCCGCCAGTTGATGGAACGGCAGGCACTGCGACGGGTCGACCAGGGCGACCTCAGCGACGAGCAGATCGAACGCATCGGCACCACGCTGATGCTGCTCGAGCAGCGCATGGACGAGCTGCGCGAGCATTTCGGCCTGACGCCCGAAGATCTCAACATCGATCTCGGGCCGCTCGGTCCCCTGCTGCCGCCACCCTGACCTTCGATCAGTCTCCGGTGACGTCGACCCGCTCGTGCTCGGCGACCGCCCCGGCCAGGACCCGCAGGTGGTCCTCGGTGCTGCCGAGGGTGTGTTCGATCGCGGTCAGCCTGCTGACGTAGTGCCCGACCGGATATTCGGCGGTCATGCCGATACCGCCGTGCATCTGGATCGCTTCCTGCCCGATGCTGCGGGCGGACCTGCCGACCTGCAGCTTGGCCCGGGAGGCGATGGTCGGGTCGACGATGCCGTCGGACAGCGCCATCGTCGCGTACAGGCTCAGGCTCGTGGCGAGTTCGAGCAGCACGTACATGTCGGCGGCGCGGTGAGTCAGTGCCTGGAAGCGGGCGATGGGTGCACCGAACTGCTTGCGCTGCTTCAGGTATTCGGTCGTCAGTCGCAGAGTTTCCTGCATCGCGCCGACCGCTTCGGCGCACAGCGCGGCCTGCGCACGTACCTGCGCGGCGACGATCGCGTCGGTCGCATCGGTGACATCGACACCGAGCGGTTCGGCGGTGACGCCCTCGAGTGCGAGCTGGGCGCCGCGGCGCTCGTCGTGGGTGCGGTACGCGGTGCGGGTCAGGCCCTCCGCGGACGTCTCGACGAGGAACAGTCCGGTTCCGCCCTCGGGCAGTCTTGCGGACACCACGAACGTGTCGGCGCAATCACCGTGCAGCACAGGGTTCTTGCGTCCGGTGATGGTCCAGACGTCACCGGTGCGGGTCGCAGAGGTCTGCACGTCCGTGAACGGCCAGCGGCTACCGGGCTCGTCGTGCGCGAACGCGAGCAGCAACTCTCCCTCGGCGACGCGCGGCAGGATCGCGGCGCGCTGCTCGTCGCTCCCGGCCTCGGCGACGAGACCACCGGGCGTGTACACCGCGTCGAGCAGGGGTTCCGGCGCGAGTGCTCGCCCGATCTCGGTCATCACGGCCATCGTCTCGACCGGTCCGGCGCCCATGCCTCCGTGTTCCTCGGGGAAGGGCAGCCCGAGGAGGCCGAGTTCGGCGAACTGCCGCCACACCTCCGGGTTCCAACCCCGGTCGGTGGCGGTGATCGCGTTACGGGTTTCCGCGTCGTACACCCCGGACAGCAGGTCGCGGGTGGTCTTGCGGAGCAGATCCTGTTCGGTGTCGAGTTCGAAATTCATGGTGGCTGCTCACAATCCGAGAATGGAGGAGGCGATGATCTGACGCTGGACCTCGCTCGACCCGCTGTAGATCGAGACCTTGCGGTTGTTGAGGTAGACCGGCGCGGAACGTTGTGCCCAGTCGGGGGAGTCGATGTCGTCGGCGCCGACGGGCAGCGAATCGGGACCGGCGATGTCGGTGAGCAACTCGGTCGCGGCCTGCTGCAACTCCGAGCCGCGCAGCTTCAACAGCGACGACGCCGGGTTCGGCTTTCCGTCGGCGGAACTCGCCACGACGCGCAGCTGGGTCAATTCCAGTGCCAGCAGCTCGTTTTCGAGTTCGGCGACGCGCGCGGCGAACAGCGGGTCGTCGAGCATCGACCTGGATCCGAGGCGGACTTCGGCGGCGAGTTTCTTGGCCCGTGCGATGCGGACCTTGGTGGCACCGACGCGCGCGACCCCGGTGCGTTCGTTGCCGAGCAGGAACTTCGCGTAGCTCCAGCCGGCGTTCTCCTCGCCGACGAGGTTCTCGGCCGGGACGCGCACGTCCTCGAAGAACACCTCGTTGACCTCGTAGCCACCGTCGATCAGCTTGATGGGGCGCACCGTGACGCCGGGCGTCTTCATGTCGATGAGCAGGAACGAGATACCGGCCTGCCGTTTCGGTGCGTTCGGATCGGTGCGGACGAGCGCGAAGATCCAGTCGGCGTGCTGCGCAAGCGTGGTCCAGGTCTTCTGCCCGTTGACGATGTAGTCGTCGCCGTCGCGGACCGCGCGGGTCTTGAGGGACGCCAGGTCGGAGCCGGCTTCGGGTTCGGAGAAGCCCTGGCACCACCAGATGTCGAGATTCGCGGTCGCCGGGAGGAAACGTTCCTTGAGCTCCTGGGAGCCGAATTCGGCGATGACGGGACCGACCATCGCGGTGTTGAACGGCAGCGGGTCGGGGACGGACGCGAGTTGCAGTTCGTCGAGCCACAGGTGCCGCTGGACCGAGGTCCAGTCCTTGCCGCCCCATTCGACGGGCCAGTGCGGCACGGCGAGGCCGTGCGCGTTGAGGATCCGCTGGCTGGTGACGATGTCGTCGCGGCCGAGCGGGCGGCCTGCGGCCACGCGTTCGCGGAGCTCGGCGGGGATCTCGGTGGTGAAGAACGTGCGCAGTTCGTCGCGGAATGCGAGTTCCTCGTCGGTGAGCGTCAGATTCATGATGGCCTTCCGTCCCGGTGATGGACGCGGACACGCGGCGGCTCCGCGTCGCCCCGACGATAAACCGTACACTGTTAGGACGTCCAGGTCCCCGCTTCGAGGAGGATGCCGATGGCCCGGCCCCGGACACCGCTGCTGAGCCGGCAGCTGATCCGCGACACCACCCTGCGCATGATCGACGAGCACGGCCTCGGGGACGTCTCGATGCGCCGGATCGCCACCGAACTCGGAGTCCGCGCGCCCTCGCTCTACACGCACTACCCGACCAAGGACGCGCTGCTCGACGACATCGGCAACCTCATCGCCGACGACGTCGACGTCTCGGGTTTCGAAACGGGCGACTGGCGACAGGCGCTGCGCACGTGGGCCCGCTCGTACCGGGCGGCGCTGGCCGCGCATCCCAACATGGTTCCGTACCTCGCCTCGAGTCCCGGCACACGTCCGGGTGCTCTCGACCGGGCGGATGCCGTGCACGGCGGTCTGACCCGCGCGGGCTGGCCACCCCGCACCGCCACCCTCATCGGCGCGTCCGTGAAGTACATCGTGCTCGGCGCCGCGATCGCGTCGTTCGCCGGCGGATTCCGCGGCGACCGCGACACCTACGACGACCGCTACCCGCATCTGTCGGACGCGCACCGCCTCGCCGAGCGCGCCGCGGAGATCGATCACGACAGCTTCGAGCTCGCGCTCGAGACGTTCCTCGTGGGACTCGAGCCGCAGTTCGCCGCGCTCGGCGGCAGCCGCTGATCCGGTTTCGGATGCAGGAGGCGATCGGTGGTCCTACCGTGGTTTCCATGACGCGCCCCATCCGCATCGGACTCCAACTCCAGCCCCAGCACCAGCCCGACTACGGCGTCATCCGCGACACAGTCCTGCGCGCCGAGGACGCCGGCGTCGACATCGTGTTCAACTGGGACCACTTCTATCCGCTCACCGGCGACCCCGACGGTGCTCACTTCGAGTGCTGGACGATGCTCGGCGCCTGGGCCGAGCAGACCGAACGCGTCGAGTTCGGCGCACTCGTCACGTGTGGCGGTTACCGCAACCCGGATCTACTGGCCGACATGGCCCGCACCGTCGACCACATCAGCGGCGGGCGGCTGATTCTCGGCATCGGGGCGGGCTGGTTCGAGAAGGACTACACGGAGTACGGCTACGACTTCGGGACCAAGGGTTCGCGGCTGGCTCTGCTCGCCGAGTATCTGCCGCGCATCACCGCGCGGCTCGGCAAGCTGAATCCGGCCCCGACGCGCCATATCCCGATCCTCATCGGCGGTGGGGGCCCGCGGAAGACACTGCCGCTCGTCGCGAAGTACAGCAACATCTGGCACAGCTTCGGTGACCTCGGCACCCACGTCGAGAAGTGGGGAATCGTCGAGAAGAGGTGCGCCGAGATCGGCCGGCACGCGTCGGAGATCGAACGGTCCGTGCCGTGGCCCGGCGTCGACCAGGCCGCCGCGTACGCGGATGCGGGGGTCACGCTGTTCACCGTCGGCGCCAGCGGTCCCGACTACGATCTGGCGCCGCTGATCGAGGCCATCGGGTGGCGTGACGAGAACTCGCCGCCGCCGCTGTCCGGTCTCGCCTGACCCGTCACGCCGCTACTGTCGGGGTCATGACACGACAGGTGAGTGTGTGGGGTGGACATTTCTGGCTGAGCGGGAAGACCCGGGAGGCGGCGCTGGACGCGGCGCGCGAACTCGACGAACTGGGGTATTCGAGGCTGTGGACGTCCGGCGGATTCGGGGACGGCGTTCCGTCGATCTACGGCGAAGTACTGGATGCGACAACACGTCTCGGTGTCGCCAGCGGCATCCTGAGCATCTGGCACGCCGAGCCGGCGACCACCGCCGAAACCGTCCGCGGGTTCGAGGAGAACCATCCGGGCCGTTTCCTGCTGGGCCTCGGCACGAGCCACGCGCCGGTGGTCGAGGCCAAGGGCGCGAACACCTACGCCAAGCCGTACAGCCGGATGGTCGAGTACCTCGATGCCCTGGATGCCGAGGGGTTGCCGGCGGAGCGTCGGGTGCTGGCCGCCCTCGGCCCGCGCATGCTCACCCTGTCCGCCGAGCGGTCCGCGGGTGCGCACCCCTACTTCGTTCCTGCCGAGCACACGGCGCAGGCGCGGGAGCTCCTCGGTGACGGCCCCCTGCTGGCCCCGGAGGTCGCGGTGGTGCTCGAGCGCGACGAGGACACCGCCCGCGCGATCGCGCACGAGTACATGCGCGGCTACCTGGCGCTGCCGAACTACTCGAACAACCTTCGTCGCCTCGGCTACGGCGACGACGACCTGGCCGGGGTCGGCAGCGACCGGCTCCTGGATGCGCTGATTCCGTGGGGTGATCTCGACACCGTGGTCGCGGGGATCGAGAAGCACTACGAGGCCGGGGCCGACGAGGTCGCGATCCAGGTGCTCACCGGCGACCCGTTCACGTTCGCGAGTTCCGCGTATCGGGAGCTGGCGGGGGCATTGATGTAGGCGGAACCGGTGTGCCTTTGCGGCGGTCCCTGCCGCCACAAAGGCACACGGGCGGAGCCTTGCCTCCCGACCTGTCGCTCTGTTAACTGTAGTTGTGGTCGCCGTTCGCCCCGAACGACCGCCTCGTCGACCCAGGGAAGAGACGTCATGGACATCGAAGTACTCGGACGCGTACTGACCACGCTGCCGGAGAACGACGACCACCCGTACCGCACCGGCCCTTGGCGGCCGCAGCACACCGAGTGGCGCGCCGACGACCTCACCGTCGTCGGCGAACTTCCGTCCGACCTCGACGGCGTCTACCTGCGCAACACCGAGAACCCGGCGCATCCCGCACTCGAGGGTCTCTACCATCCGTTCGACGGCGACGGCATGATCCACACCGTCGGATTCCGCGACGGAAAAGCGTTCTACCGCAACCGATTCGTCCGTACCGACGGCTTTCTCGCCGAACAGGAGGCCGGAGGCCCGCTGTGGGCCGGCATCGCCGAGCGGCCCGAGAACTCGATCCGGCAGGACGGCTGGGGCGCGCGCGGTCGCATGAAAGACGGCTCGAGCACCGACATCACCGTGCACAACGGGGTCGCGCTGTCGAGTTTCTGGCAGTGCGGTGAGCTGTACCGGCTGGATCCGACCACGCTCGAGACGCTCGGAAAGTCCACGTGGCACGGCGATTTCCCGTCCACGGGTGTCTCCGCGCACCCGAAGGTCGACGAGCGGACCGGCGAGATGCTGTTCTTCGACTACACCACCGACGCGCCCTACATGCACTACGGCGTCGTCGACGCACAGGACCGCCTGGTGCACTACGTCGACGTGGAACTGCCCGGTCCGCGCCTTCCGCACGACATGGCCTTCACCGAGAACTACGCGATCCTCAACGACTGCCCGCTGTTCTGGCTGCCGCAACTCCTCGAACGCGGCCGGTACGTCCCGAAGTACCACCCGGACATGCCGATGCGGCTCGGGGTGATCCCGCGCCGCGGCAACTCCGACGAGATCGTGTGGTTCGACGCCGACCCCACCTACGTCCTGCACTGGACCAATGCCTACGAGAGCGGCGACGAGATCGTCCTCGAGGGCTTCCACCAGAGCGACCCCGAACCGGCCGACGACGGAAACGGCAACATCTACAAGCGTCTGTTCCGGTCCCTCGCCCTCGACCGCATGGGCACCCACCTGCACCGGTGGCGGCTGAACCTGCGCACCGGGCAGGTGAAGGAGGAACGGCTCTCCGAGTCGATCACCGAATTCGGAATGATCAACCCGCACCACGCGGGAGTACAGCACCGCTACACCTACGCGGCGACGGGCGTGCCCGGCTGGTTCCTGTTCGACGGCCTCGTCAAGCACGACGTGCTCACCGGCAACGAGGAGCACTACGCGTTCGGCGACGGCGTGTTCGGCAGCGAAACCGTGATGGCGCCCCGTACCGGGTCGACGTCCGAGGACGACGGCTACCTCGTCACCCTCGTCACCGACATGAACGAGGACCGCTCCGAATGCCTCGTGTTCGATGCGCAGAACGTCGCCGACGGTCCCGTCGCGCGGATGCAGCTGCCCGAGCGGATCTCGAGCGGCACGCATTCGACATGGGCCGCCGGATCGTCGCTCCCCGGCTGGCGTGAGGACGACCGGCCGGGCAGCACGATCGGCTTGTAGGCTGCCCCGGTGCCCGGCACCACCACGTTCACCACGCTCGAACCGGGCGGCGACAACGCGCTCGCGGTGACCCTCGGGATCCTCGGCGACGAATGGAACCTGTGGATCCTTCGCTCGGCACTGCTCGGCGCACGCCGGTACGGCGACTGGATCGCACGCGGTCCCGTCTCCCACGCGGTGCTGACCGCGCGGCTGGGCCGGCTCACCGAGGCCGGGCTGTTCGAGAAGGTCGCCTACCAGCAGCAACCGGTACGCCACGAGTACGTGCTCACCGCACGCGGACGCAGCGTGTGGACCGTGCTCGTGAGCATGTGGGCGTGGGAGCAGCGCTGGTCGGCCGATGCGGAAGCGCGTCTGCCGCGTCGGCGCCACACCGTGTGCGGGCAGCTGTTCGTGCCGCGGCTCGTCTGCACCGCGTGCGGGGCCCCGGCCGGCGCGCACGACGTGAGCGTGCGGACCGGACCGAGCGGCGAGTGGTCGCGGTGTGTGCCCGCCGCGGCCGGTCGTCGTCGCTCCGGGCGTGCGGCCCGCACCCCGGACATCGTCCCGCACACCATGGAACTGGTCGGCAACCGCTGGTCGGCGGCATTGCTGGGCTCCGCGCACCGCGGCGCCACCCGATTCGGGGAATTCGCGGAGCAGATGGGGGCACCGCCGGCGGTCGTCACCGATCGGCTCCGGCGGTTCACCGAACTCGACGTGCTCGCGCCGCGCCCGCATCCCGGCCGGGCCGATTGGGTGACCTATCACCTCACCGACAAGGGCCTGGCGTTCTTCCCCGTCATCGCGTGCATGATCGCGTGGGGACAACGCTGGTTCCACGCGCCCGAGGGCCCCGCGCTCGAAACGGTGCACCTGGGATGCGGGGCGCCGTTCCTGCCGAGACTCGTCTGCGACCGGTGCGACGGCACCGTACACGCGGCGACCATCGCGATCGAGGATGTACCCGACGCGAACGGGTAGGGACCGACAGCTCCGTCTTCCGACCCCCGTTTTCCGAGCGCGCGGCCCCGTTCTTCCGAGCGAATGTATCGCTCGTCTCCTTCAATCGACCGAATGTACCGCTCGCTCGGAGAAAGACGGGGGTGCGCAAGGACGGCGGGTCGGCTCAGCCGAAGTCGACCTGCCGGTGTTTGTTCGCCAGTGCCACCACCATGCCGGCGCCGAACGGGCCGCGGCTGTCGAACAGCACCGAGGTGCCGACAGCGACACCGTCCTCGCCGATGTGGTGATCGGCCTCGACTCCGACCTCCTCACCGAGCGGCAGCCGCGACAGGGTCAGGGTGAGGTCGGCGTTGATGTATCCGACGCCCTGCTCGCTCCAGTTGGTGACCAGGCTCGTGCCCTCGCCGACGATCGCGGTCCGCACGAACGGGGACATCCTCTCGCCGAGGATCACCGGAAATTGTCTGGCCCACATGCGTTTACGGCTCGAATTCTGATGCTCGGACCGTATCTGCGACCAACCCTCCGGGTGGTCGTCGCTGCCGAACCAGGTCGGCACGAATCCGGTCTCCGGGTCATCCGTGCGACTCTGCGGCGGCGCCGGATGTTCGTCGCGGGTCCATACCGTTCCGGGCGGCTGTTCCGACGGACGGAGATACACGACGGTCGCGCGCGCGACCACGTCACCGTTCTGCAGCATCTGTGCGTCGGCCACCCGGATGCGGTTGCCGTCGCGCACGAGGGTCGTCTCGACCGTCACGGGATCGGTGCGCACCGGTTTGAACAGATCGACGGTGAGCCGCGACGGCACCCAGTTCTCCACCGCATGCCGGTTCTCGAGTTCCCGGGCGAACAGCCCGCACACGCACGGACCGAGCAGCATGTCCGACGACCAGGGACTGGTCGCCAACTCGGTCGGCACGAACCGGCCGTCGACCTCCGTGAAATATCCGCGTTCGGTACGTCCCATGCTCCGCATTCTCCGGACCGGTCGTGCGAGAGGTCACGGCGGGTCCGTGGACCGTGCGGTCCGACAGTGTCGAATGTTCCCGTTCAACCCGTGCTCGTCGGTCTAGGCTCCGAACATGGTCGGATCGGCGAGGAAACTCCGCACCGCGTTCGCGATACTGCTGACGATGCTGCTGGCGCTCGTGCTGACATCGTGCAGCTCGTCGGGCGACGACGCCTCCGGAACCCGCGACCTGTGTTCGCCCCCGGGAATCGAGTCCGCGTCGGCCGCGCCGACGAACCTGGCGCAGGGCGCGACGGAAGCGGAGGACCGCTACACCACCCCGGACGTGGTGCCGCTCGAAAGCATCGACACGTCGCGGCTGGGGCTCATCACCCCGGGTGTCCTGACCGTCGGCACGCTGTCCGACGCCCCGCCGAGCATCTGCGTGAACTCCGAGGGTGTGTTCACCGGCTACGACAACGAGGTTCTGAAGGCCATCGGGGAGAAGCTCGGACTCGAGGTGCAGTTCGTCGGCACCGAGTTCGCGGGGCTCCTCGCGCAGGTCGCCGGGCGCCGCTTCGACGTCGGCTCGTCGTCGATCACCACGACGGACGAGCGCCGCAATCTCGTCGGGTTCACCAACGGCTACGACTTCGGCTATTTCTCACTCGTGGTGCCCAACGGCAGCCCGATCACCGGGTTCTCGGATCTGAACGCTTCCACCCGTATCGGCGTCGTCCAGGGGACCGTGCAGGACGACTACGTCGTCAACACCCTGAAGCTCGATCCGGTCAAGTTCCCGGACTACAACACCGCGTACGCGAATCTGAAGACCGGCCAGATCGACGCGTGGGTCGCGCCGTCGCAGCAGGCCGAAGGGGCCATCGCACCGGGTGACCCCACGTCCATTGTGGAGAACACGTTCAGTGTCAACAACTTCGTGGGCTGGGCGGTCGCGAAGGAGAACCAGCCGCTGATCGACGCGCTGAACTCCGGTCTGGACGCGGTGATCGCCGACGGCACGTGGGCCGAGCTGTACACCGAATGGGTGCCGCGCGAGCTGCCCGAGGGATGGAAGCCCGGCAGCAAGGCCGCACCCGAACCGGAACTGCCCGACTTCGCGGCGCTCGCCGCCCAGACGGGCACCGAACCGGCGGGCACGCCCGCCGCCGAGCAGAAGTCGACGCTGACGCAGCTGCGCGAGACCTTCTTCGACTGGGGGCTGTATCAGAAAGCGTTCCCGGATCTGTTGAAGACCGGCCTGCCGAACACCCTGATCCTGGCGCTGACCTCCGGGATCGCCGGCACGATCCTGGGCATGCTGCTGGCGGTCGCCGGGATCTCCCGTACCCGCTGGCTGCGCTGGCCCGCCCGCGTCTACACCGACATCTTCCGGGGACTGCCCGCCGTCGTGATCATCCTGCTCGTCGGCCTCGGGGTGGGACCGGTCGTGCAGGGCCTCACCGGCAACAATCCGTACTGGCTCGGCGCGGCGGCGCTGGCGCTGCTGGCCGCCGCATACATCGGCGAGATCTTCCGCTCCGGCATCCAGTCGGTCGAGGCCGGGCAGATGGAAGCTGCGCGAGCACTGGGCTTCAGTTACCGGCGGTCGATGTCGCTGGTGGTGGTGCCGCAGGGTGTCCGCCGCGTGCTGCCCGCGCTCATGAATCAGTTCATCGCCCTCATCAAGGACTCGTCGCTGATCTACTTCCTCGGCCTGCTCGCGACGCAACGTGAGCTGTTCGCGGTCGGCCGCGACCTCAACGCCCAGACCGGCAACCTGTCGCCGCTCGTCGCCGCCGGTCTGTTCTATCTGATTCTGACGGTGCCGCTGACGCACCTGGTGAACTACATCGACCATCGGCTGCGCGTCGGCCGGAAGGAAGTCACGCTCGACCCGCTCGAGCAGGACCTCGTCGTGGAGAGAGGCTGAGAACGACCATGACCGCTCCGACTCTCGAGGGTGTCTCGCTGACCGGCACGGGGCTGCACCTGGCGTTCGGATCCAACAAGGTGCTGCGCGGCGTCGACCTGCACGTCGACGCGGGGAAGACCGTCACCGTGATCGGGCCGTCCGGATCCGGCAAGTCGACGTTGCTGCGCGTGCTCAACCGCCTGTACGAACCCGACGCCGGCGACGTGCTGCTCGACGGGAAGTCGGTGCTGAAGGACAACCCCGACGCGCTGCGTCAGCGCATCGGCATGGTGTTCCAGCACTTCAATCTGTTCCCGCACAAGACGGTCATCGAGAACATCGCGTTGGCGCCCCGCAAGCTCAAGGGCATGTCGAAGGACGAGGCCCGGGCACTCGCCGTCGAGCAGCTCGAACTGGTGGGTCTCGCCCACAAGGCCGAGTCGCGGCCGGCGAATCTGTCCGGCGGGCAGCAGCAGCGCGTGGCGATCGCGCGGGCACTGGCGATGAAACCGCAAGTGATGTTCTTCGACGAAGCCACCTCCGCGCTCGACCCGGAACTCGTCAAGGGCGTGCTGGCGCTGATGGCGGATCTCGGTGCCGGCGGCATGACGATGGTCGTCGTCACCCACGAGATGGGTTTCGCGCGGTCGGTGTCGGACACCGTCGTGTTCATGGATCACGGCGCGGTCGTCGAGACCGGCACCCCGGACCAACTGTTCGACAGCCCGGAAACCGAACGGCTGCAACAGTTCCTGTCGCAAGTCCTCTGATTACGGCTGGATCAGCACATTCAGGCCCCGCTCGAAGTCGGCGATACGCCGGTTGAGGGCGTGGTGGCCACCGTTGACGATCTCCGACACCCGGACGATTCCGGCGGTGTCCGCGACCTGGTTGAGGTTGCGCGACGTCCAGTACCAGGCGGCCGTGGTGAAGGCATTCTCCGGCGCGGAAAGCAGTTCGGGGTGCGCGACGAAGTCCACTCCGGTGGCCTGGCTCAACTTCTCGTAGTTGTGACGACCCGTGATCTGGATGGCGCCGCGGCCCTTGTAGCGCACGCCGTCTCCCGGCTGGGTATTGCCGAGATCGCGGCGGCCCTCGTAGGCGCGCCCGGAGGCGTACTCCTCGAAGGTGCGGAAGGAATCGGACTCGACGGCGAGCTGGGCGATGAACGCTGCCTGCCGGACCGGTGTGTCGATGCCGTTGCGCACCATCGCGTCGTTGAGCGGGGCGATGTACTGCTCGATCTTCTCGGGCTGGACACCGGGCACGATGCGAGCCAGCTCGTCGGGGGTGACGGCGGGCGGTGGAGGAGGTGCCGGGGCAGGCTCGGGCGCGACCTCGGCCGGCTCCGTGGACGCTGCCGGCTCGGCGGTGGCAGCGTCGGCGGCGCCACTCCACCCCGCGGTCGACAGGGCCTCGAAATCCAGCGCCTTGAGCTGCTCACGAGGCTGATCGAACCGAGCCGGCACGACGGAGGCAGTATCGGCGTTGGCGGCGGACGTATTCGCCACAACGGCGGCGGTGGCAGTGGTGATCATGGCGGCCGCGGCGACGGCGGCACGCAAACGGCGCGAATATGAAACTGACATGGGTCGTGCTCCAAGATCGGCCGAGCGGGTTCGGCCTCCGAAACTGGCGGCCGCGGGCGTTACCGAAGGGAAGTCTTTGTTCCCGGATGGATCACCATCGAGCGGCCTTAAGGTCACATCCAGGTAACGGCGCAGGTAGGGCGCTTTTCAAGGTATCGTGATCCATGTCACGTTTGCGGCCGAAAGGCGGCACCCAGCGCATTCGCTCTCGATTCGGTGCGCCCCGAATCGCCCGATCACGGCACCCGGAGGCCGGGGCTGCGGCGACCGATCGGCCTCACCCGGCCACTCCGGCGACCGACGCCGATGACGTGGGATTCGTTGCGCTTCAACAGGACTCGTAGCTGGACCGATTCCGGGGCGAGACTGTCGACCGACCCGCCCACCGGCTCAGGGCCGACGTGCCCCGCACCTGCGTCCCGCATGACACAAATAGGACACATCCATCGTTCGTCGACCGCCCAACCGTTACATATTTGTGTCCCATCACACAGTCGCTACAGGGGTCCGCAACACCGTGTCGGACCCCTCCACTCTGCACATCAGCGCGAAACCGGTCGGCCCCATCGGTATTCACTGCTCCACATCTGTCACACGGGTTCCGAAAGGGACTGCGGGGAATGTTACGACCGCTCCGGCCCCGGCTCGGAACAAGCGGAAGGGTGATAACCGACCGGTCCGTTTGCGCGGACCCGGAGCATCCACCGGACGAAAAGCCGTCGCTCCCTGTTCATCTGTTCGTTCCGTTTGTCTCGTTTGCGCCTTCTACGGTGCCCCCGAAGCGAATCGACGAGGGAGATCACGTGCGCATCGAAAACCTGCCCCTGTTCGTCCACGACGGGAAGTCGTCACGGGCGAACATCACGTGCCGCTACAAGTGCGGCGACGCCTGCTCGCACGCAGTACCGAACAGTTCGGAAGGGACGTACTTCGGGGACATCGTGCGGGGTGCGGTGTCGCGGCGCGGAGTGCTGCGCGGCGGTGCGATGGCGGTCCTCGCGGTCGGCGCGGGCGGGGTGCTCACGGCGTGCTCGGACGACGCGAGCGCCGGGGAGGCACCGGCGCCCGGCAGTGGTGATCTTGGACCGGCAGCTCCCGGAACCGATTTCACACCCGTACCACCGAACACCGCGGACGCGGTGACCGTCCCCGACGGTTACGAGCAGGCCGTGGTGATCCGCTGGGGCGACCCGGTGCTGCCCGATGCCCCCGCATTCGACATCGAGAATCAGACCGCGGCGGCGCAGGAGAAGCAGTTCGGGTTCAACAACGACTTCGCGGGCCTGCTGCCCGTCGACGGCGTGCCGCACACCTATCTGCTGGTCGTCAATCACGAATACACGACCGAACCGTTCATGTTCGCCGGGTACGACGCGGAGAATCCCACCGAAGAGCACGTGCGGATCGGCTGGGCCGGCCACGGACTGTCCGTCGTGCAGGTCAAGGGTGAGCCCGGAACGGGGCATCTCACACCGGAATTCGGTCCGTACAACCGGCGCATCACCGCCCTGAGCGAGTTCGCCGTCACCGGGCCCGCGGCCGGCAGCGACCTGCTGAAGACCGCTGCGGATCCGACCGGCACCCGAGTGCTCGGCACACTGAACAACTGCTCGGGCGGACTCACCCCGTGGGGCACGGTGCTGTCGGGGGAGGAGAACTTCAACCAGTACTTCGCGAACGCCGAGCAGGTCACCGATCCGATCGTCGCCGAACGGCTCACCCGCTACGGAATCGAAGGCGGTGCATCCGAACGCAAGTGGGAGCGATTCGATCCGCGCTTCGATGTCGCGGCGAACCCGAACGAGGTCAACCGCTTCGGCTGGGTCGTCGAGGTCAACCCCTGGGACGCGACGTCCGTGCCGGTCAAGCACACCGCGCTCGGCCGGTTCAAGCACGAGGCCGCGACCGTCCACATCACCCCCGACGGCACGGTCGTCGCGTACAGCGGTGACGACGAACGCTTCGACTACATGTACAAGTTCGTCTCGTCCCGGAAGATGCAAGCCGGGAACTCGCAAGCGGCGATGCGGCACAACATGACCTTGCTCGACGCCGGCACCCTGTACGTCGCGCAGCTCACCGGCGACAACCCCGACACGATCGACGGCACCGGAACCCTGCCGGAGAGTGGCGCATTCGCCGGCAGCGGCACGTGGATTCCGTTGCTGCGCACGGGCGAAGACGGTTCCGCAGAGTCTCTGGTCGACGGAATGTCGGCCGAGGAGGTCGCGGTGTTCACCCGTCTCGCCGGCGACAAGGTCGGTGCCACCAAGATGGACCGGCCCGAGGACTTCGAACCGAATCCGGCGACCGGCAAGGTCTACGTCGCCTTGACCAACAATTCGAATCGCGGCGCAGACGGCAAACCCGCTGCCGACGAAGCGAATCCGCGTGCGAACAACAAGAACGGCCAGGTCCTCGAGCTCGACGACGACCACGCCGGCACCACGTTCACCTGGAATCTGCTGCTCGTGTGCGGCGATCCCGAAGCGGCCGACACCTACTTCGGTGGATTCGACAAATCGCAGGTCAGCCCGATCTCGTGCCCCGACAACCTCGCGTTCGATCCGCACGGCAACCTGTGGATCAGCACCGACGGCAACGCCCTGAAATCCAACGACGGCCTGTTCGCGGTCGTGCTCGACGGGCCCCGCCGCGGCGAGACCAAGCAGTTCCTCACCGTTCCGATCGGCGCAGAGACGTGTGGTCCCGTCGTCCAGGAGAACCGCGTCCTGGTGTGTGTACAGCATCCGGGCGAGACCGACGACGCGTCGTGGGACGCTCCCGCGTCGCACTGGCCCGACGGTGGCACCGCCCAGCCGCGACCTTCGGTCGTGGTGGTGTGGAAGAAGTGGGCGTGAACGCCCTCGTGTGCCCTTCTGGCGGCCCCCATCGCCACAAAGGCACACCGGCGCGTCAGCGCAGCACGGAACTGCCGAGGTACTCGCAGGCCTGCAACGCGAGCGCGACGTCCAGCTTGTCGTGCGTGGCGGGTGCGCGGGTGGGGTCGCCGAGGGCCTTGCCGACCCGGTACTTGACGGTGTTGCGGTGCAGGTTCATGCGTTCGGCGGTGTGCAGGTGGCTCTCGCCGGTCGCGAAATAGGTGCTCAGCGTTTCCCGCAGCATCGCAGCCTGCTCGGTGTCGTCCGCGAGGGGACCGAGCACCTCGCCGACCCACGCCCGTGCGGCGTCGAGATTGCGGGCGAGCAGGGACACGACAGCGACACCGCGGTCACCGAAACCGATGACGCGGCGATGTGAGGTGCTCTGCACCATGGCAATCGAATACGCGGCCCTGGCCTGCTCGTGGCTGCGGCAGAATCCGGCCTGACCGGTCGCGGGCAGCCCGACGGCCACCCGGCCGGTGGAGTGGGTGCCGACGACCGCGGCGAGTTCGGCCGTGTCGATCGTCGGCGGGCGCCGGCCGAACGGCAGCCACGCCCACACGGTGCGGCGGTCGACGGCGGTGAGGATCGGAGGGCCGTCGGCCCTCAGGTGTTCGGCGATGCGGCGGACCAGCCGGTCGAGGGGACTGACACCTCCGTCGGCGGGTTCGACGGCGGACCAGACGATCATCGCGACGTGGCACCGGTCGAGGCGGTATCCGGTTTCGGATTCGAATGCGGCAGTGTCGGTTTCGGTTCCCTCGACCAGTCCGTGGATGAGCGCCGAGTGCACGTTCCCGCGGACCGCCGACCACCGTTGACGTTCCTTCTCGTACGCGTCGAACACGTCCAGGGTGATCCGGTCGATGTACCGGGAGACGACCGACGAGACGTTCTCGATCACATCGAACGCCAGGTTCGTCGGCAGGTCCATCGAGCGGACCTCGTCGACGAACATCCGGATGAACTCGTTCTGCCCGAGGTGATAGGCCCGAACCAGTGAGTGCGACGACACGTCGCGCTGCGCGAGCCGCAGCGCGTATTCCACTGCTGCCGTGGCAGGTTGGAGGTGCTCGGTGGGAATATCGTTGGCGAGCACGTGGATCATCGTCGTGATGTTGCCGTGCACGCTCGCCTCGAGCAGTTCGACGAGCAGCGGGTCCTCGTCGAGCCGGGCCACCTCGCGGGCAATCATGGTCGTCAGCGCGCGGGTGATCTCCTGCTGGCGGTCCCCGAACCGCTGCGCGATCTCACCGACGACGCGGCGAACCTCGTCGTGCGTCGTCGTCCCTGTGCCGTTCGTGGCCGCCGGATCAGCCACGGCCACTCCGTAGCCGGCGCAGCGCGGATTCGGCGGCGTTGTAGCCGCACATGCCGTGTGCGCCCGCGCCGGGCGGGGTGGACGCCGAGCACAGGTACACCCCCGGGACACCGATGTCGTACGGATCGAGGGCGATCCGCGGCCGGAACACCACCTGCACACCGGCGTTCGCACCACCGATGATGTCGCCGCCCACCTGGTTCGGGTTGTCCCGCGCCAGATCGGCCGGGGTGGCCACCGTCGTCGCGACGATACGGTCGCGGAATCCGGGTGCGAACCGCTCGACCTGGGCGACGACGGCCTCGGTCGCATCCCCGGTGTATCCGGCGGGCACGTGCGCGTAGGCGTACACCGGGTTCACGCCGTCACGGGAGCGGGTGGGATCGGCCACGTACTGCTGACCCAGCAGCACGAACGGCCGCTCCGGCATCCGACCGGACGCGACCGCTCTTTCGGCAGCGGCGACCTCGTCGAACTCCCCGCCGAGGTGCACGGTCCCGGCGCGACCGCATTCGGGGTCGGTCCACGGGATCGGCCCGTCGATCGCGAAGTCGACCTTGAACGCGCCGGGCGCGTGCCGGAACTTCCTGTACGACTTCGCGATCCGTGACGGCATCACATCGCCGAAGATCTCGAGGGCGCCCTCCGGGGCCACGTCGAGGAGTACGACGTCGGCGGCCGGGATGTCCGCGGTGCGTCGCACCCGCACACCGGTGTGGATCTTCCCGCCGTACTCGGCCAATTGCGCGGCGAGCGCGCGGGTGATCGCCGACGATCCACCCTCCGCGACCGGCCATCCGTAGCGGTGACCCGCGGCGACGATCATCAACCCGACCGCGGAGGTCGCGGGCCGATCCAGCCGGTGGTAGGCGTGTGCGGCCACCCCGCCGAACAGCGCCCGGGCCTTCGGAGTGTGGAACCAGCGTGCCGTCACCGTGGCCGGCAGCAGCGCCCGGGGACCGAACGCGGCCAGCCGCAGCGGGTGCCTCGGCACGTTCAGGACCGGGCGCATCAGGTCCCCGGCCAGCGCATCGAACCCGCCGGCCAGGTCCGCGAACATCCGGCGCCACCGCGCGCCGTCGGCTGTTCCGAGTCCGGCGGCGGTGGCGTCGAGCGACCGGTACAGCAGCGCGGCCTCACCGCTGTCGAGCGGATGTGCGCAGTCGACCTCGGGCCACCGCCACCGCAGCCCGTACCGCTCGAGGCCGAGGGTCTGCAGGTAGGGGGAGCCCGCACCCATCGGGTGGAAGGCCGAGCAGTGGTCGTGGACCAGGCCGGGGACGGTCAGCTCGCCGGAACGGGTGCCGCCACCGATCTCGTCGGCCGCTTCGAGAACCTGGACGTCCACACCGCTACGGGCGAGGTGGACGGCGGCGGCAAGCCCGTTGGGCCCGCTGCCGACCACGACCGCTGTGCTCACGCCAGGACCTCCCGATCGTCCGCGTCGCGATGTGCGCCCCTGCGGTCCATTGTCCACTGCACGTCGAACGGGATCGGGCCGTTGGGCAGCCAGGGCTGCTCGGCGACCGCGTCGGCGACCTTGTAGGTGCCGCGTTCGATCACGCCGACCGCCGCGTCGATCACCTTGTATTCCTGCACGCCGCGGTGGATGGGCTGCGATTCGATCCAGGCGACGACGAACTCGCCGGGCGCGAAGTTGCAGCGGCGCTGGATCGCGGCGATCAGGTGTTCGTTGTGCAGGTGCCCGTCACCGAAGTTGAAGGCGACGATCGAGTTGCACGAGAACTCGGCCTCACGCAGGTCGTAGGTGTCGATGTCGTCGCCGAGGTGCCGCATCATCAGGGAGAACAGCGCGCGGCCCTGGCTGTGCATCGACCGCCAGCCGAGCAGCTGGTGCATCACGACGTCCGCGACCTCCGGCGGGTACGTCTCGAGCAGCTGGGTGCGAGTGTTCTTCGCGGCCCGGACGATGTGCCGGTCGAGCTTCTCCTCCGCGCCCGGCGCGAACGCCCAGGTCGCGGACGCCCAGTTGCCGGCGTACTGCCGCATCGACGGCAGGAACGACACCAGGTCGGGCCGCAGGTTGCCGAGGACGGGGAAGAAGCACAGCGCGGCGGCGATACCGCCCGCCAGCCACCACGACGACATGTCGCCGACGCCGTAGCCCTCCCACGCGGGGAAGCCCCAGAACAGGAACACGGTGGCGTACGCGAAGAGCAGGTTCCACTCCAGCGGGACCGCGAGCGGGAAGGTGGAGGCGATGAAGAAGTGGAACGCCACCATCAGCAGCACCGCGAGCAGCGTCACCGTGCGGTTGGTGGAGAACAGCAGGATCACCGGGGTGACGATCTCGACGAGCGTGCCGAGGACATGGGCGACGCCGCTGCCCAGGTGCGACGGGCGCAGGTCGTTCGGGAAACTGCGGTAGTGCATGCGCTTGATGCGCTTCGACGGCATCCAGGGCGTGTTGCTGATCATCGGCGGCACGACCATGGCGAAGTGGCGTCCGAACTTCGAGACACCGGCCCCGACCCACACGGTGACGATGAGCAGCTTGAGCGCGACGATCATGTCGACGAACGGCAGGAACGTGAAGAACACCATGGCCGGGAGGTACTGCTCACTGCGAGCCGCGATGAAGATGACCTTGTCCCGCAGGCCGATCACGACGAGCAGCGCGATCAGCGGGGCCACGACGGCGGGCCGGACCAGGCCGACGTTGTCGGCGACGAGTGCGTCGAGCGAACCGGTATGGACACCCGGAAGAACCACGGCGGCAACGAGGTTCGCCAGCAGCACGGCGTAGAGCAGGACGTCGCCGACGGTGCGGCGGTCACCGGCCGTGCCGGGCACCTTGTCCGGCCACGGTGGGAGCCGGATCGTCTCGGGCTTGAGCCAGTACCGGAAGCCGCCGGTCATCGGCTTGAAGTGGCCGGCGAGGGGGCCCCACGAACCGGCGAGACCGAGCGCCTCGAGCAGCACCGTCCACAGGATCAGCTTCTGGTAGACGATCGGCTGGTTCCACCACGACGCGACGTCGAACCACGACAGTCCCGACGTGAGGGTCGCCAGTGCGGTGCCCGCGCCGACGTAGAGGATCGCCAGTTTGAGGATGTAGACGGTGTGCACCATCTTCGGGGTTCCGAACCCGTGGTCGACCCAGTGGGTCGACATGGCGCGCAGACGGTCCCGGAACGGTCGGTCACGAAATGTCGAGGGGTCCACCTCGGGGAAGTTGCCGGTCTTGAATCCCATGGGAATTCGCCTCCTGGGTAGGGTGTATCGCCTCACCGGCCTGCTGCCGGCGAGTCGAGTGGACGAGCTGTGGGGGAAGGGGTCAGGCGTCGGCGGGCACCGAGTGGCGGCGCCGTAGGCCGGGCTTGTCGATCTTGCCGACCGGGTTGCGCGGCAGAGCGTCGACCAGGACTATCGCTTCGGGTACCTTCACCCGCGTCAACCGGTCGGCGACGTGGGCGAGCAGTTCCTCCTCGGTGGTTTCACGATCGGGGTAGGTCACCACGTACGCGACCGGCACCTCGCCGTACACGTCGTGGGGTGCGCCGATCACGGCGCATTCGAGCACCGCCGGATGTTCGGCGAGTGCGTTCTCGATCTCCTTGGGGTACAGGTTTTCTCCGCCCCGGATGATCATGTCCTTGATGCGGTCGACGAGGGTGAGGTAGCCGTCCTCGTCGAGGCGGCCGACGTCGCCGGTGTGCAGCCGTCCGTCGACGACGGTGCGGGCGGTCTCGTCGGGCCGGCCGAGGTAGCCGGCCATGACGTTCGGGCCTTCGATGACGACCTCGCCGATCTGCCCGGGCGGCAGCGTGTTTCCGTTCTCGTCGACGATGCCGATGCGTTGACCGGGCAGTGCCGGCCCCACGGTGCCGAGTTTGCGGGGACCGTCGATCGGGTTGCACGCGGACCCACAGGTTCCTTCGGTGAGCCCGTATCCCTCGACCACGACCAGCCCGAAGCGTTGCTCGACCCGATCGAGGAGTTCCTTCGAAATCGGTGCGGCACCGCAGATCCCGAACCGGAGCGAGGACGTGTCCAGCGACGCCTGCGCGGGCTGCGAGACGAGCAGGGCGTAGATCGTGGGCACGGCCGAGAAGTAGGTCGGCCGCAGCGTGGCGACGTCGTCGAAGAACCGGGCGGGGGAGAACCGGCCGGTGATGCTCAGCTGCGCCCCGGCCAGGATCGGTGTGAGGAAGCTGACGGCGATCGCGTTGACGTGGAACAGCGGCAGGATCAGCAGGCAGTGATCGGATTCGGTGAGCCGCAGATGCGTCCGGAACGATGCCGCCATGAACTGCAGGTTCGCGTGCGTGAGCTGCACTCCCTTGGGGCGGCCCGTCGAACCGGACGTGTAGATCAGCAGTGCGGTGTCGTCGGCGGCGGGATCGTCACCGGCGGTCCACCCGGCCGGCGGTGCGGTGACCATGTCGTCGACGTGGATCAGCGGCCGCCCGGCAGACGGCGACTCGGGGCCGGTGCCCAGCACGAGTACCGCTCCGGCGTCGTCGATCTGGTAGCCGGCCTCCGCGGCCGTGAACGCGGGATTGACGGGGGTCGCCGTCGCCCGGAGCCGCCACGCGGCCATCAGCGCGACGAGCAGTTCGGCGCGGTTGGGCAGCATCACCGCCACGACGTCCCCGGCTCCGATCCCGTGCTCCTGCAGCTGGGACGCGAAACCGTCCACCCGGCTGGCGAATTCGGAGTAGGTGAGCTGAAGGGAGTCGTCACGCACGCACGGCCGGTCGGACTCGCGATGCCACACCAGGTATTCGATCGTCGCGGGGTCGAGCGTCTCGGCGCTGTGGATTGTCACGGTGCTGTCGGTCGTCACGGCGGTCGGTCCTTCCTTCGGGGGATGACCGCAACGGTAGTGACGCATGTCACGTATCAACCAGGGCCTCGCGGGCTCGAGTTCCGGCGCGGCGTTGTCCCCGGAGCACAAAAGCCCCGCGTGCGGGCCTTCTGTATGCCTATCCCAGCCAGTCCAGAACGGCCGCCGCCGTCCACGACTGCTGCATGCTGCCCAGCGGTTCGCCGGTGAACGGCTCGTAGTACTCGGCGAACGAACCGTCGGCGGCCTGCCGGAGCCCCTCGGCGCGCAGCATGTTCGCGCGCTCGGCCCAGCCGCGGCGCGCGAACGCCCACGAGTACAACCACGTCATCACCGGCCACACCGGTCCGCGCCAGTACTCGCGGGACCTGAAATCCTTCGACACCGGCGACGTCGACGGCGGCACCGCGTACCGCAGGTCCGGATGTCCGCAGAACTTCGGTCCCTCGAATGTCCGCAGCAGCGCGAGTTCGGTCGCCCTCGGCAGGCCGCCGCACAGCAGCGGCGCGAACATCGCGAAAGTCTCGGTGGCGATCCACTTCCCGGATCGGAGATCGAAATCTCGTGCCGCGCCGGTACGTTCGTCCGTCGTCGCGATGACGCCCCGCCGGAATCGCTCGGCCCAGCCGTAGAGGTCGCGCACGTCCGCGTGCGGCCGCGAATGCTCCTCACCGATGACGGCGAGCACCTCGCACGACAGCGAGAAAACGGCGCTGACGAACACGTCCTCGACCGCGAAGCTCATCGCGGTGGTGAGTTCCTCGTCGTTGTACCGGACGCCCTTCATCTCCTCGAGCAGCCACAGATAGCGGTTGTACTCGGCGTCGGTGGGACGCTGTCCGGCATCGCCGACGTGCACCAGATCCTCGCGCAGATAGGCCGGGATCGGACCGGGCACGACGTTCGCGTACGCGGCGTCCCAACGCGGCGAGTTGTCCATCCCGGACTCCCACCCGTGATACAGCGCGATGCGGCCGTTCCCCTCCAGGTCGCGGGCACGGGCGAGCCAGCGATGCCAGCGCACCAGATCCGCCCACCGCCGGTCCAGGAACTCCTCGGCGACCGCGCGCGTGCTGCGGCCGTGCCGGCGGCCGTGATCGAGGATCCGCTGCACCGCGATCGCGTGCACGGGCGGCTGCGTGATCCCCGACGTCTGCACACCCTCCGGGGCGTGCGCGGCGAGCTCGCTCACCGCCCACCGGGACGGACCGGGGAAGTACCCGTCGACGCCGTTGGCGAAGACGATGTGCGGGATCATTCCGTTGCTCCACTGCGCCGACAGCAGCGTGTCCAGTTCGACGACGGCGCGTTCCACGCTCAACGGCGCCAGTCCGACGGCGACAAACGCCGCGTCCCAGCTCCACATGTGCGGATAGAGCTTCGGCGCCGCACTGGTCATCGTGCCCAGATCGTTGCCGCGCAACAGGTAGGCAGCGCGCGCGGCGAGCTGCGTATGGGTGAATCCGCGGTCCGGCATCGTTTCATTGTGCGACTTCCGAGGAAAAGCGCACGCCGAGAGCCCGGTCGGCCGCCCCCTCGTGCCGTGCCGGCGGCACCGGGAGGACAATGGGACGGTGAGCTCCCGTCCCCGTCCCGCCTCCGATGCCGTTCTGTCGCCCGGAATCCACGACATCGACACCGGC
The DNA here is from genome assembly GCF_053589115.1 of Rhodococcus sp. NPDC003383. Taxonomy (NCBI): domain Bacteria; kingdom Bacillati; phylum Actinomycetota; class Actinomycetes; order Mycobacteriales; family Nocardiaceae; genus Rhodococcus; species Rhodococcus sp. NPDC003383. Next base: position 13,564 of record NZ_JBSFRG010000021.1, on the reverse strand, counting down.
ACGTGCGAGCTCGTCAAGGACCGGTACCGGCCGGACGGGTGGCTGCTCGAGATCAACGGGGTGCCCAGTTCCCACATCGACCTGTCCGATCCGACGCTGCTCGAGTTCGAGTACATGCGGTGGATCGCGCACCTGATGGATGCGCACTGGACCCGGGCCGACCGGCTGCGGGTGCTGCACCTCGGTGGCGGTGCGTGCACGATGGCCCGGTACGTCCACGCGTGCTTTCCGAACTCCCGGCAGGTGGTCGTCGAGATCGACAGCCGGCTCGCCGAGCTGGTGCGCGAGTGGTTCGATCTCCCGCGGGCACCGCTGCTGCGCATCCGGGTCGGGGAGGCGCGTGCGGTGCTGAGTTCGCTCACCGACGGCACCCGCGACCTGATCGTGCGGGACGTGTTCGCGATCAACCGCACACCTGCGGCGCTGACGACCGTCGAGTTCACCCGGCACGCCCGTCGTGTGCTGGCACCCGGCGGGATCTACGTCGTGAACTGCGGGGACACCCGCGACCTCACGACCGCCAAGCGCGAGGCAGCGACGATCGGCAGCGTGTTCGCGCACACCGCGATCATCGCCGACCCGGCGATGCTCAAGGGCCGCCGCTACGGCAACGTCGTCATCGCCGGCAGCGATTCGCCGCTCGGCGACTCCGCGAGCCTCGCCCGGGATCTGCTCGGCGGCGCGGTCCCGGCGCAGATCCGTCGCGACGACGAGGTGCAGCGGTTCGCGTCCGGAGCGAAGGTACTGTGCGACAGCGAGATTCCGCTACCTCACGAATCGGCACCGGCCGAGAAGGGCCTCGTCACCGGCTGAACGCCATCGATTCGTCGATCCGGCCGAATCGCATCGTCGGCAGGTCCAGCAGGTAGTTCTGGCGCATCCGCCACGGGTTGCGGGTGCCCTGCCGCGGCAGGATCCCCGCGGCGCGCTGCACGTATCCGGAGCTGAGATCGAGCAGCGGGCGGGTCCGTCCGTCGCCGCGATAGTCGGGCATCGCGCTCCGATACCCTTTGCGCCTCATATGGTTCAACAGCCGGCACACGTACAGGGACGCGAGATCGGCACGCAGCGTCCACGACGCGTTGGTGTAGCCGAGGCACAACGCGAAGTTCGGCACGCCGCTGAGCATCGTCCCGCGGTACACGTACCTGTCGCTCGGATCGACCCGTTCCCCGTCGACGACGAGCGTGATACCACCGGCCGGAACGATCCGCAGACCGGTCGCGGTGATCAGCACGTCGGCCTCGAGTTCTTCACCGGACTCGAGCCGGACCCCACGGTCGGTGACCCGTTCGATCCGGCCGGTGACGATGTCGGCGCGACCGGATCGGAGCGCCCGGAACAGGTCCGAGTCGGGAACCAGGCACATGCGCTGATCCCACGGATCGTAGGTGGGCGCGAAATGTGGATCGACCGGCGCGCTCCCGTGCAGGCGGCGGGCGGCACCGGTGCGAATCACCTTGCGCGCCAGGTGCGGCATCCGCCGGCAGAACTGGTAGAACGCCAGCATTCTCGTGACGTTCTTCATACGCACGACACGGTGGGCGACGTTGCCCGGCAACCATGTCCGGATCCGGTCGGCGAACCGGTCGCGAGTGGGAAGCGAGATCATGTACGACGGGGACCGCTGCAGCATCGTGATGTGCTCGGCGTCCTCGGCCATCGCGGGCACCAGGGTGACCGCGGTGGCACCGCTGCCGATCACCACCACGCGTTTGCCGGACCAGTCGAGGTCCTCCGGCCAGAACTGCGGATGCACCACGGGGCCGTCGAAGATGTTCAGGCCGGGAATGTCCGGCAGGTACCCCGATTCGTAGCTGTAGTAGCCGCTGCACATGTACAGGAACGAGCACGTCAGTTCGACGGGGAGGCCGTCGGCGATCGCCCGCACCGTCCACGTCGCGGTGCCCGAATCCCACGTGGCACCGGTCACCTTGTGCCCGAACCGGATTCGTCGATCCACCCCGTAGTCCGCGGCGGTCGCCCGCACGTACTCGAGGATCGAGGGGCCGTCGGCGAAGGACCGGTCGCCGTGCCACGGCCGGAACGGATATCCGAAGGTGTACATGTCGCTGTCGGATCGAATACCCGGGTAGCGGAACAGATCCCACGTTCCGCCGATCGCGTCGCGACCCTCGAGGATCGTGTAGGTCAGGTCCGGGCACTGCGTCTGCAGGCGGTATCCGGCGCCGATACCGGAGAGGCCGGCCCCGACGATCACGACATCGACGTGTTCCACATCCGCTCCTATCCGGCGGTCCAGGCCAGCAGTTCCTCGACGGGCCACGTGTTGATGACGTCCTCCGGTTCGACACCCCGCTCCGCGGCGCGCTCGCATCCGTACCCCAGCCAGTCCAGCTGGCCGGGGGCGTGTGCATCGGTGTCGATCGCGAAGCGGCACCCGAGCCGCAGCGCCAGGTCGATCATCCGGCTCGGCGGGTCGCGACGCTCCGGCCGGCAGTTGATCTCGACGGCCGTGCCGTGGTCGCGGCACGCGGAGAACACCTTCTCGGCGTCGAAGGTCGATTCGGGCCGCTGCCCGCGACCACCCGTGACGAGCCGCCCGGTGCAGTGCCCGAGCACGTCGACGTGGGGATTGGTCACCGCCCGCACCATCCGCCGGGTCATCGCGGACTTCTCGGCCCGCAGTTTCGAATGCACGCTGGCCACGACGATGTCGAGCTCGGCGAGCAGGTCGTCGTCCTGGTCGAGCGACCCGTCCTCGAGGATGTCGACCTCGATGCCGGTCAGGATCCGCGCTCCGTCGCCCGACGCGTTGAGTTCGGCGATCACTCCAAGCTGGGTGCGCAGCCGCTCCGGGCTCAGCCCGTTGGCAACGGTCAGTCTCGGCGAATGATCGGTGACGGCGAGGTACTCGTGCCCGAGCATGGTCTTCGCGGCGCGCGCCATCTCCTCGATGGGGCTACCGCCGTCGGACCAGTCGGAATGGGTGTGCAGGTCGCCGCGCAGGGTGGTGCACAGGTCGTCGGCCCCGCGCCCGATCGGCTCGGCCGCATCGCGCAGTTCCTGCAGGTAGCCGGGGATTCCGTCGTAGGATTCGCGGATCACGGCGGCGGTTTTCGGGCCGATGCCGGGCAGTTCGGACCACGTGTCGGTGCGGCGGCGGTGCTCCCGTTGTGTCTCGTCGAGTGCCGCCACCACGTCCGCCGCGTGGCGGTAGGCCTGTACACGGTAGGTCTTGGCGTGCTCGCGTTCGAGCCAGAACGCGACTTCGCGCAGTGCGCTCACCGGGTCCATATCCTCCATTGTGGCCGCCCCACCGCGGCCCGGGTGGCGGGAAACCGCTATTCGGTCCGTCCGGTCGGGAGAGGCGGCACGGAACCGGGCCGGGCGCCCTGTCCTACGCTCGGCCGTATGCGTCCGACAGCCCTGATCACCGGCGGAACCCGCGGCCTCGGTGCCGCGATCGCCCGCGAACTCGCCCCCGACCACGACCTGCTGCTGGGTGGTCGCACCGAGGAGTCCCTCGGCGCGATCGTCGCGGAACTTCCCGGCGCGACCCCGTGGCCGGTGGATCTGCTCGACCACGATGCCGTCGCCGCGGCCTGCTCCGGCATCGATCGGCTCGACGTCCTCGTGCACAACGCGGGCATCGCGAGCCTCGGCACCGTCGCCGAATCCGATGTCGCGCAGTGGCGGGAGATGTTCGACGCCAACGTCTTTGCCGTCGTGGCCCTGACCCGCGCCCTGCTGCCTGCCCTGCGTGCCGCGAACGGGCATGTGGTGCTGATCAATTCGGGTTCCGGCCTGAATGCGCGGGCCGGATGGGGAGCGTACGCGGCGAGCAAGTTCGCGCTGCGGGCATTCGGCGATGTACTGCGCCAGGAGGAACCGGCCCTGCGCGTGACGTCGGTGCACCCGGGCCGCATCGACACCGACATGCAGCGTGCGCTCGTCGCCGAGGAGGGCAACGAGTACCGGCCCGATCGGTACCTGCGCCCGGCAACCGTCGCGCAGGCGGTGGGGAACGCGATCCGCACGCCCGCCGACGCCCATCCGACGGAAATCGTGCTGCGCCCCCGGTAGCGGCTATCGGTCAGAACGGCAGCGGGATGACCACCGGCGGGGCGCCCGGGATCTGGATCTGGATCTGCGGAGGGGGCGGAGCCGGCGCGGGGGGTGGCGCCGGTGCGGGTGCGGGAGCCGGCGCAGGCGCAGGCGCAGGCTCGGGTGCGGGTGGTGCAGGCTCGGGTGGCGGAGGCGGCGGTGGCGCTTCGGCCGGTGGCGGCGGGGGAGGCGGTGGCGGCGCCGGTGCCTGGGACTGCGGGCGCGGCACCGGAGCGGCGGCCCCGGGTGTCCGGGTTTCGGCTTCCGTGCGCGGCGTGGGGCTCGCGACCGCGGACTCCGCCGGCGGCGCGGGTGCCGGCTGCCGCGGTCCCGCTCCGATCGGCACCGGCAGCAGGTCGCCGGTCGAGATGTCGACGACCGTCAGCTGCGGCACCGAGGTCGCGGCGGGCTGCACGACGAACAATCGCTTCGGATCCAGTCCCTCCCAGCCGTCGCCCGTCAGTTCCGGGGCCGGTGTCAGCACGGGGGCCGTCAACGGTGTGCCGCGTGCACACCGCACCTTCGGGGTGCCGCGATCGTCGACGAGCACGACCGTGCCCGCCTCGAGCACCGACTGCACGGGGACGACGGTGCCGCTGCGGTACTCGTGCACGGTGACGCGGGTATCAGCCCGCAGCAGCACCGGTGTCAGCTTGCGGACGTATTCGCGGGCGTCGGTGACCTTCAGGACGCCGAGCCACGCCTCGATCTTCGCGGGATCCTGCTCGAGGCTGTCGACGAGTTCCTGCCGGTCGCACAGTTCGCGCTCGAGGCTGCCGCCGTAGAGCGCGGGGCGGTCCCCGGCGACCGCGGCGGTGCCGTCGTCGGTCACGGCCACCGGATCGCCGGTGCCCTCGACATCCTCGTCGTCGGGTTCCGGCACCACGACCGGGACCTGGGCCGGCAGCAGCAGTCCGGTCCAGGGGTACTGGTCCTGTGCGGTCGCGATCTCGAGTCGCACCGGTTCGGTTCGCTCGGAACCACCCGACGAACATCCACTCACCACGAGCGCGATCAGAACGAGCACCAATCCGAATCCGCGCGCAGCGGCATCGGTGGCCACCCGCACATCCTAGGACGGGTTACAAATGCGATCGGTGGATTTGCGGATTCACCGGAACGGGGTGTCGGGCGATATGTCCTGTGTGGAGAACACCTCCGCCACGAAGTCCACGAGCAGTTCGTCGACCCGGCGCGCGCGTTCCATCTGCACGAAGTGACCGGCGCCGTCGAGCAGGTGAACGCCCCTGAGGTCCGGCACCGTCTGCCGCATCCGCTCCAGCGCGTGCGGTCCGGACATGGTGATGACGGGGTCGTTCGCGCCGGCGACGAACAACGTCGGCACCTCGAGCAGAGCCGGTTCACTTCCCGCCACCGCCTCCCAGTTGGCGTCGTAGGCGCGATACCAGGACAGGCCGCCCCCGAATCCGGTTCTCGCGAACACCCTCGCGTAGTGGTCGAGTTCGTCCTCGCTCAGCCAGTCCCAGGGCAGGTCCGGCGCCTCGGGCAGCACGTCGAGGTAGCCGTTTCCGTCCGACGGGTGCTGCCAGATGTCCAGGTACCGGTATCGGCCGGACAGCGCGTGGAACAGCCGCTGCAGGAACTCGCGGGGCCGCGCGTCGAGTTCGTGTTCCGCGACCCCCGGGTCCTGGAAGTAGTGCAGGTGCAGGAAGTGCCGGCGGGCCATCGCCGCGTACAGCTCGGTGGGCCGCGCGGGCAGCGGGTCCGGCGCGTACGGCACGGCGAGCAGGACCAGCCCGGCGACGCGGCTGCGGTGGCGGAGCGCGGCGGTCCACGTCGCGGGTGCCCCGAAGTCGTGCCCGACCAGAACGGCCCGTTCGATGCCGAGTGCGTCGAGCAGGCCGACGAGACGATCCGCGACCACGGCGTTGGTGAACTCGTCGATCGAGGTCGGCCGGTCGGTTCCGCCGTAGCCGGGCATGTCCGGCGCGATGGCCCGGTAACCGGCGGCGGCGAGTGCGCTCACCTGGTGCCGATAGCTGTATCCGAGACCGGGGAATCCGTGGCACAGCACGACGGCGGGCCGGCCGGCGTCGCCGGCTTCGGCAATGTTCCACGTGAAACCATCGACCTCGACCACGACGTTGCGCATCAGGACGCGGGCACCGTGACCATGTCGTCCTGGTTCCAGTACGCCTTCATCGAGGTGATCTTCGCGTCGTCGTCGAAGGTCATGACGTCCACGACCTCCATCACGAGGTCCTGCTCGCCGAGGTGCGTGGTGAGGCGGAACAGGAACGCGGCGTTGTTCGCGGCGATCTTGAGGGTGAGCAGTTCACCGGTCTGCGCGAGCGGCTCGATGACGCCGTAGAACTCGCGCAGCGCCTCCTCGGTGGTGCGCGGTTCGGTGCCGACCGGGTCCTCGACGGTCGCGCCCGGCGCGTACAGGGCCAGGACATCGTCGGTCGTGCCCTTCGCGACCGAGCGGATGTAGTTCTCGACGGTCTCGCGGATCGCGTCGGTGGTCGGTGCCATGAAAGCCTCCTCGAATAGAACATGTTCTAGATCAGGAGACTAGTGTCACCGGAGCCCGCAGACCAGGTCCCGCAGCGAATCGGCTCCGCCCCGGCGCGCGGGATGCTTGGCTGACACGAACTGGATGACGCTGCAGGTGCGCTGAGAGGAGTCTTCATGAGCGAGACGGCCGCGTTCACCCTCGACGGTCACGGCGGAACCCTGGCCGGACGCCGCTGGCCGGCCGAGAACCCGCGCTATGTCGTGTTGCTGTGCCACGGCTACGGCGAGCACTCCGGACGGTACGAGTACGTCGCGACCCGGTTCGCCGCCGACGGCGCCACGGTCTACGCGATCGACCACGTCGGGCACGGACTCAGCGACGGCGAGCGGGTCCTCGTCGAGGACTTCGAGAAGGTCGTCGACGACTTCCACCTGCTCGATCTGACCGCGCGGCGCGAGAATCCCGGCCTGCCCGTCGTGCTCGTCGGGCATTCGATGGGCGGGATGATCGCCGCGCGCTACGCCCAGCGATACGGCGACAGCCTCGCCGCGGTCGTCCTGTCCGCGCCGGTGCTCGGCACCTGGGCCGCGGTCGACGCCCTGCTCACCGCCGACGAGATTCCCGACACGCCCATCGACCCGGACACGCTCTCCCGCGACCCGGCGGTGGGCCGCGCCTACGTCGCCGACCCCCTCGTGTGGCACGGCCCGTTCAAACGGCCCACGGTGCAGGCACTGAAGAACTGCCTCGACACCATCTCCGCGGCCGGTCCCGTTGATTCGGTTCCGGTGCTGTGGCTGCACGGCTCCGACGACGGCCTGGTTCCGATCGAGGGCACCGTGCAGGGCTGGGGGACGTACTCCGGTGCGCAGGCACGGTCCGGCACGTACACCGGTGCGCGCCACGAGATCTTCAACGAGACCAACCGCGACGAGGTCCTCGGGGACGTGCTCGACTTCGTGAACAGCGTTCTGCCGGAACGGAACTGATCCGGCAGAACGCTGTCACCCGGAATCGGTGGGTCAGCGCACCACGTTGATCATCTTGCCGGGCACCACGATCACCTTGCGGGGCGCGGCACCGGCGAGCAGCTCGACGATCTTCTCGTCCGCCAGCGCCGCCGCCTCGATCGCGTCGGGCTTCGCATCGGCGGGCACCGTGATGCGGCTGCGCACCTTGCCGTTGACCTGGATCGGGTACTCGACGCTGTCCTCGACGAGCCACTTCTCGTCGGCGACGGGGAACGGACCGTGCGCGAGCGACTCGGTGTGCCCGAGCCGCGACCACAGTTCCTCCGCGAGGTGCGGCGCCACCGGCGCGAGCATCGACACGAGCGGCTCGACCGCGGTCCGCGGCGCGCCGTCCGGGTACGTCTTGGTGAGGTGGTTGGTGTACTCGATGAGCTTCGCGATCGCGGTGTTGTCCCGGAGGTTCGCGTAGTCGTCGGACACACCCGCGATGGTGCGGTTCAGCGCACGCAGCGTGTCCTCGGCCGGCTCGACGGCGGTGACGCGCACCGCGCCGGTCTCCTCGTCGATCGCGGCGCGCCACACGCGCTGCAGGAAGCGGTGGGCACCGACGACGTCCTTGGTCGCCCACGGGCGGGACTGGTCGAGCGGACCCATCGACATCTCGTACACGCGCAGCGTGTCGGCACCGTAGTCGTCGCAGATCTCGTCCGGCGCAACGGAATTCTTCAGGGACTTGCCCATCTTCCCGTACTCGCGGTTGACCCGCTCGCCGTTGTGGAAGTACTCGCCGTCGCGCTCGTCGACCTCGTCGGCGGGAACGTAGACGCCGCGCGAGTCGGTGTAGGCGTACGCCTGGATGTAGCCCTGGTTGAACAGGCGGCGATACGGCTCCGAGGACGTGACGTAGCCGAGGTCGAACAGCACCTTGTGCCAGAACCGCGCGTACAGCAGGTGCAGCACGGCGTGCTCGACACCGCCGACGTACAGATCCACACCGCCCGGGTCGTTCGGGCCGTGGATCTCCGGCCGCGGACCGGTCCAGTACGCCTCGTTCTCCTTGGCGCAGAACTCGTCCGGGTTCGTCGGGTCGATGTAGCGCAGCTGGTACCACGAGCTGCCCGCCCACTGCGGCATGACGTTCGTGTCGCGGGTGTAGCGCTGCAGGCCGTCGCCGAGATCGAGGTCCACCTCGACCCACTCGGTCGCCTTCGCGAGCGGCGGCGACGGCTCCGAGTCGGCGTCGTCCGGGTCGAACGACACCGGCGCGTAGTCCTTCACATCCGGAAGCTCAACGGGCAGCATCGATTCCGGCAGCGCGTGCGGGCGTCCGTCGGCGGAGTACACGATCGGGAAGGGCTCGCCCCAGTAGCGCTGACGCGCGAACAGCCAGTCGCGCAGCTTGTACTGGATGGTGCCGGTGCCGGCACCCGATTCCTCGAGCTTCGCGACGATCGTCTTCTTCGCGTCCGCGACGGCGAGACCGTCGAGGTAGTCGGAGTTCACCAGCACACCGTCGCCGGTGTACGCCTCGGCGGTGATGTCGCCGCCGGAGATGACCTCGCGGATCGGCAGGCCGAACGCGGTCGCGAACTCCCAGTCGCGCTGGTCGTGTCCGGGCACGGCCATGATCGCGCCGGTGCCGTAGCCGGTGAGCACGTAGTCCGCGATGAACACCGGCAGCTTCTCGCCGTTGACCGGGTTCACGGCGTACGCGCCGAGGAAGACGCCCGTCTTCTCCTTGCTCTCCTGCCGCTCCAGATCGGACTTGGCGGCGATCGCGGCGCGGTAGTCGGCGACGGCCTCGGCCGGGGTGGCGGCGCCACCGGTCCAGCGCTCGTCGACGCCCTCGGGCCACGCGCCGCCGACGATCTCGTCGACCAGGGCGTGCTCGGGCGCGAGCGTGACGTAGCTGGCGCCGAACAGGGTGTCGGGGCGGGTCGTGAAGACCTCGATCTCGGCGTCCTCGTGGCCGTCGACGGCGAACTTCACCTGGGCACCGTGGCTGCGGCCGATCCAGTTGCGCTGCATCGTCTTGACCTTGTCCGGCCAGTCCAGGAACTCGAGATCGTCGATGAGACGGTCGGAGTACGCGGTGATGCGCATCATCCACTGCCGCAGGTTCTTCCGGAACACGGGGAAGTTGCCGCGCTCGGAGCGGCCCTCGGCGGTGACCTCCTCGTTCGCGAGCACGGTGCCCAGGCCGGGGCACCAGTTGACCAGCGAATCCGAGCGGTACACCAGGCGGTAGGCGTCGAGCGCGTCCTGCTTCTCGGCGTCCGACAGCGCGGCCCAGTCGCGGCCGTCGTCGAGGGTGCGGGCACCGGACTCGAGTTCGGACTCGAGTTCCGAGATGCGGCGGGCCTTTCCGGCCTCCGTGTCGTACCACGCGTTGTAGATGGTCAGGAAGATCCACTGCGTCCAGTGGTAGAAGTCCACGTCGGTGGTCGCGACGGCACGACGCTCGTCGTGGCCGAGGCCGAGACGGCGCAGCTGCCGCTTCATGTTCGCGATGTTCGCCTCGGTCGTGGTGCGCGGATGCGTGCCGGTCTGCACCGCGTACTGCTCGGCCGGCAGCCCGAACGAGTCGTAACCGAGCGTGTGCAGGACATTGTGGCCCAGCATGCGGTGGTAGCGCGCATAGACGTCGGTGGCGATGTAACCGAGCGGATGCCCGACGTGCAGGCCCGAACCGGACGGGTACGGGAACATGTCCTGCACGAACAGCTTGTCGGCGGGCACGTCGCCGGCCAGGGGGCCGACCGGGTTCGGCGCTTCGAACGTGCCGCGTTCGCGCCACAGCTCCTGCCAGCGCTGCTCGATCCGCCCGGCAAGCTCGGCGGTGTACCGATGCTGCGGGGTGGCGTCGGACGACGGAGTGGAAGTCTGATCAGGACGAGTCACGGCGGTCGCTATCTACTTGGCTGGCGTCTGTTACCTCCGACCAGGGTAGAACGTGGCCGAACCCGACCGGACCGGCGGCTGCGTCCGGCGGTATCCTGGTCGCCGTGTTGATCGTCGCCATCGTGCTGTTCGTACTCGCCCTCGCTGTCGGTGTCGTCGCCGTCGCCGGGCTCACCGGACGGCTCGGACGCAACCGTTGGGCAGGTGTCCGCACCGCGGACACGCTGCGCGACGACGAGACGTTCGCCCTGGCCAACAAGGTCGCGGCCCCCAGCATCCTCGGTTCCGCCGTGCTGCTCGTCGCCGGTGGTGTCGCCGCGCTGACGCTGCCGACCGTCGCCGGTGTCGTCGCCGTCGTCGTCACGATCGTGGCGGCGTTCGCCACGGCCGGGGCCGGCGGATCCATCGCGGCGCGGGTGGCCGCTGCCACCAAGCCCGAGGAGACCGAGGGCTGCGGCACCTCGTGCGGCGCGTGCAGCCTGCGCGGCGCGTGCGAGCCCACCGCCTGACGACGGTCGGCGCCTGACGACACACGTCTCGGGCACTCTCGCGGATCGTCCCGCAGTCCCTACTCTGGGCCGGTGACGACCCGCCGCATCATCGATCCCGCCGGTGCACTGTTCGGCATCGCCCTTCCGATCGCCGCCGCCGTGGCCGCGGTGCTGGTCACCGCTGCGTGGGAACCTCGCCTGCCCGCCGCGATCGCGACGCACTGGTCCGGTCCGGACCCGGACGGGTTCTCCTCGCCGATGTCGAACGCGTGGACGATCGCCCTGGTCATCGTGCTGGTCGGTGGCGGTTGCAGCGCGATCGCGGCGCTCGCGCAGGCCATGCTGATGATGCGGCGGTACATGCTCGTCGTCGGGCTGGGCGTCACCGGACTGCTGGTGACCATCCACGTGACCATGCTGGCGGCGCAGCTGGACCTTTCCGACGCGGCGCAGGCGCAGCTGCCGATGTGGTCGATCGGCCTCGGCGTTCTGCTCGGTGTCGCGGTCGGGCTCGTCGGTGCCGCGCTGCTCCGGGACTACCGGGAGCGGGTCCCGGCGACCGCTGCCCCTGACGCGAAGCTCCCTCGCGGTCGCGTCGAGTTGCCGATCGTCGACCAGGTCGGGACCGGCACCCGCACCACGGCCGTGCTGGCACTCGTGGTGCTGGGCCCGGCCGTGCTCGTGTGCTGGTCCGCCGGATCCTGGTGGCCGCTCGCAATCTTCCTGCCGGTCGGGGTGCTGGTGCTGAGCCTGCTGCGGTTCCGGGTGACCGTCGACGAGGCCGGCGTGAGCGTGCGCAACCTCGGCATGACGGCGGTCGAATACGGCCTCGACGAGATGATCGGTGCGAAGGTCACCGAGACCCGGCCGTTCGAGGACTGGGGCGGCTGGGGGCTGCGCGCCAAGGGCCGCGGCCGGTACGGACTGGTCACCAACACGGGCCCGGCGCTGGTGTTCACCACCGCGGGCGGTCACGAGTTCACCGTGACCACGGAGCGGGCGCAGGAGATGGCCGGGGCGCTCAACAGCCTCGCCGACGCTCGCGTCCGCTGAACTCCGCGCCGGAATCCCGAACCGGCCGAGCTACGGGAAACGGGGACATCGTACGGACCGGTCCGGTTCAATGGAATGCGAATTTCCATGGAGCACAATCGACCGGATGCCCGGAGGTTCCAGTGAGTCATCGGAGACGATCACACCCCGACGGGATACTCGCTCCCGCCTACACGACCCGCCTCGACACCGACCCGGTGCCCGCGTCGAAACTGCCTCAGGGATCGATGGAACCGGACGCGGTGTACCGGTTCATCCACGACGAGCTGATGCTCGACGGCAGTTCCCGGCTCAATCTCGCGACCTTCGTCACCACATGGATGGAGCCGGAGGCGGGCCGTCTCATGGCGGAGACCTTCGACAAGAACCTCATCGACAAGGACGAGTATCCGTCGACCGCGGCGATCGAGGAACGCTGTGTCGCAATGGTCGCGGACCTGTTCAACGCGCCGGGACTCACGGAGTTCGATCCGGCGTCGGCGACGGGTGTGTCGACTATCGGCTCGAGTGAGGCGGTGATGCTCGCCGGGCTCGCCCTCAAGTGGCGGTGGCGGCAACGTCACGAAGCGGCCGGCGGCGATACCTCCCGTCCGAATCTTGTTCTGGGAAGCAATGTTCAGGTGGTGTGGGAGAAGTTCTGCCGCTACTTCGACGTGATACCCAAGTACCTTCCGATGGAACCCGGGCGCTACTCGATCACGCCGGATCAGGTGCGAGAAGCCGTGGACGAGAACACGATCGGCGTCGTCGCGATCCTCGGCACCACGTACACCGGTGAGCTGGAACCGGTATCGGAGATCTCCGCGGTTCTCGACGAGGTCGCCGCGTCGGGTGGGCCGGACGTGCCGCTGCACGTCGACGCCGCGAGCGGCGGATTCGTGGTGCCCTTCCTGCGTCCGGAACTCGAATGGGACTTCCGGGTACCGCGCGTGGCGTCGATCAACGTCAGCGGCCACAAGTACGGCCTGACCTATCCGGGAATCGGATTCGTGGTGTGGCGCGACCAGGACGCGCTGCCCGAGGACCTGGTGTTCCGGGTCAACTATCTCGGCGGCGACATGCCGACGTTCACCCTGAACTTCTCACGCCCCGGCAACCAGATCGTCGGCCAGTACTACAACTTCCTGCGCCTCGGCCGCTCCGGCTACCAGCGGATCATGGAAACGCTCCGCACGACGGCGGTCCGGTTGGCGCGGGGGATCTCCGAGATCGAGGGCATGAACGTCATCACGGACGGCAGCGCCATCCCGGTCATCTCCTTCGAACTGACCGACGATCCGGGCTTCACGGTCTTCGACATCTCACACGAACTGCGTGCCCGCGGATGGCAGGTGCCGGCATACACGATGCCCGCGGACGCCGAGGACGTCGCGGTGCTGCGGATCGTCGTCCGTGAGGGATTCAGCGCCGATCTGGCCCGGATGCTGCACACGGACCTCGTCGAGGTGTGCGACGAGCTGCGTAAGAGCGGAATCGGAAAGCATTCGACGGAAAAGCATTTCGCTCACTGAGCGGTGTGCCTTTGTGGCGGCTAAAACGCGCCGGCTCGTTCCCCGGGCCCCGGAACTGCTCGCCCGGCTCCCGCAGGACACCTACGTCGA